>CACZQP010000132.1 GCA_902783385.1 uncultured Lachnospiraceae bacterium | reverse complement strand
TGGAGAGCGTCTCCAGCATCGTGTCCGTCAGTGTGAATTTCTTCGGCGCGCTCGCGACCTTCACAAGGTTGTCGAACTGCTCCTCCTTCGTCGAGAGCTGCACCGCGTCGTCAAAGCGCCGGATCGCAAGTCCCGACTCCGCGGCGCTGTATCGCTCCTGCATCGCCTCGATGACCTCCTCCGTCTCCTGCGGCGTCAGCTCCGAGATCTTTGCAAGCTGCGACAGCTCCACGGATTCCCCCATCGTAAACAAAATGGCTTCAAAAGCCGCCATTGCTTCCTGCTTTGTCATATCAGCCCTGCTCCTTTTCCATGGTGTCATTTCCGCCCTCGGCGTCGCCGGGCAGCCCGTTTCCTTCGCCGGCATTCTTCCTGCCCGGTCCCGGCCGCACCGTGATCTCCCCGAAGATATGGTCCTGCGAGACGCAGACGTCGCCGCTCTTGATCAGCTCCAGCACGACGATAAACGTCACGATGATCTCCGAACGGCTCCCCTGGCGCTCCAGGAGCTCCCGGAAGCTCACCTCGCCGTGCTCTTTGATATAGGCGTGGACGTAGAGCTTCTTCCCGTCCATGTCGATCTCTTCGCGCTCGATGTCGCCGAACTTGCTGCGGATGGGATCGATCCGGTCGTGCTGGCGCTTTAAGACCTGCTGGAAGACAGTGCCGAGCTGCGAGAGCGTCGTATCCCCTATCAGCTCCTCGTAGTCGACGGGCGGCATATAGGACGCCACGTCCGGCGGGATCCGCTTTGCACGGTAAAAGGTCATGGAGGCTGCGTCCTCGCGGTCCCGCAGCTCCTGCGACATGTATTTGATCTTCTTGTATTCCAGGAGCTTTCGCACCAGCTCCTCTCTGGGGTCGACCTCTTCGCCGTCTCCCTCTTCGCCCGGGATCGGCGTCTTGGGCAGGAGCATCCTGCTCTTGATATCGAGGAGCGTCGCCGCCATGAGGAGGAATTCGCTCGTCACGCCCATGTCCTCACGCTCCATCGCCTGGATGTATTCCAGGTACTGGTCCGTGATCATCGCGATCGGAATATCGTAGATATCGATTTTATTCACGTCGATGAGGTGCAGGAGAAGGTCCAGCGGCCCCTCGAACACTTCCAGTTTTACAGGGATTGCCATAATACTCTTCCGTTTCGTTCCTGTGTTTTCACTGTCAAAACCTGCTAGCCCGGCAAAAGCGCGATCACCGACAGCTCCGGCGGATTACAGATCCTGACCGGGATCGTGTGCATGCCAAGGCCGCAGCTGACGATCATCGTCCTGTTTCCGATGTGGTATTCCCCGCCGCTGTAGCGCGGAAAGATCATCGGGTCCGGCGAGATCACGCCCCTATTTCCGATGCGCAGCATCCCGCCGTGCAGGTGCCCCGCGAGCGTAAGGTCCGCGCCCCATGCCGCATAGGCCGCGAAAAAACGCGGGTGGTGCGCAAGAAGGAGCGAAAAAACCTCCTTCGGTGCATCGCCCAAAAGCGTCGTGATCACGGTTTTATCAAGCCGCCTGTAGCGGAGCTTTTTATAGTATATCCTATCGGGAGCCAGTCCGTGAATACGGATTCCCCTAAAGTCTGCGGAGCTGTTTTCCAGGCGCGTGACGCCGACATCATCCAGCATGCCGCAGTACGCCTCAAAGCAGGCCGGGATCCCCCTCTTTTCGTCCGCGAGCGCCGCCTCGTGATTTCCCAGCGCCGCAAAGACCGGGAAGTCCTTTCTGAGCTCCTCCAGAAGATGACGGGACCTGCGGAGCCAGTCGTCCGACTCCTCTTTTGCGTGCATGGAAACGACCATGTCCCCGCCGACCAGTACCGCGTCGGGCGAAATGGCATGGATCTCTCGGATCAGGCGGGCATTGCCCGCGTCAAATTCCTTGTCGTGAAAATCTGTCAGGAAGACGAATTTCACCGGCGCACTGATCTTTTCTGAGCGCACCTCGTACTTCCTGACGACAAAGGGCAGCTTTTCCGGCATTTGCACTTATCCTATGAAAAACCCCTTGATGCGCACATCAAGGGGTCCTTTTCATCTGATTACGCGAATTTACGCTTTCTTGCCGCTTCGGATTTCTTTTTCCGCTTTACGCTGGGCTTTTCATAGTGCTCTCTCTTGCGGATCTCCTGCTGGATGCCCGCCTTCGCACAGCTCCTCTTAAAACGCCGAAGCGCGCTGTCCAATGTTTCGTTTTCCTTCACAATAACACTTGACATATCTCTCTACCCTCCCTTCAGCCCCCTAAGGTGACCTTCGGGTTATTTAGTTGTCTTCTCAGACACAGAAAAAATTATATCTCTGCAATGTCGCGCCGTCAACCGCAAATCTCGAAAAATCTCAGTGAAGCTGTGATGCCGCGACCTCTTTGGCCTTCTTAAGCGCCGCCGGGATGCCGGACGGGTCCTTGCCGCCTGCCTGCGCCATATTGGGACGGCCGCCTCCGCCGCCGCCGACGAGAGGTGCGACCTCCTTAATGAGATTGCCGGCGTGCGCACCCTTTGCGATCGCGGAATCCGTCGCCGTTGCGATCAGGGAGACCTTGCCGCCGTTTTCGGAGAACAGGACCGCGACGCAGTCCTTCTCCTTCGCGCGGATCTGGTCGCCGAGGTCGCGCAGCGCGTTCATCTCAACGCCCTTTAAGGCGCCCGTCACCAGCGTGATGTCGCCGATCTTTTCCGCACCGGAAAGGATCCCGGACAGGGCGTCCTTTGCCTCTTTGCTCTTTAGGGACTCATTCTCGCTCCGGAGCGCTTTGACCTCCTCCTGGAGCTTCCTGATGTGATCCGCAAGCGAATCGTCCGTCGCCTTGAGGAGCTTTGCCGCCTCGCGCATGCGGCTCTCCATCGTGTGATAGTACGCCCTGACATTGTCGCCCGTCACGGCCTCGATCCTGCGGACACCGGCCGCGATGCCGCTCTCCGAGAGGATCTTGAAGCTCATGATCTCGCCGGTCGTCTTCACATGCGTGCCGCCGCAGAGCTCCTTCGAGTAATCCCCCATGGAGACCACCCGGACCTTCTCGCCGTATTTTTCGGAAAACAGCGCGATCGCGCCGCTCTTTTTCGCCTCGTCAAGACTCATCTCGTCCGTGTTGACCTCCAGGTTATCGGCGATCTTCTCGTTGACGAGCGTCTCGACTCTCTCCAGTTCCTCTCCCGTGAGCGCCTGTCCGTAGGAGAAGTCAAACCTGGTGCGGTCGGGGTCCTGATAGGAGCCGGCCTGTTCGACCGCATCGCCCAGCACCTCGCGGAGCGCGCTGTGCAGAAGATGCGTCGCGGAGTGGTTGCGGCAGGTCCTTGCGCGCGTCTTCTCATCGACGCAAAGATCTGCGATGTCGTCCGTCTTCACTTCGCCCTTCAGGACCTTTCCGACGTGGCCGATCCGGCCGCCGGGGAGCTTTACGGTATCCTCCACCGAAAACGTCCCGGAAGGCGTCGCGATCACGCCGATATCACCCTTCTGGCCGCCCATCGTCGCGTAGAACGGCGTTCTTCCCGTGATGACAGTGCCGCCTGTCCCTTCCTTCAGGACATCCACAAGCCCGCTCTCGTCCGCCATAGCCAGGATCTTTGCCTCTGTGCGAAGCGTGACATAACCGACGAACTTGCTCGTAAGATTCTCGTCAAGTGTCTCAAAGACGGAGCTGCTCATATTGAGCTTCGCGGAGAAATTCTGGTTGCTGCGCGCCAGCTCCTTCTGCTGCCGCATCGACTCCGCAAAGCCGTCCTCATCGACGTCTATGCCCTCCTCCTGTGCCATCTCCACGGTGAGCTCCAGCGGGAAGCCGAAGGTGTCGTAGAGGTAGAATGCGGATTTGCCGTCGAGCATCTTTTCGCCCTTTTGCTTTTTCGCATCCAGGAGCTTGCGGAATTCGCGGATGCCGTTCTCCAGCGTGCTCTCGAAGCGCTGCATCTCGCGCTCTAACTCCGTTAAGATAAACGTGCGGTTCTTTGCAAGGCGCGGATAGCTTTCCTGATAAATCTCGTCAATGTAGACCGCGGCGAGGAAGAGCATGTCCTTTGTGGAAATGCCGAGCGTCCTGCCGTGGCGCACCGCGCGGCGGATCAGGCGCCGCAGGATATAGCCCGCGCCCGTGTTGTCGGGCAGGAGCTTCGCGTCGTCGCCGATCAGCATGACCGCCGTGCGCAGATGGTCTGCAAGAATGCGGATGGAACGTGTCTTTTCATCGTCCGCGTCGTACTTCGCGCCGGAGAGCTTCTCGATCTGCGCAACAACGGGTGCAAAGACATCCGTCTTATATACATCCTTTGTGCCGTTTAAGAAGGCAAGGATCCGCTCCAGGCCCCAGCCGGTGTCCACGTTCTTCTGTGCCAGCGGCGTCAGCGTCCCGTCGTGGTGCTTCTCGTACTGCATGAAGACATCATTTCCCAGCTCCGTGTACTTGCCGCAGTGGCAGCCGGGGCCGCAGTCCGGGCCGCAGTCCGGCACATCCGCGACATAGAACATCTCGCTGTCCGGGCCGCACGGTCCGTACTCGAGTCCCCACCAGTTGTCCTCCGCGGGGAGGTAAAAGATCCGGTCCTTGCGAAAACCGGAGGCGATGCGGTACTGCGCGCCCTCCTCGTCCCGCGGCGCATTTTCGTCGCCCGCAAAGACCGTCGCGGCCAGATGGTCCGCATCGAACCCGAAGACCTGTGTCAGCAGCTCGTAGCTCCACTGGCAGCGCTCCTTCTTGAAATAATCGCCCAGGCTCCAGCTGCCCAGCATCTCAAAAAAGGTCACGTGGCTCTTGTCGCCGACCGACTCGATGTCATTCGTGCGCACGCACCCCTGGACGTTGCAGAGCCTCGTGCCCATCGGATGCTTTTCGCCAAGCAGGTACGGCATCAGCGGCTGCATGCCCGCAACGTTGAACATGACGCCGGTCGAGCCGTCGGATACGAGCGACACCGCGCCGACATCGACGTGTCCGCGCTCCTTATAAAAATCGACCCATGCTTTTCTGAGTTCGTTGGATGTAAACTGTTTCATATACTGAAAATCTCCTGTCAGAAAGTAAATTTTCCTTCAAACCACTGATCCAGATCTTCGATCTTCACGCGGACCTGCTCCATGCTGTCGCGCTCGCGGATGGTCACGGCGCCGTCCGTCTCCGAGTCAAAATCGTAAGTGATGCAGTACGGCGTGCCGATCTCGTCCTGTCTGCGGTAGCGCTTGCCGATCGCGCCGCGGTCGTCGAACTCGCAGTTGTACTTTTTGCAGAGCTGCGTGTAAATCTTCTCCGCGCCCTCGGAGAGCTTCTTCGAGAGCGGCAGGACGCCGATCTTCACCGGTGCGAGCGCCGGATGGAAGTGCAGGACCGTGCGGATATCGCCGCCCTCCAGCTCCTCCTCGTCATACGCGTCGCAGAGGAAGGCGAGCGTCACGCGGTCGCATCCGAGCGAAGGCTCCACGACATAGGGGATATAGCGCTCGTTTTTCACGTCGTCAAAATAGGTCAGGTCCTCACCCGACGTATTCTGGTGCTGCGTCAGGTCGTAGTCCGTGCGGTCCGCGATTCCCCAGAGCTCGCCCCAGCCGAAGGGGAAGGTGAACTCGATGTCGCTCGTCGCCTTGGAATAGAAGGACAGCTCCTCGTTGTCGTGGTCACGGAAGCGCAGATGCTCCTCGTGCATGCCGAGAGACAAAAGCCACTGCCAGCAGAAATCCTTCCAGTATTTGAACCACTCGAGGTCTGTGTCGGGCTCACAGAAGAACTCCATCTCCATCTGCTCGAACTCGCGCGTGCGGAAGGTGAAGTTGCCGGGCGTAATCTCGTTGCGGAAGGATTTGCCGATCTGGCAGATGCCGAACGGGATCTTTTTGCGGCTCGTGCGCTGTACGTTCTTGA
>CACZQP010000131.1 GCA_902783385.1 uncultured Lachnospiraceae bacterium | reverse complement strand
TCCGGAGGCGGTCACACTGGTGCTGGAGGCGGGCGCTTTCGCGAAGGGCGGCGAGATCTTCGTGCTCGACATGGGCGAGCCGGTGAAGATCCTCGACCTCGCGGAGAACCTGATCCGCCTTTCCGGCTACCGGGTCGGTGAGGATATCGAGATCCGGTTCACAGGCCTTAGGCCTGGTGAAAAGCTATACGAGGAGATGCTGATGTCCGAGGAGGGTCTGAAGGACACGAAGAATCCACAGATCTACATCGGCCATCCCCTGGTATTTGACGAGACGGCATTCTACGCGCAGCTGTCCGAGCTGAAGACCGCCGCCTACGCGGAGTCACCGGACGTGCGGCGCATCGTGCAGAGGATCGTGCCGACCTATACATACAAAGAACAGGAATCATAAGGAGAACGGAGATGGAAAAGAAAAAGATCTGGCTGTCTTCCCCGACGATGCACGGGGATGAGCAGCGTTTTGTGCAGGAGGCGTTCGACACCAACTGGGTGGCGCCGCTCGGGCCTAACGTCGATGCGTTCGAAAAGGAAATGGCGGCATATGTGGGAAGCGGCTACGCGGCGGCTCTTGATTCCGGCACGGCAGCGATCCATCTCGCCGTAAAGCTCGCCGGGATCGGGGAGGGCGACACCGTCCTGTGCCAGAGTCTCACCTTTTCCGCAAGCTGCAACCCGGTCGCCTACGAGAAGGCAATGCCGGTCTTCGTGGACTCCGAGGAAGAGACCTGGAACCTGTCACCCGCGGCGCTTGAAGCGGCATTCCAAAAGCATCCGGAGGCGAAGGCGGTCATCGCTGTGCATCTGTACGGTACGCCTGCGCTGATCGACGAGATCAGGGAGATCTGTGATGCGCACGGCGCGGTGCTGATCGAGGATGCGGCCGAGGCACTGGGCAGCACCTACAAGGGAGCGGCCTGCGGCACCTTCGGGAAGTACGGGATCCTCTCCTTCAACGGGAACAAGATCATTACGACCTCCGGAGGCGGCATGCTCCTCTCAGAGGATGAGGAGGCGATCCGCCGCGCGCGGTTTCTCGCAACACAGGCGAGGGACCCCGCACCGCACTACCAGCATTCGACCATCGGCTACAACTATCGCATGAGCAATATCACGGCGGGAATCGGCCGCGGACAGCTCCTCCACCTGGGAGAGCACCTTGAGAAAAAGCGCGCGATCTACCGGACATACAAAGAGGCCTTTTCCGATATCCCGGCGATTTCGATGAATCCCATGAATCCGGACGGAGAGGCAAACAACTGGCTTTCATGCATCACGCTTGCAAAGGACTGCGGCGTGACGCCCCAGGTGATCATGGAGACGCTTGCAAAGGAGAATATCGAGACAAGACCCATCTGGAAGCCGATGCACCTCCAGCCCGTCTTCGCGGAGTGCGACTACGTGAAGGCGCCCGGAAGCGATGCGGATGTTTCGGCGGACATCTTCGCACGCGGCGTATGCCTGCCGAGCGACATCAAGAACACGGACGAAGAGATGCGGCAGATCATTGATCTCATCCGCGGTCTTTTCTGACCGGGCGGCCGGATGTATCGCAGATACGTCAAAAGAATACTGGATATCCTGTTCTCGCTCCTGCTGCTGGTGATCCTCTCGCCTCTTTATCTGCTGCTGATCCTGCTGGTGCGGATCTATCTGGGATCGCCCGTCTTTTTTACACAGAAGAGACCCGGGCTGAACGGAGAGATTTTTTCCATGCACAAGTTCCGGAGCATGACGAATGCGACGGATGAGGCAGGGAATCTTTTGCCGGATATTCTGCGCCTGACGAAGTTCGGGAAGCTCCTGCGCAGGACCAGTCTCGATGAGCTGCCGGAAATATGGAGCGTCCTCACGGGCGATATGAGCTTTATCGGCCCCCGGCCCCTGCTGGTGGAGTACCTGCCGTACTACACGGAGCGAGAGAGGCTCCGGCACACCGTGCGGCCGGGCATCACGGGACTGGCGCAGGTGAGCGGGAGAAACCTTATCTCCTGGGACAAGCGGCTTGAGCTGGATGCGCAGTACGCGGAGAATCTGTCCTTTGCACTGGATATGAAGATTTTCTTCCGGACGATCGCGGTGGTGCTCGGCCACACCGAGGAGGTGGCGGAGGACACAGCGCAGGCGGAGGGGAATCTGGCTGCGATCCGCAGAGACCAGGGGAAAAACACCGGCGAATCTGCCGGAGACGGAAACGGAGAATGAGCGGCCGGAGCGCGGCCGGGAAAACAGAATGGAAGAGAACAGGAACATCCTGATCCTGAGCGCGGGATCGCGCAACAAGATCGTTCAATATTATAAAAAGGCACTGGAAAAAGAGGCGCGGGAATGCGGCTTTCCCGACCGAGGGAAGGTCATAGCAGCGGATTGCTCGCCCTATGCTCCGGCCCTCTACGACGCGGACTTTCGGGAAATCGTGCCGCGGATTGATGCGGAGGGCTATCTGGAGTGCGTGCTTGCGCTGGTTGAAAAGCACCGTGTGCGCGGCTGCTTTTCCCTGATCGATCCGGAGCTGTCGCTCCTTGCGGCAAATGCGGAACGCTTCCGCGCGCTCGGATGCACTCCGATGATCTCGCCGCCTGACGCAGTGGAGACGAGCTTTCATAAGTACCGCATGTTCGGGGCGCTCAGGGAAGCGGGAATCCGCACGCCCGCGTGCTACAGGACGGCGGAGGAACTTGAAAATGCGATGCGGGAGGGGAAGGAGTCCTTTCCTGTGTTTGTAAAGCCGGAGGACGGCAGTGCGTCCATGCAGATCCGGCGCGTTGAGGATGGCGAAATGCTCCGGCTTCTCCTTGAGAGGGACAGGAGCCTCATGATCCAGACCTTTATGGACGGACAGGAATACGGCGCGGATCTCTACGTGGATATGCTGAGCGGCAAGTGTGTGTCGCTGTTCCTGAAAAAGAAGCTGAAGATGCGCGCCGGGGAGACGGACAAGGCTGTGTCCGTCCACGACGAAGCAGCATTCCGCCTGATCAGGGATTTTGCGGAGAGGATAGGCTTTCGCGGTCAGCTGGACATGGACCTGTTCCTGCAGGATGGCGGCTGGTACCTGTCGGAGGTCAATCCGCGCTACGGCGGCGGTTACCCGCACGCACAGGAGAGCGGCCTCGATATGCCCTCTCTTTATCTGAATAACCTGCGAGGAATCGAAAACCCCGTGAATATCGGTGACTACGAGGACGGCGTCGTCATGATGAAATACAATGATGTCGTGATCCTGCGGGGGGAGGGAGCGTGAATACGGTCCTGATCCTTGCCAATTCCTCCGCAGGTCTGTATGATTTTCGGCGCGAGCTCCTGGAGGCGCTCCTGAATCATGGCTCGGAAGTCATTGTCTCCGTGCCGGATACGGTAAAGACTGACGAACTCACAGCGCTCGGCTGCAGCGTCGTGCAGACAAAGCTCAGCCGCCACGGAACGAACCCGGTCGCGGAGTACAGACTGTACCGCGACTACCTTTGGCTGCTCGACCGGTATCGGCCCGACATGGTACTGACCTACACCGTGAAGCCGAATCTGTACGGCGCACTCGCCGCAAAGCGCAGGAGGATCCCGTATATCGTGACGGTCACCGGCCTGGGCGCAGCATTCCGGCGCGGCGGACTCGTCCGGCGCTATGTCGGTTTCATGTACCGGAGGAGTCTTGCGGGTGCATCCTGCGTATTCTTCCAGAATGAAGCGAACAAAAGCCTGTTCGAAACGGAGGGACTGCTTGGCGGGAGGGGCCGCGTCGTCGCGGGAAGCGGCGTAAACCTCGAGACGTTTCCGGCTGAGCCCTATCCCCAGGACGAAGCTGTGCGCTTTCTTTTTGTCGGCCGGATGATGCGCGATAAGGGAATCGAAGAATACCTGCAGGCGGCGCGCGCGCTCCATGACGCGCACACGCATTTTTATATCGTCGGCTATGCGGACGGTGACTGCGGTGATCTCTTAAAGGCGGCAGAAGAAGAGGGAAGCGTGTCATACCTCGGCTTTCACAAGGACGTGCACCCGTTCTACCGGGCCATGAGTGCGGTCGTGCTGCCTTCCTATCATGAGGGAATGTCAAATGTGCTGCTGGAGGGCGCCGCGACGGGAAGGCCCCTGATCGCGACGGATATCAGCGGCTGCCGCGAGATCGTGGAAAACGGGAAAAACGGTTTTCTGTGCGCGCCGGAAGATGCACCGTCGCTGATCCGGGCGCTGCAGAGCTTCCTTTCGCTCACACACGATGCGCGCGCGGCGATGGGGGCGCAGGCAAGGATACAAGCGGAGCAGTACTTCGACCGGAAAAAGGTCGTCGAAGCATATATGGAGGAAATCAGAAATGGGATTGTATGAGGATCTGGTAAACCGGAGGGAAAAACTTGCGCTGATCGGACTGGGCTATGTCGGCATGCCGATCGCTGTGGCGTTTGCAAAGAAGATTGATGTCATTGGATTCGACCTGAATGCGGAGAAGATCCGGCAATACCAAAGCGGTGTCGATCCGACCCACGAAGTGGGCGATGCGGCGATCCGGGAGAGCACGGTGGATTTTACAGCAGACCCGGCGCGTCTGAGGGAGGCAAAGTTCTATATCGTCGCAGTTCCGACACCGGTCAATGACGACCACACGCCGGATCTTGCGCCGGTGGAGGGCGCAAGCAGGATCCTCGGCCAGAACATGCAGAAGGGGAGCGTGGTCGTCTTCGAGTCGACGGTCTATCCGGGCGTGACGGAGGATATCTGCGTGCCGATCCTGGAGAAAGAGTCGGGATTAAAGTGCGGGATAGATTTCAAGATCGGCTATTCGCCGGAGCGGATCAATCCCGGCGACAAGGTGCACCGTCTGGAGACCATCACGAAAATTGTCTCCGGCATGGACGAGGAGACGCTGGATACCGTGGCGAAGGTATACGAGCTGGTGGTCGAGGCGGGAGTTCACCGCGCGGAGTCGATCCGGGTCGCGGAGGCCGCCAAGGTCATCGAAAACAGCCAGCGCGATATCAACATCGCGTTTATGAATGAACTTTCCATCATTTTCCACAAGATGGGGATCGATACAAAGGACGTGCTGCGGGCAGCCGGTACGAAGTGGAATTTCCTGCCGTTTACGCCGGGGCTGGTCGGGGGGCACTGTATCGGCGTGGATCCCTACTACCTGACCTACAAGGCAGAGGAGCTGGGATATCATTCCCAGATCATTCTGGCCGGCAGGCGGATCAATGACGACATGGGCAAATATGTGGCTGAGTGCCTGGTAAAGGAGCTGATCGCGCAGGACATCCCTGTAAAACGCGCGCGCGTCGCAATTCTCGGCTTTACTTTTAAGGAGAACTGCCCGGACACACGCAACACCAAGGTGATCGATATATACCGCGAGCTGCAGGAGTACGGGATCGATCCGATCGTCGTGGATCCGCAGGCGGATGCAGCCGAGGCAAAGCGCCTGTACGGCGTAGACTTTGCAGACGAGAGCGCGCTGAAGGATCTTGACGCGCTGCTTATCGCGGTCATGCACTCGGATTTCGCGTCCCTCACCCCGGAAAAGATCGCGTCCTTCTACAATCCGAAACACAGGACAAAGGTCCTTGCGGACATCAAGGGCATCTTCGACCGACGCGACTACCCCGCGCCGGAATTTGACTACTGGAGGCTCTGATTTCATACGATGCAGTTCATGGGCGGCCGGGAACAGAAAGAACATGCTCTGCAGAACCTGCGGTATCTGGTCAGGTGGACGGTTATCGCGGGTCTTGTCGGCGTGCTGATCGGCGGGATCGGCACGGCGTTCTACTACAGTCTGAGTTTTGTGACAAAGCTGCGCATGGCGCATCCGTACCTGATCCTGCTTCTTCCGTTCGGCGGGCTCCTGATTGCCGGGCTGTACCATCTGTGCCGCGAGGACCACGACGCGGGGACCAACCTCATCATCACTGCCATTACGGGAAAGGACAGGATCCGGATCGTCAAGGCGCCGCTCATTTTTGCAGGAACGGTGATCTCTCATCTTTTCGGCGGCTCCTGCGGCCGGGAGGGCGCGGCACTCCAGCTGGGCGGCTGCGTCGGACAGAACGTGGGCTACGCGCTGAAGCTCGATGACGGCGACCGGCGCATCATCACCATGTGCGGCATGAGCGCCGCCTTCGCGTCGCTGTTCGGGACCCCGATGGCGGCCGCCTTCATGGCCATGGAGATCTCCAGCGTGGGCGTCCTGTATTATGCGTCGCTTGTTCCCTGCGTGATCTCGGCCCTTGCGGCGGCGGGCCTCTCCCGGAAACTGGGAACGGTGCCGGACGCGTTCATGGTCGAACTGATCCCCGCGTTCACGGTGCGACGCGCGTTCCGCGCGGGACTCCTGGGACTTCTGTGCGCACTGGTCAGCATCCTGTTCTGCGTGGCGCTGCACCGGGCGCACAGGCTTTTCGACAAGGTCTTTCCGAACTCGTTCGTGCGCGTCTTCGCGGGAGGGAGCATGATCGCGGCGCTCTCGCTCCTGTGCGGACTGAACGTATACAACGGAAGCGGCATCCACATCATCGAGCACGCGTTTGAGACGGGGGAAGTCCCGCGTCTTGCGTTTCTGTTCAAGATTCTGTTCACCGCGATCACCATGGGCAGCGGCTTCAAGGGCGGAGAGATCGTACCGTCCTTCTACGTGGGCGCGGCCTTCGGCAACCTGTATGCGCATATCATCCAGGCGGACACGAACCTCTGCACGGCCATCGGCATGGCGGCCGTATTCTGCGGGATCACCAACTGCCCGATCACGTCCCTGCTTATCTGTTTCGAGATGTTCGGCTACGCGGGCATGCCCTACTTCCTGATCGCGATCGCGGTCTCGTACACATTCTCTGATTACTACAGCATTTTCGGCGCGCAGAAGATCGTCTATTCCAAGCTGCAGAACGCGTACGTCAATCACGAGACGCGCTGAAGGCTTTCTGACAAACCGGCAGGACCATTTCTTCCCCGATTCGGGAATTACAATAGTGAATTAACGTAGAACAATTATTGACATTTATGTCATTTTGATTGTACTATATATTGAGCGAAACAATGGGTTTTGCTGAATATTTTGATGGATCCATTATTTTGACGGGCGTGTCAAAATAATGGCTTTATACTCTCTTCCAGGAGGATTCTTTCTTATGCGTACAGCCAAAGTAGATAGATTGCACCGCATCATGATTTTATTTCTCGCGACGGTTATCGTGACCTGCCAGCTGCAGCTTTTACCGATGACGGCTAAGGCGGTTGAAAACCCGGTTGCGGACGAGACCACGGGAGAGAGCGATCCCCCCGAAATCCTGAACCAGGAAGGTCAGGCATTGCCCGACCTGATTGACAGCGCTGCCGAACCGGAGACATTGACCGAAACGGAAGACGACAATGCGCTGCCGGAGGGCGGCGATGAGATACCGGAGGACATTGCGGACGAGCCTGCGGAGGGCAGCAGCGATGTCCCCGAGGATCAGAATCCTGGAAATCCGCAGGAGCAGCAGGAGCAGGAACCGGAGGTACTGCAGGAACAACAGGATCCTCAGAACCCGCAGGAGCAGTTGGAGCAGCACCTAGAGGATCCGCAGGAACAGCAGGATCCCCAGAACCCGCAGGAACAGAAGGTACCGGAAGCCCCGCCGGAGCAGCCTGGCGAAACACAGCCCGAAGCAGAGCAGCCCGAAGCAGAGCAACCCCAAACAGAGCAGCCCGAAGCAGAGCAGCCCCAAACAGAGCAGCCCGAAGCAGAGCAGCCTGAAACAGAACAGCCCGGCGGAGAACAGGCAGACCCGGCAGCGGATCCTCCGAAGGACGGCGCGGATAGTGCGGCCGAGGCCGATAAGACGGAAGATGCTGAGAAGAAGGACGTCGAAAACCTCCTGCGTGCGCCGCTGTCTGCCGCGCCGCTTCTGGGTGCGCCGCGCGATGCCGGGGATCCGGTGACAACGTGGGAAGAGCTAAAAGGGGCCATAGACGACGGGGAGACGGACATCATACTGGGGGCTGATTTCCCTGCGGAAGGGACAATCAGCATCGGCGGCAACCGCAGCATCGTAATCAAGCCTCAGGTCGGTCAGAAATATACCATTTATTCAAAGGCCGGCGGAAATGCCGCCGACGGCCGATATGATTCCATGTTCAAGGTTGGCCCGGGAGGTTCCCTGACCATCGAAAATGGTGTGACGCTGAGCGGCAAAACCGACCTTTCCGCGCCGGCGCAGGGATGTCCCGACAATACGGTTTATACACAGGAATCATTTTCCGGCTATCTGGTCAACGGCACCTATGTTCCGAGAGGCTTTTTCATTGAGGTTGAGGGAGGCACAGCCAGGCTGAACGGAACCGTTTCCGACTTTATAACCTCCCGTGATAAAAACACGACCCCGCGCTATGTTGCCCCCGTGGTTGCAAAGGGGAGCGGCTCTGTCTTTGACCTGGGGCCGGACGGAGTGATCAAAAACAATCTGGTCGGCTACATCGTAAAAGATGGAATGGCAAACAACGATGCGCAGACCATCAAACAATATATCAAAGGCGCAGGCCCGAATATCCCCCGCGTTCCGAATGCGGCGACGCAGAAAAAGAACGCTTCCAAATTCGACGGTCGTCCGAGGAGCCGCGATGCCGGAATCGACGGCGGCGCACCGGGTACCGGCATCACCGCGACTGCCGGTGCCGTCATATACAAAGACGGCGCGGAGGGAACGGTCGAAGGGACCATACAGAATAACCGCGCCGACACCGGCGGCATCATGGCCTCCGGAAGCGGGACGAAAGTAACCATAGCATCGGGCGTCATCGAAAAGAACGTCGGCGTCCAGTTCGGCGGCGGATCCACCGCCGAACAGGGCGGCGCCCTGATCATGACAGGCGGAACCATGCGAAAGAACGTGGCGTGGTTTGGCGGCGGCGCGGTTTATGCTACAGAAAACGGCGTGGACTGGCTGCAGGGGCGGATGCAGGATGCGGATTATACGCCGTGGTTTGACAAACGTAAGGACGGAGAATTCTTCATGGAAGGCGGCACGCTCACGGAGAATACCGCCTTTACCAGAGGCGGTGCCGTGCTCGCTGACTCCGACGGAGTTTTTATTGAAAACGGAACGCTCTCCTTCAACATGTCGCGTATGCTCGGTGGCGCGATGTACGTCATGGGCGACCATCCGAAATATGAATATACTGTGGTGCTCAGGGGACTATATGTGCACGACAACGCGGCGGTTTCCGGTGAAAGTGCGGCCAGAAGCGGGCAGGGGCAGCCGTCCGGACTTCCCAAGGCTCCGGACAGCGAAATCCTCACAGATCATTGGGGCAGCGGCTGGGATCAGCTGAACCAGCCGATGCAGACCCTGCTTTCCGCTCCTGATCCATGCCGGGACGCAGCTGATGATATTCTCTCCGACAGCGTGACAGGCGGTCAGGGCCGCGGAAACACGGATGACTATATGGACGGCACGGGCGCGCAGGGTACCGGCGGCGGTGTGTGGCTCTGTGCGTACGGAAATACAGTCTTTGCGGCAAATCAGCCCACGCAGGTCGTCATCAATAACAACTGGGCAACCGGTGCGCCCAGGCTTGGCCTGAATGCCTATCATAAAAACATGATCGGCTCTGACAGGGAAGATGCGATCAACAACAGCCAGGCGCCGGAGGGAACGCCTTCTCACTCCGGCATTACGGGCGGAAGTGATTTCCATGCAGATACCGGCGGGAGCGGCATGGTTACCATCAGCGGACTGCAGGATGCAGAGTGGTATGACGAAAACACGGGACTGCAGTATAAATCAGAGTCCTCCGGCGGCCGCCTGAATCTGGTGAATCTGGATACGGACCTGAAGATGAATCAGCCCAGGATGGTGGAAGTGGTCGGCAACCTTGCCCGTCACGGCGGCGGCCTGGCGGCAGACGGCACCTTCATTTTTGACGAGCCCTCCGATCAGGCAACACCCGCGGCAATCCTGCGGGTACAGAAGGAATGGACATCGTCTGCAAAAAAGACACCGGTCACTATCCGAGTGACTGCGGATACCGCTATGGGCGAAGCGCATCTGGCGGATATCCCTCTGGACGGTGTCGCCAATCCGGCAACGGAGTTTGATACGGTACAGGAATTTGATCCTGCCGACAGCATCTGGTCCGGGAGCTTTGAATTCCCCAGAGCTGCAGAGGTACTTGACGATCAGGGAAATCCCATAGGAGAAACAAGGCTCTATACCCTTGTTTATACCGGGACGGAATCACCGACGACCCGCGACGGCTGGTCGGTTGAACAGGATATGGAGCTGAGCCCTCACGATTACAGGGGGAGGGCTGCCCTCGGTGCGGTGATTGCAAATAATAAAGAAGCCGATATCAAAGTGCTTTTCGGGGAGCCTGTTTATACAGACGAGTCCGGCAATCCCAAAAAGATCCGGAAGGATTCAAACGGAGATTATCTGTACAAGCCGATTACCATCAAATTCTCCGAGTGGAAAGAAGTGAATGAAAACGGGGAGGTGAAGCTGGTTAAAAATGATGATTATGTTTTCGTCCCCGGCGAGGCGGATCTTGTAAACCTGAATTATGAAAAAGATACAACCCCTCACTATAAAACCCAATACAACCCTTCAGACGGGACGATCGAGTATTCTGACGAAGTGTCCTATTTCTTCTATAAGCTCACCATTCCGATCAATGCGCCGATGTCCAACGACAACAGGCCCATTGCCGAGAAATACGTGAACAAAGATGTTCATGACGATATCGTAAACTTCGATCAGGAGTTTACGTATGACATCCTTGCCTACGTTCCTGTCGAAACAACAGAGTTCACCATCAGCGACACGCTTCCGCAGGGGCTGGAATTTGCGGACGAAGAAGGGCATGCAAGCACTGACCCCGCCCGGATTATCCGGTCGATCACCATCAAAACCTCCAACAATCATAAGACGGGCGAAGAGGGGAGTGTATCCCTCGGCGGGGAGCCTGGCATCAACGGCAATCCGATCAACCTGATGAACGAATCGGCGTCTATCAGGACACCTGCCGGCGACAGGACGATTCATTTCCAAAGATCCGTCCGACTGGAGGACGAAAACAGGACGCTGAAGGTAACCATCGACCATGACGACACATTGAGTATAGTCCGCGGGAAGTGGGTACAGCTGACTTTCAATGCCCGCATCCAGGATAAGTATCGCAGCCTCGAAGCGCTGAAGGCGTTGACGGCAGGCGTGGAAGGAAAGACAAAGAGCTGGGAGGAAGAGGACACTGCGGAATTTAACAAGCAGGGCTCTCCGGCGGAAAAAGTCTATGTATCTGCAAACGGGGACCTGAACCTGCTCGCGGCCCTGATTAACGAAGTCGGTCCGGACCCTGTCATCTGGGCGGTGGAAGCTCCAAGCCGGCTGTTCGCACGCACGCAGAGCGGCAATTACTATGCGACACCTTTTAATGACAAATCCGGCAATACATGGAGAATACTGGATCCGAATACCGATGACGCCGATGGCGCCAAAGGCTTCGGGAAATCGGTCTGGACCAATGCCGACAATCGTTACATCGGCCGCGCGCCGGATGCCAATAATACCGTTGCGCTGATTCCCCTGAGCGGTGATTCCAGACTGGATGCTCTGAATGCTGTATATGAAATCAAAGGCGCAGTGATCGAGAAAGCCGCAGAGGGCGCAAGTCATCTGTTTGCGCTGGTGAAGGATGCGGCGGGAGAAGAGCATTATTACGCGACAACGGGCGTGGATGGCAAACCCGATTTAAAGGATGGGGCAAAGTGGACAAAGCTGACGAACCAGGATTCCGAGGAGTATAAGAACGCAGTTGCCCGGCTGAGCTACGATCGCTATACCATCCGCATGCTGGATACGGCGACGACAAGCACGACACTGGATCCGGCGCAGATGAAGAACTGGCCGGTATTCTCCGATGAAGAGCATGAGGGCATGGCAAACCAGGGAAGCTATTTTGTCCGGCTGAGCGATGGGGCGGAATCATCCCACAAGACCAACACGGTAACCGTGAAACCGGAGACCTGCGAACTGATCGTGAAGAAGCTCTGGAGCACGGCGGCGGGAGACCGCTGGCCGGAAGGCATTGACTCTGTCGCATTCCGTATTCTTGCGGTGGACGGCAGCGGCGGTAAGAAAGCGGTTTATGCCGATGCTGACGGGAGAGTGACCGGCGTCGGCACAGCTGCACCCGATGGCTCAACGGAGATGACCGTAACCATATCGGAAAGTGATGCGGAAAAGGAAAAAACCGTCACGGATCTTCCGAAGCTGAAGGACACTTCATATATTGCAGAAGAAGTCCGCATCAACGAGGTCCCGGTTTCATTTGAGGATGCGGAGACTGTTGCGAAGACGACGATAGACGGAAGGGATGTCTTCTCCTCGATGACGGAATCCGCAAGGGAGACGGAGAACGGGACGATTCCGGTCTTCACCGCAACCAACAGCATCGCCACGGAGGAAAAGTACGTCGAAAACAAGGTGCATGCGGACCTGATTTGTTTCGACAGGGAATTTACCTATTCGGTGATGGGCTTTGTACCGTCCGGGGCCACACAGGTGATTCTCTCCGATGAGCTGACGAAGGATCTGTTGTTTGTGGAAGAGGATGCCTCGAAGGTACTGACGTCTGTGGTCGCCTACAAGAGTAATGACCGTCAGGGTACGGGAGAAGGAACGGTCTCGAAGTCCGACGGCGATGACTTTATCGCGTCGTATCCGGGGCTGGCCGCCAATGAACGGCAGAAAGATCTGGATGTGGATCAACGGGACTATAAGATCGAGCTTCATGAAAAAGAAGTAAAGCTTACCCTGAAGGAAGGCTTCCTGAACGAGGTCCGCAGCCATGCAAAGCTGGAGGACAGGGAGGACAAGGGCTTCTGGATCAAGATGACCTTCAGGGCAAAGATCAATCCCGAAAGCTATGCAGAGGTCGCGGCCAAGATCGCAGATAAAGACGACAGCACCGTGACAGACGGGATCCGCTGGGAGAAGGTTCCGGAGGACGGGCCCGTTCTGAACGGCAAAGACGTGCTGGACGACGGGTCGCACGCGGGACTTGCGAACCGGGCGAAATATCAGGTGTTCTTCGGAAACGAAGGGACCTCCGAACATGAGACCAACACCGTGACCGTGAAGCCGGAGACGCAGGACCTGTCGGTCACCAAGGTCTGGGTCGGCGCCGCGGAGGATGAGATCCTGACGCCGGAGGAGTTCAAGTCCTATCTGATTCTGAAGGCGGGCGACAGGGACGTCACGGAAGAATACGCGGACTGCCTCACGGTCACAAGGAACAATGACGGCACCTATGCCGCGAAGTGGACCGGGCTCCCGAAGCTGACCGGCGTGACATACGGCGTGGATGAGGAAAGCATCCCCGGCTACAGCAAGGAGATCTCCGGCACCACCATCACCAACACGAGGACGGAGGAGGAACTGGAGGATCTGGTCATCACCAAGGTCTGGGCCGGCGCCGAAGAGAGCGATATCCCCGCGCCTGAAGAGTTTAAGAATTATCTGGTCCTGAAGGCGGGCAAAAGAGACGTCACGGAGGATCACGCCGATAAACTGACAGTGACCATCAACAGAGACGGCACCTATCGCGCAAGATGGACGGGCCTCCCGAAGCTGGACGGCGAAAAGTACAGCGCCGACGAGAAAGACGTTCCGGGCTTTACGAAAGAGGTCAAAGGCACGACCATCACCAATACGAAGATCAGGGAAGAAACGACGGAACTGACCGTCACCAAGATCTGGGCCGGCGCCGAAGCGGAGGAGATCCCCGCGCCGGAGGAATTTAAGAGGTACCTGATTCTGAAGGCCGGCGGCGAAGACGTCACGAAGCAGTACGCCGATAAGCTCACCGTCACGAAGAATGGCGACGGCACCTACACGGCGAAGTGGGCTGGACTCCCGAAGGTCAAAGGCGTGAAGTACACCGCGGACGAGAAGGACGTTCCGGGCTTTGAGAAATCCGTAAGGGGCACGACCATCACCAATACGAAGATCGTGCTGACGGAGGATCTGGTCATCACCAAGGTCTGGGCCGGCGCGCCGAAGGACGAGATCCTGACGCCGGAGGAATTCAGGGGTTACCTGATCCTGAAGGCGGGAAGCGAGGACGTCACGAAGCAGTACGCCGACAGGCTCACGGTCACGAAGAACGGCGACGGCACCTACACGGCGAAGTGGACAGGGCTTCCGAAGGCGGCCAGGGGCGCGAAGTACAGCGCGGACGAGAAAGACGTTCCGGGCTTTAAGAAGACCGTCAGGGGCAATACCATCACCAACACCTGGGAGGAGGAAGAAGAGCCGAAGAAAGAGGACGGCGGAAAGAAGACGACCATCCGGTATGAGGATGAATACACCGTCCATGTAAACGGCTCCAAGACCTGGATAGACGAGGGCCACCAGAGCGGCCTCCGCCCGAAAGCCATCACCATTCACCTGCTGGCGGACGGCGTGGAGGTGAACCGGGTCACCATGACGCCGATGCACAACGGCACGACCAACAGCACCACCTGGGTGTTCGATTTCGGCGAGCTTCCGATGTATAAACAGGGAGCCAGGATCACGTACACCATCACGGAGGACCCGGTTGAGGAGTACGTCGCCTCTGTCAGCAGCACATACGACAGGATCCGCACGGAGCCCGGCGGCACGCTGAATTTCGAGCTCGTCAACAAAACTACGCGCAATCCGGACCGTCTCGGCGCGGCGCGCGGCACGGGCGACGAGAGCCGCATGACGCAGTACCTGCTGCTTGTGCTCGCGGCATCCGCGGGACTGGCGGCATGGGGGATCAAACGCAGGAGACACAGGTAAAACAATCGGTCCCGGCACAGCGGACCCGACAGAATAAACCGGAGGGGCAGGCCTGAACGGCCTGCCTCTTGCGTTTTCCCCGGACACTCTGCACGATAAAATGAATTATCAAAAAACAAAAATGCAAAAATAATTGCAAAATGTCTTTACATTTGGCCAAAAATCAGATATTCTATACTCCCAAAACAGTGTGGGGGATTGTGACCTGCTTTGGGTTTGTCTGCAAGATGTTGTATTTTCGGACTTTTTTTTTCGCAGAGAAAGCTTTGAGAAAACGTCAGAGAACGAAACAAATTTTTAAAAGAGTTTTTGCCTTTCTGCTGTGTCTGGCACTGGTTGGCGGTGCGCCGCTTATGAAGGACAGGCTCTTTTCGGAGAGCGTTGAACTCGTAGCGGCCGCCGCCGAGGTGACGGAAGTCCAGGTGGCTTCCGCCGGCGCGCCTGCAGCGGACGAGCTCCCGTATGTCCAGCTCCTCACGGAGGAGTGGATGCGAAAGACGCAGGAAGCCGGGTTGAGGCTTGCCTCTATCCGCTCGCTTCTTGCGGTCCCGCAGAACGGAGAGCTGAGGTCCGCCAGACTTGCGTGGCAGAGCGAGCGGTTATATGATGAAGCGCAAAAGGGTGCGACCGGCGCGGCGCTGCAGGTAAGGAGCATAAGCCGGACGTACGAGCACAGGCTCTCGACAGAGGAAAAATATGCCCGCATGATGCGCGAGAGCGCGCGCTTCCCAAACCATGTCGTCGACAATGCGAGGGGAAATGCGGAGCTGATCGATTTCCTGTATTTATACGGCTTTGCGGACGAGGCACATCGGGCGCTGCTCACACAGCGCGGGAACAGCTTCACGCAGGAGGAAATGGCGGAGAGGATCCCATTCCTGTATCAGTGGGATGCACGGTGGGGATATGAGGCGTACGGGACCTCCGTCATCGGCATCACGGGCTGCGGGCCGACCTGTCTTTCCATGGTCATGCTGGGCCTGACCGGTGATCCGCGCTACACGCCGCGAATGATTGCTGACTACGCGGAGAAAAACGGGTATTATGAGAGTGGGGAAGGTACACGCTGGTCACTGTTCCAGACCTATGCGGAAGCGCGGGGACTCCGCTGCCTCCAGATTGATGTGACGGAGAGGAATGTCCTCTCGGAGCTGGAGAAGGGCCACGTCCTTATCTGCAGCATGGGACCGGGCATTTTTACCGCGCAGGGTCATTTTGTCGTGATTGAAGGCCTGGAGGACGGAAAGCTCGTTGTCCATGATCCGAACAACATGGAAAACAGCGGCAGGCGCTATACTTACGCAGAGATCCGGAGCGATATCATAGGCGCATTTACCTTCTGGAAACCGTCGGCGGAGGAGCTTGAAGCGAGGGATTAGAAATGAAGAAACAGACGCTGATGACGATTCTGCTTTGCCTGGCGATGTTTGTCTGTGCGCTGGGCGGTTATGCGTACGGCAGACGCGGGAGCGCAGATGTCGCGGAAGCAAAGGAAAAAGTGACGGACAACCGCAGAGGCGCAGCATCGGATGCAGCGAGCGCAGCATCCGAAAAGGCGCAGGAGGAGTCCTCCGCAGAAGAAGCGGCTGACAGCACAAAGGAATCTGCGGAGTCCGCAGAGGAAGCATCTTCTGCATCAGAGGCAGAGGAAAAGGAAAAAGACAGAAAAGACGGCAAAAAGCCGGATAAAAAGCCTGAGAGCAAGCCGGAGGAAAAAGAGCCGGAGACCGAGCCGGACGACGACGAGATCGTAAAGAATATCCAGCGGGCTTCCGCACACAAAACCGTGGATGCCAGCACGATCGCGAAGGGAGACGAGGTCCTGAAGGAGATCGACCTGCCGGAGGGCGTGGAGAGCACGCTCTACGGGAGCGATGCCGCGATGCAGATCGTCGTCCTGGGAGACAGCCAGTTCGGGAACTTCCTGGGCGAAGACGGGCTCGCTTACCGGCTGATGGAAAACTGCGACGCAAACGTCTATAACCTGGCGATCGGCGGGACGACCTGTGCAATGCTCGCTGGAGAGGATGAGAGCAAGGAATCCGAGAGCCTTTACGGCATGGTGAGGACGCTGACGGGCGAGTTGGATCCGTCCCACCTCTCGGATCATAAATATGTCTATGACGTGTATCAGTCCTGTGATTTTTCAAAGACGGATGTCTTTGTAATCGAGTACGGCCTGAATGACTATCTGGCCGCCGTTCCCATGAGCAAGAGCGAAGAGGGCGTATCGCAGGTCAGATCCTTCGCGGGGTCTCTCATCCGCTCTGTGGAGATGCTCAAGGCGAGCTTCCCCGATGCAATGATCATCATCTGCCAGCCCACCTATGCGCAGTTTTTTGACGGGGAGTCCGGCGCTTACCTGGGTGACGGAAATATCCTGAGCAACGGCAAGTACTGCCTGGTAGACATCGCAAGGACTGTGGAGTCCGTCGCGGGGAGCGAGGGCGACCGCGTGTGGTTCATGGACGGTTATTTTGAGCTGTTCAATTCCTACAACGCGAAGGACAACCTCCTCGACGGCATGCACATGAATGCCGACGGGCGCTGGGAATACGGCCGGTATCTGAGCTGTCTCATCATCAATATGATGGGATATGACATTTCACTCTCCGCTGAGCCGTTCGGCACGAACTGGCGCGGGGACAACTGAAGCCGCACGGATGGAAGGCGCGGCGGAACAGGAAAACAGGAAGGGAAGACTGGAGCTTCTCGATACGATCCGCGGGTTTACCATGATCAGCATGACGCTTTACCACGGCGTGTGGGATCTTGTGTATATCCGCGGTTTTTCCATGCCCTGGTACCGCGGCCAGGCCGCGTTTATCTGGCAGCAGAGCATCTGCTGGACGTTTATCCTGCTGTCCGGCTTCTGTCTTCCGTTTTCGAAAAGACCGTTCCGGAGAGGCCTGCAGGTGTTCGGCGGGGGGCTGATCGTCTCGGCTGCAACCCTTCTTCTGATGCCGCAGGACCGCGTGGTGTTCGGTGTGCTGACTTTTATCGGGAGCGCCATGCTTCTTACGGCGGCGCTTAAAGGGCCGGTACTTTCAAGGATTCCGGCAGCGGGAGGTCTGATCCCCAGCATGCTGCTGTTCGTCTTTACTTACGGCGTGAATGCAGGGGGCTTCGGGGTGTTCCGCAGGATCCTTTTGCCGCTGCCGCCGCAGCTGTACTCCGGGTATCCCATGACCTTTCTCGGTTTTACGGATCCGAGGTTTTATTCCACGGATTATTTTTCGCTCATTCCGTGGCTATTCCTGTTTCTTACGGGATATTACCTGAACGGATGCATGACGAAGGCAGGAGTGCTCCGCCGCCCGGTGATGCGCCGGGGGGTTCCGGTGCTGTCCGCACTCGGGAGACACTCGCTTTTGTACTATCTGCTGCACCAGGTCATTCTCTATCTGGCGCTTGTACTTCTTCCTTCCGCCCTGCTATCATAAGTAAAATGACGACGAATAATTCATCAGAAAAAGAAAAAATCAAACGACCGGCCATGTGGCGCATCATATGCGCCGTTGCCGCATGCAAGGCGGCAAGGCTGCTCCTGCGGATCGGGGGACGTGGCGGGACAGCGCTTCCCGGCAAAGTCGCCATGAAGTTCGCGGCGAGCATCCTGGCGGTGACGAGTGCGGGAATGGAGATCATCGCGGTGACCGGGACGAACGGGAAAACGACGACGGCCCGCATGCTGGAGCAGGCATTTTCCCATGCGGGGAAGGCGTGTCTCTCCAATAAGACGGGAGCAAACCTCCTCTCCGGCATCACGGCGGAATTCACGGCAAATGCGGACTTCTTCGGGAAGCCGCGTGTAAGGTACGCGGTCATCGAGTGCGACGAGGGGGCGCTCAAGCAGGTGATGCCGCTCCTTCGGCCAAAGGTGCTGATCGTGACGAACCTGTTCCGGGACCAGCTCGACCGCTACGGAGAAGTCATGCACACGCTGGATGCGGTCCGTCTCGGCGTCAAGGCGTCCCCGGAGACGATCCTGTGTCTGAATGCGGATTGCTCCCTCACCGCTTCTCTTGCGATGGACGTTCCGAATCCCGTGCTGTATTACGGCGTAAACGAGCCGCAGGGCGATCAGGGCGAGGTGCGGCTGTCGGATGCGACGCACTGTATCCGGTGCGGCGCTCCCTACGAGTATACCTATCACACCTACGCACATCTGGGCGGTTTTGTATGTCCTTCCTGCGGATACCGGAGGATGCAGCCGCATACGGCGGCGGAGAAGATCCTGCGCACGGATGTGACGGGGACGGATGTCACGCTCAAAACACGCCCTCCCGTCTCCGGAGAGGAGATGCGCCGCGATATCCATGTGGCGCTCCCGGCTTTGTACAATGTATATAATGCGCTCGCCGCAGTCACGGCATACACGGCGGCAGGTCATCCTGCAGAGGAGATCCTTGCTGCTCTCAGGGACATCAGCAGCAGCTTCGGCAGGATGGAGACCTTTGACCTGCAGGGGACGCCGGTGCAGATGATTCTCGTGAAAAATCCGGCCGGCTGCAATCAGGCGATCGAATATGTGACAGGCACCGAAAGGGATTACTGCGCGGTGATCCTGCTCAACGACAGGACAGCGGACGGACATGATATCTCGTGGATCTGGGATGCGGAGTACGAAAAGCTCTGCGCGGATCCCCACGCGAGATGGATCCTTGTGTCCGGCGAGCGGGCCGAGGACATGCGCGTGCGGCTGAAATACGCCGGCGCAGCAAAGGAGAGAGTCACGCTGGAGAAAGACCTGGCAAAGCTCATCACGCGGATGAAAGAGAGCGGACTTCCCGTGATGGTGCTTCCGAATTACACGTCGATGCTCGCCCTGCGAAGCGCGCTTGTCAAAGTTACGGATAAAAAGGAATTCTGGAACATGTAGGGCCGGGGAGGAATGCTGCGCAAATGGAACTGAAGATCTGCCATCTCTATCCGGAGGTCATGAACCTGTATGGTGACAGGGGCAATATTCTGTGCCTGCAGAAACGTCTTTCGTGGCGCGGAATCGAAAGCAGCGTCACGGAGCTGAAGATCGGGGACCGCGGGAACCTGTCGGAATATGACCTGTTTTTTATCGGCGGAGGCCAGGACTTCGAGCAGGAGGTCCTGCTGGAGGATCTGCGCGCCGGCAAGGCGGGAGAGATCTGCGCGGCGATCGAGGATGGGAGGACGTTTCTCTGCATCTGCGGCGGGTTTCAGATGCTCGGCCATTATTATGAGACGGCGGACGGCGTGCGATGCGAGTTCATCGGCGCGGTCGACCTTTATACAAAGGCACAGGCGGACGCCTCACGCATGATCGACAATTACGCGTTCCGGCTGGGGGAGGAGTCCGGCGGGAGTACAGTTGTCGGATTTGAAAATCACAGCGGCAGGACTTATCTGGGCCAGGGCATCCGGCCGCTCGGAACGATCCTGAAGGGCTTCGGCAACAACGGAGAAGACGGGACGGAGGGCGTCTGCTATAAAAATGTCTTCGGAACCTACAGCCACGGCCCGGTCCTTCCGAAGAATCCCGCGTTCTGTGACGCGATCTTAAAGGCGGCACTGGAAAGGAAATACGGTGCTGCGGACCTTGTCCCGCTCGATGATGCCGAGGAGAAGGCCGCGCACGAAAGCGTTCTGGAAAAGATCCTCAAAAGCAGCAAAATGGCATAAGCTTTGATCAGGAGGCATAGATTTTTGCAACTTTCGGCAGGGGTTAGTATAATATAACCCACAGAGCGGCGCGGCAGATTACGCCCGGCGCCTGAAGCATCGCAATGATCAGACCAAACGGGACAAGAAGAACAGACACTGCTCCGGATCCCGGAGCACGCGGCAGGGTAGCCAAACAAAGAAGGACCAGACAGCTGCGGGGGAGAATTCTCTCCGCACTGCTTATGGTCCTTCTTGTCTCTCTTGCTGCCGCAGGCATAAGGACAGTCTGGACGGCGCGCCGTCTTTCGCCTGCGGACAACGCCCGGGACGCGGCGGCGGAGCGCCCCGCAATGGAACAGCAAGATGCGGCGGAAGCGATGCAGCTTTCGCGGGAGGCGGAAAAATGGGAGAGCCTCTCGAACGGTACTTTGGCCACGGAGAACGACGCCGCCTCCGGAAAGGACGAGACCGTGTATGTCCTTGCGGGGCCGGATGGCGCAGTGCGCAGCATCATTGTGAACGAGCAGCTTCGGAATCCGCTCGGGACGGCGTTTCTGGATGATTATTCGCAGCTGCGGGGAATAGAAAACGTAAACGGTTATCAGACCTTCACGAGGGACCGTGACGGAAAACTTATCTGGGAGGCGGGCGGAAAAGATATCTCCTATCAGGGGACGACGGATAAAGCGCTCCCTGTCGATGTGTCCGTCACATATTTTCTGAACGGGAAAGAGACTGCGCCCGCGGATCTGGCGGGACGGAGCGGACAGATCCGCATCCGGTTCGACTATACCAATCATGAGACAAGAATCGTGGAGGAGCTTGCGGACGGCGCCGTAGAGCTCACGGACGGCGCAAGGGATCTGGATGACGGCGCGGGGGAACTCACCGACGGAGCGGGAGATCTCCTGAGCGGTCTGCTGGAAATGAATGACGACGGGATTTCAATGCTGACGAAGACGTTCGGGGAGAATCTGCCGGAAGCCGTGGAACGGCTGAAGCTGATCCGCGCCGCCGGCGCAGCTTACCAAAATTTCGCCGGGGCGCTCCCCGATGAAAACAACTCCGTGAAATTTATTGTCAGGACTTCGGGAATCGGAACAGACTGAGTCTGCAAATAAAGAAGGAGCTGCCGTGATGAGACGCGGCAGCTCCTTGCAATCAGTCAGCTCAGGCAGTCAGCTCAGGCTGCCTTTTTTGCTGTTAGCTTAGAGGCAATTATCATTCCTGCCAGAGATGCTAAGCTTCTGGTAGATATCCTTGGAGACAGTGACGCAGGCAGTCTGCACAGTACTGCTGGTGGTGGTCAGGATCGTCGTGGTGATCAGTGTTGCAAAAACGACCATCAGCGCAAGAGGAAGCTGTGTGATGTACCAGCCGGTTGCGTTCTCGGACGCGAGATCCGGATTCAGGGCATGAATGGAAAAGCCCATTACGGCAGACCACAGGATCGCGGTAAAGCTGACAATGGCAGCGAGCAGGAGACTTTTTCTTGCTGCTTTCGGATCACCAATCGCAAATACGCGCTGGTAATACATGGGAGTCGTAAGAGACCCGGGCAGGGCGGAGAACATCCAGAGCCAGACCGTGAACCAGCCGACAGAGACCATGCCGCTCGGGAAAGCAATCTTGTCCGCGGGCATTGCTGCGACGACAGCGCTCCACCCGCCGGCCGTATGCAGTGCATAGAATGCGGTCAGAAAACTGAAGACCAGCATCAGACAACCCATAATCGCGTCTGTCCAGGCAACGGATTTCAGTCCGCCCGGCAGGACGAGGAGGAAGGCCACAATGGCAAATATAATAACGAGGACAGAGACCGGCAATCCGGTGATTGCCGTATAGATTTTGGCAAAGGCAAGAAGCTGGGAGCAGGTCGTGCCGATTGGGATGACGATTGTCATGAGTGCTGCCAGAAGTGCCAGGAATTTGTTTTTGCCATACAGCTTTTCAAAAATATCCGGAATTGAGCGGACAGCAGGCAAAAATTCCATAGGTAAGAACACTCCATCCGTTCGCATAGGCATTGCCCACCTGTGCGACCAGAACGCCGCCGCCAATTGCAGTCGCGTACTGCGTCAGAACGATGACAAATGTCGGGAGGCTTCTTCCGTCGACGGACCAGTCATCAGAATTGTGAACCTGTTTTTTGCCCATGTTTACTGAAACATAAGTGATGACAGCAATTCAACAAATTTGACAGGCCTGGCAAGCCCTGCTACCTTGATAAAAGCAGAGTCGGCGTCATGGGGCACTGCGAAGAGGATGTGGTGAGTAATCTTCGATCGACTGGGAGAAGCATGAATAAAAAGAGACTGGCAGTCATAGCGGACGATTTTACCGGTGCGCTGGACACCGGGATTCAGTTTGCAAAAAAAGGAATCCGGATCGAAGTGCTCTCGGGGTGCGCCGACAGGATCGGCGATGTCGGGGCGGATGTGGAGGTGCTCGTATTCGACACACAGTCGAGGCATATCCCGCCGAATGAGGCCTACCAGGCGGTTTACAAAGCGGTGGAGAAGAGCATTGCGGCCGGGTTTTACTATATCTACAAGAAGACGGACTCCGGTATGCGGGGCAACATCGGGGCGGAGCTTGCCGCGGCAATGGACGCGTCCGGATTGGATTCGCTCCAGTTCTTCCCGGCGCTTCCGAAGGCCGGCAGGATTACGCGCGGTGGGATTCAGCTGATCGACGGGGTCCCCGTGAATGAGAGCGTCTTCGGAAAAGACCCGTTCAATCCCGTCAGGCACGCAGCCGTCAGGGACATCATCGCCGAGACCTCAGACGTAAAGGTCACTAAGGAACACGGAGGCTGCGGCATATGCGTGTATGATGCGGAGAGTGACGAGGATTTCAAAAAGCTCGGGAGCAACCTGAGCGATGCACAGCTTCGTCTCACGGCGGGAAATGCCGGATTCGCCGAATTCCTTTCTCCGCTGATCGGCCTCACAGAGAGAACGACCGAATACAGCCTGGACTCCGGGAAGCTGCTGATCGTATCGGGAAGCATCAACAGGATCACACTGGATCAGATGGATAAAGGAGAAGCCGCCGGGTATCCGCGGATCACACTTACGGGCGAGAGCAAGGTCAGAGAGGATTATTTCAGCTCCGGATGCGGCGACGGCATTCTGCAGGAAAGCCTCGGAAATCGCGTCGCCATCATTGATGTGGGCGATCCGAAAAAGGATGCGGCCTCGCTTTCCTACGCGCGGGAGCACGGGATCCCGCAGGAGGAGCTGTGGATTCCCATATCCAGGAATCTCGGCGGCCTTATCAAGAGAGCGGTGGAGCTCGACAGGGATGTAAATATCCTCTGCATCGGCGGGGATACGCTCCACGAGGCGCTTAAGGCGCTGGAGGTGAGCAGGATCACTCCCATGGATGAGGTCCTGCAGGGCGTCGTGTTAAACAGAATAGGTTACCTTGGCAGGAACATCTTCCTGCTGTCCAAATCGGGCGGATTCGGGCCGGAGGATCTGGTCTGCCGCCTTCAGGAAATCATTGAAAAGCTCAGTCATAAAGGAGGAGAGCAATGAGTCTGCCTGTCATAGGAATCACGATGGGGGATCCCTTCGGAACGGGTCCCGAAATCACGG
>CACZQP010000130.1 GCA_902783385.1 uncultured Lachnospiraceae bacterium | reverse complement strand
CGTCATGGGATCCTGGAAAATAATGCTGCATTTATCGCCCCGGAAGCTCTCCATTTCCTTCGGGGTGAACTTCAGCAGGTCTTTCCCCTTGTAGAGGACCTCGCCCTCCACGACGCGCCCGGTATCCGTCAGGATCTGCATGATCGAATAGGCCGTCACCGATTTTCCGGAGCCGGACTCTCCGACGACGCCGAGTACCTTTCCCCTGTCCAGGTTAAAGGAGACGCCGTTGACGGCGCGGACTTCACCAGAATCCGTAAAGAAAGACGTGTGGAGGTTTCGGACCGACAGGACCGTCTCCCCCTCTTTTCTCTCTGTGTCCAACTGTTCTCTGAGCTCTTCCATAATTTCCTCTCGCAGCTTTCTATCGCGCCGCGCTTACTTGCGCAGCTTCGGGTCAAAGGCGTCGCGCATCGCGTCGCCGATCAGGTTGAAGGACAGCACGATCAGAATGATCATGACCGCGGGAAACACCAGCTTCCACGGATAGGACTGCATGCCGGAACGCGCCGCATTGGCAAGGGAGCCGAGCGACGGCATGGGGAGCGCAACGCCGAGTCCCAAAAACGACAGATACGACTCCGTAAAGATCGCCGAAGGGATCTGCTGCGCCGCGGAGATAATGATCACGCTGATGCAGTTCGGAAGGATGTGCCTGCGGATGATATGCCCGGAGGACGCCCCGGTCGCCTTGGCCGCGAGCACATACTCGTTCTCCTTGATCGTCAGGATCTGGCCGCGCACGAGCCTGGCCATGCCGACCCAGTACAGAAGTCCGAACACGATGAACATGGAGACCATGTTCGTGCCCAGCTTGGAGAAGATCTGGAGCCTCCCGAAATCAAAGGTCTCGCGGAAAACAACGGACAAAAGGATGATGATCAGCAGGTCCGGCAGGGAGTAGATGATGTCGACGATCCGCATCATGATCAGGTCGACGCGCCCGCCGAGATACCCGGACACAGAGCCGTAGATGACGCCGATCAGCGTGACCATCAGGCTTGCGAAGATGCCGACCAGGAACGATACTCTCGCTCCGTAGACCACGCGGATAAAGTAGTCGCGACAGAGCTCGTCCGTGCCCATGATGTGCGGAAAGACCTTTCCGCCCGCCTCAATATACTCCTGCTCCAGCGCAGAGTATTCGAACGGCGCCATATTGGCTGCGCTCTTGTCGCGATGTCCGTTCACGGAGATGATCTGCTCGTAGCGGTACGGCACGATGCGCGGGGCCGCGATCATCAGGATCACAAGCAGAAGGAGCACGATCATGGAAAACACCGCGAGCGGGTTCTTCATCAGCTTGCGCATGCCGTCCCGGAAAAATGTGGTGGACTCCGCCATGACGTCCTGCTGGCGCTTTTCTTCGTCTGTCGCTCTCTCGAACAGCTGCGGATCCAGCTGCATGGAGAGCATTCCTTTTTTTGGTGCCGGTATATCAAAATTATCTGCCATGATGAGTTTTCCTTATCTGTACTGCGTATAAGTATTCCGCCGCATCAGTCGAGCTTGATGCGCGGATCGACAATCTTGTAGACGATATCGCTCACGAGGTTCATGAAGATCATCAGCGCGGCGAGGAAAATCGTCGTCCCCATAATCATCGTGTAGTCGCGGTTGGTGATGCTGTCGACGAATTTGGATCCAAGGCCGCCGATCGTAAAGATCTTTTCTATGACAAGGGAACCGGTCAGGATCGAAGCCGTGAGCGGACCTACATAGGTGATGACCGGGATCAGCGCGTTGCGCAGCGCGTGCACGAAGATCACCTTCACGGGCGAGACGCCCTTGGCGCGTGCAGTCCGCACATAGTCCTGTCCCAGGACATCCAGCATGCTCGTCTTGGTCAGTCTCGTAATATAGGCCATCGGCGAGAGCGAGAGCGCCAGCACCGGCAGGACGTAGTTCTGGCTCGTCGTGCTCCAGACCGGGACCCATTCCAGCTGAATGCAGAAAATGAGGAGCAGGAACGATGCCATGACAAAGCTTGGCATGGCTGTGAAGAGCGTGACGAAAAAGATGATGACCCGATCCGGCCATTTATTCCGGTTCAGCGCGGCGATCGCACCCAGGACGATCCCGCAGATCAGCGCCACCACGATCGCCATCAGGCCCAGCTTTGCTGAGACCGCGAAGGATTCCGCGATCGTCTTTGCGATGTCGCGCTGGGTCTTTAAGGACACGCCGAAATCGCCGTGCAGGATGTTCTTCATGTAATTGATGAACTGCACACCAACCGGCTGGTCCAGACCGTATCTTTCATTCAGGACCTTCATGACCGCTTCGGATTTTGCCTTTTCCCCGTTGAACGGACCGCCGGGTATGGCGTTCATAGCGAAGAAAGTGATAAAACAGATCAGGAAAAGTGAAACAAACGCCAGAACTATGCGTTTGACAAGATATTTAGCCAAAACCCCACATCCTCTCGTGCAAAATTATCCGCATCCGGAGACTGCCGGAAATCGGATCTGATTGCCTCTCCCGGATGCGAATAGTTATATTCTATCAGCATTGTGTCATTCCGTCAAAACGAAGGACGGCGGGATGATCCCGCCGCCCTCTTAAGCCTTGTTACTGTTTTCTCCCAGCCGCTCAGGTCCGTCTTACATGCGCTTCCAGCGCCCCGTCCTTCACGCCGATCTCGATCGTATCGTTCTCGTCGACTTCGCCGGAGAGAATGAGCTTCGCGGAGAGTGTCTCGACGTATTTCTGAATGTAACGCTTCAGCGGTCTTGCGCCGTACGCCGGATCGTAGGCCGCGTCGGCAACAAATGCCTTTGCCTCGTCCGTCAGGCTGATCGCGATCTGCCGCTCTTCCATCCGCCTGTTCAGGTCCGCGATGATCAGGTCGACGATCCCGGCGATGTTGTCCTTTGACAGCGGATTAAACAGAATCGTCTCGTCCAGCCGGTTGAGGAACTCCGGACGGAAGTGCGCGTGCAGCAGCGCGTTTACTTCGTCCCTGGTCTGCTGCGAAATATCGTTCGTCTCCCGGACGCCGTCCTCCCCGCCGCGCATGAGATCCGCAAGGATATTCTCCGCGCCGATATTGGAGGTCATGACCAGGATCGTGTTCTTAAAGTCCACCGTGCGGCCCTGGG
>CACZQP010000129.1 GCA_902783385.1 uncultured Lachnospiraceae bacterium | reverse complement strand
TCTTGTTTTCAACCGCGGCCATGGTAAAGGACACCTTGACCTTTGCGGCGTCGGTCGGCTGGATCTCCACGCCGCTCCGGCTCAGGACTTTGATGTCAAACGTCTGCGTAAGCGCGACATTCCTGTTCTTTCCGCGCACGCTGCTGACCGCTTTTTCGACTTCATCGAGCACCTGCTGCGCATCGGTCTCACCCTGCGCGGAGCCAGCCCCCGAAGCCGCATCCGGCGCTTCGATCTTTGTCACGGAGAGGGTCGCCCCCTCGGGGAACACGCCCTCTTCCGCCTGTACGCTGATGCGGATGCCGTCCACCTCTTTGATCTCATGGAACGCCGGCTTTGCACCGCCGTTGTAGAAAACTCCGTAGGTACCGGTCCCATGTTCCTGTGTAAAGGAGATTTGGTCGGAGACCGAGATCCCTTCCACCTTGACGGCATGAAGGACATCATTTTCCGTCACAAAATGAACGACGGAGACGTCTTCCTCTTTGCTGTCGGTCTTCATGTCGCCGGGAGCGATTCCGATCGCAACAGGAGCACGGGAGATGATCTCCTGTTCTGTTCCGTCCTCTGCTGTCCGGACAATCTGCAGCGTAAATAACCGCACGTTCTCCGGCAGGTTCTTCTCCGGTGAGCCGTCTTCTCCTGCGGCCTGCAACGCAAGCGCGAGCATCGATTCATAGGAATCCGCATTGGATTCGGCCGCATCGCCGCTATCTGAAGCCGTAAGCTCTTTTACGCGAAGCTCCGCATCCGGCACGATCATCGCGTTCTCGTCGTAAGTCAGAGTGATCTCGCAGCCGCCCGCCTCTGCGCGGAGCACGCCGCCGGGATACCGGAGATCTGCTTCCGTAAAGGATGTCGTAAAGACTGCGCCGCCGTAGAGATTGGTCTTGAGGTCGGAAATAGTATCCGCCGTGATCTCCTCTGCACACAGGATACCGGCAAGTCTCGCTGCCGCTTCGCCGGTCGTCTGCGAGGTGACGTTTACGTCCACATCGTCGCCGTAGTTGGAGGTCTCTCTGCGAAGACCGTCCTCCGCGGCGGAGCCCGCCGTGATAACGCGGTCCGCCGAAGCCGGCATAAAGTCCGCTGCGTCAGCGCCGTGGTCGCCTGCTGCCGCAATGACGGTGATGCCCGCCTCGCAGGCGAGATCGATCGCGCTGCGAAGTGCGGCGCTCTGCTCCGAAAGCCCCGATGTCTCCGGCGTGTACATGGTCACAGGAAGGACCAGGTATTCTGCGCCGTACTGTGCGGCGTAGAGAATGCCCGCATAGACCGCGGAGACCGCGCCCTCGCCGTTCTCGTCAAGAACCTTGAGGGGAAGGATCTGTGCGTTGTCCGCCGCGTTCAGAATCGTTTCATAAAGTCTCGTGCCCTGGCCGTTCGTATCGTGTCCGTCGTCGCCAAGGAGCGAGACGCGGCCCGCGAGATTCCTGTAAGATGCGCTTGCCGCACCGACGCCGCTTGTCAGGACGACGATTGTGTGCGTTTCTTTCCGGGTGTCTTCCGCAGTGATTTCTGCAGTGTCGCTGCCGGAGACCGTCTCATCGCCTGCTGCGTCTTCCGGTGCGTTGTCTGCTTCCGCTTCATCAGACGGCACTTCCTCATCTCCGTCTTCCTGCTGGCGGACCGCCCTGCGCTCCACACTGTGTTCGGACGAGGTGTCCGCATCCTCCTGCTGGCGGATGGGCGCTTCGTTCTGCGTCTCCTGCTCCGCCGCTTCCCTGTCGGCTGCGCGCTTTTCTTCCAGCTCCTCCAGGAGATCTTCGAGCACAGTGAGCGGGTTGACGTCTTCTGACATGGAGATCTTACGACTCTCTTCCGCATCTCCAGACGCAGTCTCTGACATGTCATCCTCGGCGGAGGTGCTCTCCGCGATGACCGCTGCACGCATGGTCCGGTCGGGCTCTGCGAATGCTGCAAAGGCGCTGTAGTGCAGGTAGGCGATCTTCGCCTCTTCCTCGGTATCAAACTGCAGGAGATAGACCGGCAGGCCGCCCTCCTCGTCCGATTCGTCCCCGTCCGGTGTGTAGACGGCAAGAACCGATTCTTCCTCTACGATCTCCGTCTCCGGAATCGAGACGATCAGGCGCTTTGCGGTAAAGTCCGCTTCCTCCAGAACTTCCAGCTCCTCTTCTGTATACAGGTAACCCGCACCGTCGCCCTCGATGAGCTCTGCGAGGTCACTGCGGATATAACCCTCGACGCTCTCTTCAGCGTCTTCATCCTCTTCGCCGGTGTCGCCTTCCTGCGCCGCGTCATCCGCCGTCTGCGTCTTCCCGTTCGGCAGGAGACGAACCCTGTACCAGACATCCTCCTGTTCGATGATATAGAGCACCTGGACGCGCGTGCCCTTCTGCCCGATCACGGCGACGATGTCGCTGTCCGTCGACGCCTGTGCGCGGACATTTACCTTTTCCGCGGTCGTGCGGGCATAGAGATCCTTCTCCGGCGGGACATAGCCCGTCTCAAAGACTGCGCCTTCATTTAATGTAAGCTCCTCGAAATCTTCGGCGGTGATGCCTTCCCTGCAGAGGATCCCCGCAAGGCGCGCTGCCGCTTCTGCTGTGTCGACTGCGACGACATTGACGTCCACATCGCTTCCGTAGTTCGATGCGCGGCGCCTTGCACCGTTTTCCTTTGCTGCACCCGCCGTGATGACCGCGCCGTAGGAGGCGGGAACAAAGTCCTCCGCATCCTCCGCAAAGTCACCTGCCGCAGCGATCACGGTGATGTCTTTGTCTTCAGCAAACCGGATCGCACTGCGGAGCGCTTCGCTCCCGTCCGGCAGGTAAGCCGTCATCGGCAGTACAATGTAATCCGCGCCGTACTGCGCGGCGTAGAGGATGCCGGCATACAGCATGGACAGGTCGCCCCTGCCGTCCTCATCCAGCACGCTGACGGAGAGGATCTTCGCATCCTCCGCCTCCTCCGTGAGGATCCCGTACAGTCCGGTACCGTTTCCGTTCAGATCATAATCGTCGCCGTCCGGGACAAAGTTGACGCGCCGCGCGAGCGCTTCATAGCTCCCGCTCTCCGAGCCGACGCCGGTGGACAAAAGTGCGATGACAGGGCTCTCGTCCTCTTCTTCCTCAGCTTCGTCTTCAGCTTCTTCGGATGCGTCCTCGTCCTCCATGCCGTGCGGGGCCTCTTCCTCGGCCTCTTTTCTGCGGCGGCGCTCTTCCTCCTGCTCTTCCTGCTCCGCAAGGAGCTTTTCCATTTCTTCCGTCAGGAGGTCAAAGGCGTTCTCCTCCTGCGACTGGTCGGATGCACCAAACTCGGGAAGCTCGTAATCCGGCGTCTCATCCTCCGGATCCTCGCCGTTATCTTCCGATGCATCGGTTCCTTCGTCCGCGCGGCGTGCCTCTTTCTCCTGTGCATCATCCGCATCCTCCTGCGCCGCGTCATCGCTCCGATCCGTGACAAAGAGTGCCACATCGGGCTCCGCGAATTCCGCCTCGTCGAGATAGTGCAGGTAGGCGATTTTTGTCTTTTCTTCCGTATCGAAAGAAAGGAGGTAGACCGGTGTGTCATCCGCCGCATCCGCTACAGGTTCGTAGACGGCGAGGACAGACTCCTCCTCCACGATTTCATCGCTGTCATCGATCGCGACGATCAGGCGCCTTGCGGAGAAGTCCATATCCTCCAGCTCCTCGTGATCCCCGAGGTCGTCCGCGTCGTAGCTGTACTTTCTCTCCTCGCGAAGAAGGTCTGCACGGACGTAGCCCGTGACATAGTCCATCGTTTCTGCCGCGCTCTCATCCGCTGTTTCAGCGGGCAGCTCCGCGTCCTCCGCCGCAATGCTGATCTTCAGCCAGACTTCGGTGTCCCCGCCGTCGTTCCCGGCCTCATTATCCGCCTCCGCGTGATCCTCCGTATAGCGGGCCAGCACCTGCACCCGCGCGCCTTTTTCTTTGATGACCGCGACGATCCCGCCTTCCGCATTGGGGATCTCCCGCACATTCACACGCTCGCCCGCGGTAATCATCCACGTATCTTCGAGCGCCTCACTCAGTGCATCGTAGTCGATCTCCGCGTTCTCTTCCGTCTCTTCATTAGAAGTGTTTTCTTCGGAAAGCTGTTCTTCGGTCTTGCCTGCATCGCTCCCCTCCGCATTCTGCGGCAGCTCAGCGGGAAGGTTCTGGCCTTCGTTCCCCGCACCGTCCGCCGGGACAGGCTGCTCCTGTTCCGGATTTTCTGCAGGTGTTTCCGGCACTTGTTCCGTGTTCACTTCTGGTGCATCCGGCGTTACTTCCGCAGCGCCCGGCTGTTCCTGCTGTGGTGCCGGATCCTGATCTTTGTTTTCCTCGGGCACAGTTTGACCCTGTTCCGGGTTCACCTCAGGTGCGGTTTGTCCCTGTTCCTGATTTTCCCCGGAGGCTTCCGGCACCTGCTCCGGGTCACCTTCGGGCGCCCCCGGCTCTTCGTCAGCAGCGTCCGGCTGTTCCTGCTGCGGCGCCGGATCCTCTTCCGGGTTTTCCTCGGGCAGCGTTTGCCCCTCTTCCGGATTTTCTTCGGGCGTCGTTTGTTCCTCGCCCGCATCTTCCCCGAGCTCTTCCGGCGCCTGCGGCGGGTTCTCAGGCACTAAAGTCCCATTATTCTCATCGGAATTTACAATATCGTTTTCCTGCGCATGATTCGTCACATCGGGCAGCTCCTGAATCTGTCCGTCCTCCGAAGGCGCCGGCTCTGTCAGCGTATATACCGGCTGTTCCGGATCATTCCCGATATCCGCGCGCGCCGTCAGGCCCGATACATTTATGCTGCCGATCAGCAATGCCATGCACAGGAGCGCGCTGAAGGCTCGTCTTACGACTCTGCTTCTGCGTAGATTTCTCATACTTGTCGCTCTTTCTTTCAGGAGTATCTTCAAGTTCATATTTCCTGTCTGTCTCAGTATTCTATGTCTTTTCTCTTTATCAATAAAAAACCGTTGCAACAATTACCGGCTCGGTCACGGATGAATCGCGACTGCCCGGTATCAAAAGCCCTGCCGTTTTGCAGAGCCACCATATATTGTTGCATTATATAGAATAATATACTATTGAAAAAGTTGTCAATGCATTTTTGACAGATGTGTCATAGGAATACTTTGCAAGAAAAATAGCATTCGGACGATATATTTGTGACACTTATATCATATATTATCGGATCGCCTTCCACTCGTCGTAGGGAATGGCATAGATGCTCTCGACCCCGAAATAGGTCTGATAGGCTACGTTGGTCCAGTAGTACTCGTCATCCGTAAGATCGCTCTCGTAAGCGATGGTATAGCGGTTCTCAAATTCCGGATGGATCTGCGCGACGAAGATCTCGTCCGCGCCCTCCGCCTTTTTCTGCAGGATGTAGTCGATGCGCTCCTCGCAGTCGCGGTTGATGCGGGCAAGCTGCGCGCCGCAGTCGATATAGGTGAAAAAGAACGACAGCGCAAGCGCGCCAATGACAGAGTATGCAGCCGCACGGACGAGCAAGGCTCCGCTATTTGCTCCAGCGGCGTCCCCGGTCGCGCAGTCTGCTTCTCTCTCCTCCCGCACGCACACCTGTATTGCCTGGATCACGGCGATGAGAAGGAAGATTCCCGCGCCGAAATAGGCGCGCGGCTGCGGCTGGACCGTCAGGATCAGCGCGTAGGCCGTCGCAAAGAACAGGAACGTGAACAGGATCACTTCCCACAGCGGCCGCAAAATATCTGCAAGGCCGGCCGGCTCTTTGGTTTGCTCTCTTCCCGCATACCACGCGGCGAATTCCCGCCGGTGACGCAGGATCGTGATAACTGTGCAGACAAGAAGCACGATCAGCAGAACAAGGAAGTAGTCCCGGATCGTGAGGGTCGCCTTCTGGAAGCGCGCGGCCATGCCGTAGAGACCGCTGTGGTTTTCCGTCGCAAAGGAGGCGCGCTTTGCGTTCCCGGGTGCAAGAACCATGATGAAGAGGCCGATGAGGTTGCCCAGTCCCGCCGCATACAGGTATGCGGGAACCTTCCCCGAAAGCCTTGCCCGGAGGATCATGAACAGCACGAACAGGAAACACCCGCCGGAGGTATTCTCGTTGCACCAGCCGGCCAGGATGCCGAAGATAAAGAACCCGGCAAGCGCCGCCGCACCGGCAGCGCCGGCTTTTCCGCCGTCAGCGTTCACGGTGCCGGCTTCTCCGAGCCCTGTCCCATAGGCTTCCCTCTGGTATCTGCGCTTTAACAGCGTCATGAAGCCCAGGATGATCGTCGTCCCCCACAGGTAGTTGACGGCTCCGGTCTGCCACAGGATGGTCTCCGCAAAATCCACGGTGAACAGCCACAGCCCCAGCTGGACCATCAGCATCACAAAGGGATCCCACTTCTTCCGGCCGTGGATCTGCAGGTAGATGCAGACGGACAGCACGGCGAACACAATGCTGCTTGCGAACTTGAACAGGATCCGGGGAAGGAACAGTGTCACGCGCAGGATCAGGTGCACCACGCTCCTGCCGTTCCAGGTCATGTACTGGTGCGCCTCCTGCCGGACAAGGTCCATAAGTCCCGCGGCCTCGCGCACCTGCGTGCCGTAGGAGTAGTCATCCGTCAGCATCGGCGTCAGGAGATTGAAGATGAGCACACACAGGAAAGAGACCGCCGTAATGGCGATCACCAGCGCTTTGTCCCTGTTTTCCGTTTTGATACCGCTCCTGTCCGTCAAATTGCAAAACCTCCGTTAGTCAGTATAGCATAATCCGGTTTATAACCTGTATCTGGTTCCTCTTCCGGTGCCTTCTTTTCGGACCACTTTTTTCTCAAGCATGGAATTCAGTATCTGAATCGTCTTTGCTCTGCTGAACCCGACCGCCGCTGCCGTTTCGGAACTGCTGGCCAGTCTGCCATTGCTCAGAAAGTCTTTGATCGTCTGCTCGTCTGAAGATAACGGTACTTTGCTGTCTTCTGTGGGAAGGACCACGGTGACGGAATTATCAAATACCTTAAACTGTGGATTCTGTTCTTTTCCCTGATATGCCTGTCTGATTTTCAGAATCCCCGTGCCGAAGGATTCTATAATTCCCAGGCGGTAAAACACATTGCAAAGTATCGGATTTCTGAAGACAGAAACCTGTCCGTTCAAGTATTCTTCCCTGCTCAACTCCTCCGGCAGCCCTCCCGGAGAAGAAATCTCTATCCTGTCATCGAACATGGAGACCCGTACTCTGGCATTGATATCCCACATGCGATGAACAATTGCATTCGCCAGAGCCTCCCTGAACGCTTCGTACGGAATCGTAAATAGCTTCTCTCTTTTCGCGCCCGTAACCTTTTCAAAGGAATAATACTTTTCAAACATTTCAATTGATTTATGGAATATATACAGGACTGACGCGCCTTCCCAGGTTTCTCTGTCAAGAAAAATGCTGATTGTCTCGCCGAATCTTGCCAGATCCACTCCGGGAAAACTGTTCTGGTCAGATAACAGCAAAGCTGCCCTGTTAAACCCGTCCCTGTCATTGCACAGGTTTAACGTTTTCAGTAAATCTCTGCTCAGTCCGGAGATCCCCAATGTCCTGATCATCTCTTCTTCCAGACAGGTAAAAGTCAGATTTTGATTATCGGATTTTATCTCTTCGTAATTCAGGTGCTCTCCCCTGAGAATGAGCCTTCTGAGCTCAATATCATCAACCTCTATCGTTGATGTATTATTTCTCCTATATGCCTTTCTTTTATAGTAATACGGAGGACGAATGCCGGCTTCGACATGAAGTGTGATCGTCCGGTTTTTTTCATTGACCGATATACTGAATTCCGGTTTTGGTTTAATGGAATCATTAATTCTGTTTTCTATAGAAAGGCACTGGACATCGATATCCGTGATTCCTTTGAATACGCCATCATTCGTGATGCCGAAAACAATATCGCCGCCATCATAATTTGCAAAAGCACTTACCGTTTTTAAAAAAGAATCCGTTATTTCCTGCTTATATTCCAGCTTTTTGTTTTCTTTCATGGCTCACTTCCTTTGGCACGTTTCCTTTACGCATGGACAGTATAAACAATAATAAACGTAAAATCAACGCAAATTTTTTCGTTGATTTTACGTTTATTATTGTCTATCTTAAATGAATCACAGCCCGCGCCAAATCCTCTTGAGCTTCCCAAGTGCACCCGCTCCGGCAGCCGCCTCGGCTTTTGCTCTGGAGATCAGCTCCTCCCGGTGCGCAAGGCGCTCGTCGAAGAGCATCTCGTCTTCCATCCAGGGATTCACATCGTAGTTCGACTCAAAGATCAGCGGCATCATCCGCTCCACGATAAACGCCTCCGCGGGGAAACCGGGCTCCAGCGTGTAGTTCATGACCTTGTTCAGGTTCCGGTAAAAAGCAGCGCCGTGGCGCGTCACCATCTCTCTCCGCACGATATAGCAGCCGCCCGGCGCGAAGCTGATGCGCCTTGGCAGGACCGGATCCCTGTAAACAAAGGTGAGCAGCTCGTCATAGGTGCGGAAATACCGGTACGGATGCGTCCCCGTCTGCATGTACCAGGAGGAATTCTCCTCTGTGTACTGGCACTCCGAAAGCAGGCATGCGATGCTCCCCTCGCCGATGTCCTTTCCTCCGTTTTCCTTAAGCATCTCCTCCGTCGGGCGGGAGTAGCGGGCGCGCATGGCTTTTTCCTCGTAGAGATAGGTAAACCAGGTGTTCATCATCGCCCGCTCGAAATACTCGCGGGAGACATGGCGTCCGATCATGTTGCCCTTACACAGGCACATCACGTCCGGGAGCTCCTCGTGGTGATCTGCAAAAAAGGAGAAATAGCTGGTCAGGTTGTGTCCTGTGTTCTCCACATGTTCAAAGCTATAGTCCCCGGCAAGGAGCTGTTCCGTGACCTGCGCATCGTCCGATGCGTCGATGATTCGGTAGTCCTCGCACAGCGAGACAAGCTCCTCCGGTACAGTGTTGTAATTATGGATCAGAAAAAAATTACCGCTTCGCATCCGCCGCGCGCTTTACCGTGTATTTCGGAAGCGCCTCCTCCTCTGTGTCGCCGCTCACGATCCTGCCGGCGATCTCCGCCTTGTCCTGCGGGATGAAGCGCTTGCCGTCCACCTTGTAGACTGCGTCGCAGTTCGCGATGGTCGTCAGCCTGTGCGCGACAATGATAAGCGTCTTTTTGCCGTGGAGCTTTTCGATCGCCTCCATGATGGCGCTTTCCGTGTCGTTGTCGAGAGCGCTCGTCGCCTCGTCGAAGATCATGATCTGCGGATCGCTGTAGAGCGCCCGTGCAATACCGATTCGCTGTCTCTGCCCGCCGGAGATCCGAACGCCTCTCTCACCGATCGAGGTGTCGAGCCCGAGCGGAAGCCCCCGGACATATTCGTCCATCTGTGCCTCCTTCAGGGCGGCCCAGACCTTGTCGTCGTCGATCTTTTCCTCGTTCACGCCGTAGGCGACGTTGTTGCGGATCGTATCATCCAGCATGAACATCATTTGCGGGACATAGCCGATGATATCGTACCAGCCCTCCTGGTTGTCGCGGATGTCGACGCCGTCGGCAAGGATTCTGCCGCTCTGCGGGGCGAGGAGTCCCAGGAGCAGGTCCACAGCCGTGGATTTCCCGGCGCCTGACGGACCGATGAGTCCGACCGACTTGCCGATCGGGATCGTGAGGTTCGCGTCCTTTAAAATGTCGACGTCCGTGCCGGGATAACGGTAGGTGATGCCGGACAGCTCTACCCTGTCCTCGAATTTCATGGGCACGACGTCATCGCCAGCGCCGCTGTAGAGGCTGTCCACGTCCAACTCGTGCGCGTGGACGATGATGTCCTCCACCGCCGTGAGGGACGGCTCATAATACGCAATGTTGTTGAGTGCCTGCACGATGCGGTTGGAGCTGGGCATGATGCGCATCGCGACCATCCCGAGGAGGGCGATCTGCGAGAGCATGGAACCCGTGCCGACCTTCGTGTCACGCGCGACAAAGATGGCGAACATCGATAAAATGCCGACCATCATAACGGTCTCTATGGAAAGCCGCGGGATGTTCGACATCGCGTTCTGCTTCAGCTGGATGTCGCGGAGTTTTTCCGCGCTGTCCTCGTACCTGCCGATGAAGTACCCCTCCTTGTTCAGGACCTTCGTCTCCTTCATGCCGTTCATCGCCTGCATCAGCCACTTCGTGACAAGCGCGTTGTTCTGCTGCACGTCATTTCCGAAGCGCCGAAGGATCGGTCCGAAGACCTTGCGGTTTACGACAAGAACAGCCCCGATGAAGAAGCTCATGAGGAGCGTCATGATCGGGCTGATGCCGAGCGATAAGATAAACAGCGCGATGAACACGATGCTCTCGGTAAAGAGCTGAAGAAACGTGAGCAGCAGGTTATAAACGCCGTTGACGTCGCTCACGATGTTGCGGATGACGACAGGCGTCGAAGCGTCCAGGAAGAACTCGTACGGTCGGCTCACATAGTCCTTGAACAGCGTCCTCGAGGTCGCGAACTGTCCGCCGTAGACAAAACGGTACTGCGTCCGGTACATGAAATAGAGGAAAATGTTCTTGCATACAAATACGATGATCAGAAGGACCGCGACCGTCACGAGGAAGTCCGTCACGCTGTTCATGTGGAACAGCTCGAAGGCAAAATTCATGTACTTGTTTCCGCGCACGCTCGTGGGGCTCGTCGCCGCCGTGACGAGCGGCAGGATGAGCGAGGTGCTGACGGTCTCCAGTGCCGCTCCGATGAGCATCATAAGAAACAGGAACGGGAGCTGCCTTTTCTGTTTGGGGGTCAGTACGCGCAGTACGCGCCGGATCAGTTTCATAATCAGTAGCTGTCCCTTGACTGTTTTGCCAGGTTCTGGAATTTGGTCTGCGAGGGGACCCATGCGAGCTCCACGGTCCCGATCGGGCCGTTGCGCTGCTTCGCGATGATGATCTCCGCCACGCCGCGTTTTTCGGTGTCCTTGTTGTAGTAGTCCTCGCGGTAAATGAACATGACAAGGTCGGCGTCCTGCTCGATCGCGCCGGACTCACGCAGATCGGAGAGCATCGGCCGGTGGTTCGGCCTCGACTCCACGGCGCGCGAGAGCTGGGAGAGCGCGATAATCGGAACGTTCAGCTCGCGGGCAAGGCTTTTTAAGGCACGCGAAATGTCGGAGATCTCCTGCTGCCTTGAGTCGTTTCCGCGCCCTGAGCCGCTCATCATCTGCAGATAGTCGATCACGATGAGGTCCAGGCCCCGGTCCATCTTGAACCGCCTGCACTTGGAGCGGATCTCGGGCACGCTGATCGCCGGCGTGTCGTCGATGATCAGGCGGCTCTCGCCGATATTGCCCGCGCTCTCCATGAGGTCGACCCACTCCTGATCATTCAGGTCGCCGGTGCGGATCCGCTGCGCGTCGATGTGCGACTCCATGGAGAACAGGCGGTTCACCAGCTGCTCCTTGGACATTTCCAGGGAGAAGATGGCGACCGTCTTCTTTAAGTAGAACGTGACATATTCCGCAATGTTTAAGGCAAACGCGGTCTTGCCCATGGAAGGACGCGCCGCGATGAGCACAAAATCCGCGGGCTGCAGGCCCGCTGTCTGGTTGTCAAGATCCGTAAAGCCCGTCGCCAGGCCCGTGACGTTCCCCTTTACCTTCGATGCGGCCTCGATCCGCTCGATGGCGTTTAAAACGATCCTGCGGATCGGCACGAAATCCGTCCCGCCGCGTCTCTGGGAGAGATCAAAGATGCGCTTCTCCGCGCCGTTCATGATCTCCTCGAGACTCCCCTTCTCCGTATAGCACTCGTCCGCGATCTCGCCCGCGGCACGGATCAGCCGGCGAAGGAGCGCCTTCTCCGCGACGATGTTCGCCCAGTCCTTGATATTGGCAGCGGTCGGCACCGCCGCGATAAGGCCGCCGATCATCTCCGCGCTGTAGATCTCCGGAGGAAGATTTTTTTCCCTGAGCCTGGTCTGAAGCGTCACGGGATCGACCGCGACGTTTTTGGCCGCGAGCTCCTCGATCGCCTCGAAGATGACGGCATACTGCTTCGTATAGAAGTCGTCCGCCGTCACGATCTCCGTCGCGACCGCGACCGCATCCGCATCCATGATCATGGAGCCGATGACGGACTGCTCCGCCTCGGCCGAATAGGGCATGACCCGCCTGATTTCCTCTCCCTGCGGCATCTTATGCCTCTTTCACGAGCACATAGATCGTGCCGGTGACTTCAGGGTGGAGCTTGATCGGCACCTCAAAGCTGCCGAAGGTCTTAATGGGCTCGTCCAGCTGGATCTTCTTCTTGTCGAGATCAAGGTCATGCTGCTTCTTTGCGGCTTCCGCGATCTCCTTTGCGGAGACGGATCCGAAGGCCTTGCCGCACTCTCCCATCTTCATGGAGACGATGACCTGCTTCCCCGGCAGGAGATCCGCCAGTGCCTTTGCCTCGTCGAGCTTCTCCTGTGCGAGCTTCTCTTCGTGCTTTTTCTGGAGCTTTAACTCATTCTTGTTCTTCTCGGTCGCCTCGACACCCAGCTTTTTCGGCAGGACGAAGTTGCGCGCATAGCCGTCGCTGACATTGACCATGTCGCCCTTCTTGCCGAGCGATTTCACATCTTCCAAAAGTATGACTTTCATTACAATTCTCCTTCCTCTGTCATGGCGTCGATGGTGGCCTTGAGCCTCTCGATCGCCTCCTCGACGGTGACATTCTCCAGCTGGCAGCCGGCGATATTCATGTGGCCGCCGCCGCCGAGCCGCTCCATGATCAGCTGCACATTGATCTCGTCGATGGAGCGCGCGGACACGAATACCTGGTCCTGATACTGCGTCAGCACGAAGCTGCCCCGGATGCCTTTGATGTTGAGCAGCTCATTGGCCGCCTGTGCGCCGACCACGGTCGGGGACTCGATCCCGTCGCTCGAGCAGACCGAGATCGCATAGGTGCCCCGGTAGATCTCCGCCTGGGAAACAGCATCCGCCCGGGCCTTGTACTCCACGGCTTCCTCGCGGAAGAGCTTGCGCACGCGGGTGACATCCGCGCCGTTGCGCCGAAGGAACGCCGCGGCCTCAAAGGTGCGCACGCCCGTCTTGTTCATGAAATTGTTCGTGTCGATGACGATGCCGGCGTAGATCGCGTCGGCCTCCTCCTGTCTGATCTTCACATTTTCGCCGATGTACTGCAGGATCTCCGAGACCATCTCACAGGTCGAGGAGGCATAGCCCTCGATGTAAGAGAGCGTCGCGTTTTCGATCTTCTCCGTTCCCTGTCTGTGGTGATCCAGCACGATGATTGCGGAGCACATGTGGAGGAGCTCCGGGCACTCCGTGATGCTGGGCCTGTTGACGTCGACGATGACCAGCACGCTGTTGTCCACGACCTTCTCGATCGCCTGCGCGCTCGTGATCATCATATCGCTCTCGTACTCCGGATTGTCCTTGAAGAGCGCGACGATCGGCTTTAAGGAGGTCGTCGTCTCGTTCAGGACGATGTGCGCCTCCTTCTGCATTGATTTTGCGATCCGGTAAATGCCGATGCACGCACCGAAGCTGTCGATGTCTCCCAGGCGGTGCCCCATGATATAGACGGCATCCCGCGTGGAGAGAATCTCCCGCATTGCCTGCGCCTTGACGCGGGCCTTGACGCGTGTGCTCTTCTCGACGGACTGGGTCTTTCCGCCGTAATAGGTGGTGTTTTCCGAAGTCTTCACGACCGCCTGGTCACCGCCGCGGCCGAGCGCAAGGTCGATCGCGTTCTTCGCAAACTCGTAGTTCTGCGCGTAGGTGAGGCCGCCCAGGCCGATGCCGATACTGACCGTGATGGCCATCTCATTGCCGATGCTGACCTTCTTCACGTCGGAAAGCAGGTCAAAGTGCGCCTCCTCCAGCTTTTTAAAGGCGCTCTTGCGCAGGATGATGAGGTACTTATCCTTCTCCATCTTGCTGCAGATGCCGTCGCGCGACGCGATGTACTTGGTCACCTTCTGGTCGATCAGCGCGACCAGAAGTGACCTGCGCACGTCCTCGATATCCTCCAGCGCCTCATCGTAGTTATCAATATAGATGAGACCGACGACCAGCGACTGGTTGTCGACCTCTGCGATCGCCAGCTCCCGTGCCGTCTCGTCGTACAGGCAGAGCGAGATCAGCGCGCCCTCGCCCTCCTGCGCCTCGATCATCTCGCTGTCGCCGGAGAGGGACTGCATGGGAATCCGCCGCAGCTGCGCGGCAAAGCTCTTATCTTCCAGCTTTAAGCTGAGCCGGACCTCCTGCTTTTCCTCGCTCGGAAGCTCATCCCGTGTGACATCCGGAAACACCGTGGAAATGCTGCGATGATAACTCTTCTGCCGGTTCGAGAGCTTCTCGAAGGCCTCGTTCATCCAGATAAAGTGTCCTGTCTCGTCCAGGATCGCATAGGGAATATTCAGCTCTTTAAGGAGCTCGCGCTGCACCTGGCCATACTCCGTGGCAAAGCTGACCATCTCGTTGAGGAGCATGGTTCGGCTGTTCATGTACAGCATGAGTGCGACCGCAAAGTACACAAGGATAAAGACCGTCAGAATGAGGCCCGACTGCCAGCTGATAAAGTAAATCAGGATATTGGCGATGACCAGCATTGCGCCCAGCCTAAGCGGGGAAGTAAAGAGCTTTGCAAGTCCGCCTTTCAGTTTCAGATTATTCTGATCCATAGCCATTCAAGTATACCACAATTCGCCCTGCGTCAACACAGCCGGGCGGCACGCACGCGCACTCCGCGCGGCGCTCTCGCTCTGCAAAAACACAGCCCAACCCCGTCAGCATACATATGTACTCCGCGCGACGCTCCCGCTCCGCAAAAAACGCTGTCTACTCCCCCGGCAGCATACATATGTACTCCGCGCGACGCTCTCGCTCCGCAAAAAACGCTGTCTACTCCCCCGGCAGCATACATATGTACTCCGCGCGACGCTCTCGCTCCGCAAAAAACGC
>CACZQP010000128.1 GCA_902783385.1 uncultured Lachnospiraceae bacterium | reverse complement strand
GGACCTGCAGCGGATTCTGACGGAAGGACGGGCCGAAAACTACCGCGAAGCCTACCGGATTCTGGCTTCCTATCACGTGAAAAAATAGCAGCTTACCGCAGCCCGGCCGTATGGTATTTCCGCTTAAAATATGGTAGAATATTTGGACTATGGGCAGGGAGATCGCGGAACGGCTGCAACAGTATATCGACAACACCCTGGAGATCCGGGACCTCTCCACGCCGTCGATCAAAGACATCGGCAGCGCGGAGGATTACCGCATTGTTCTGCTGGATTCCTTCCGCCGGATCGGCACGCTCGCGCAGGAAAACAACCGCATCCTGCGGGAGCTTTTCTTTCCCCTGATGGAAAAGGAAGAGCTGTTCACACAGGAGGAACTTGATCTGCTCCGTCATTTCTGGGAAGAGCAGATGGACGCGAGTTACCTCAAGAATCTGGATCTGCCGCTACTGTACCGGCAGGCGAAGCGCCTGTGCAGCGACGCGGAAGACCGGCAGGACACGGAGTTTTTCATCCGCGCCCTGGACAAGATGATCGAGAGTACCTTTTCCGTCATGCACATGACCATGCGCGTGTACCCCGTGAGCGACATCGGCCTGCGCTACCGCGACGAAGGCCTGGCGACCGGGGACAAGCTGCTTTCCTTTCTGGCGCACGAGCGTTTTCCGGCCCTGTCCGACGCGGCCAAGGAGCTTGTGCTCATCAACGCCAGATACATCTCCGCGCTTTTTGACCGCACGGAGGCCTTCGGCGATGAGGAAATCAACGAAAAGGATCTTGCCTTTCTCCGCAGGGCGCTGTCCTTAAAGGACGATCCCTTTTACCGGGAACAGGCGCCCGGCTACAACTGGGTCTATCATCACTTCCGCTCCTTACAGTACGTGGCAAACCAGGCCTTCAACGCGAATGAGAGACGCTTCAACAAGGAGCAGATGGCCTTTATCAGCGACTGTGCGCGGGAGATGGAGCGTGTCTGGAACAAGGAACAGGAGTTGCTGGCACCGTATTCGTCGAACGAGCTGACGGAGCTCACGCTGCTGCGCGCCGACTTTCCGGCGGGCCGCATTGACGCGGAGGCATACAAGGCGGGGCTGGTCCGGCTCTATCAGTCCTTTGACGAAAAGGACTATTCCCTCTTCAATCACAACCTTCTGCTGATGGTGCCGATCGAGCTCTTTGCGCTCGCGAAGCTGATGCCCTTCACGGAAGAGGATCAGGAAGAGCTGGAACGCTTTTACCAGAAAATGCTGGCCTACATCCACCGCCTGCCGAAGCGCGACAGCTTTTCCGCGCTGCTGACCTACGCGTCCATGATTCTGCGCCGGTTTTTGCAGGCACCGGGCGGCATGGATTTCGAGACCTTCTGCATGAACATGACCGTCGCGCTGCATCCGCCGACCTACGTCCATGTCAAGTCCGTGGAGGATTTCACGCTCTGCCTGACGGAGGAGATGATCCGGCGGCAGCCCTCGTATTTCATCGGGCTTTTGGGCTGCGGCAGCGAAGAAGAGGTGAGCGCGCGGAAAGACGAGATTCTGGAATTCGCGTCCCACGCGGCACTGACGCACGACATCGGCAAGCTCTTTGTGACGGAGGTCATCATGACCTACGGACGCGATCTTCTCGACGAGGAATTTGAGATGATCAAGGCGCATCCGCTGATCGGCGCTTATCTGCTGTCCGGGCATGAAGAGACAAAGCCTTACGCCAATGTGGCGCTGATGCATCATAAATGGTACGACAACTCGCGCGGCTATCCCGACGGCCACAGCACGGAGGGGATGCCGGAACGCCCGATCATCGAGATCGTGGCCTGCGCGGACTGCCTGGACGCGTCCACGGACGCGGTCGGACGCAGCTACAAAGAGGGCAAGACGCTCGACCAGTTCATACAGGAACTGAAGGACGGTGCCGGGACGCGCTACGCGCCCTGTCTGGTCAGTCTGTTCGAGGATGAACGCATCTACGCGAGGCTGGAGCACATCCTGACCGAGGGAAGGGATGAAAACTATCGCGAAGCTTACCGCATCCTCGCATCCTATGCCGCATCCGGAAACGAAGTATCCGAAAAAAAGGCTTGACGCCGCTGCGCGGAAGTGCTAAGATGGCATTTGTTAGCACTCTCTTTGAGTGAGTGCTAATGCGAATAACATTTATTT
>CACZQP010000127.1 GCA_902783385.1 uncultured Lachnospiraceae bacterium | reverse complement strand
GGGCTGCGCCTCCTTGTTGCCTGCCGGATAGAACGCGATCACGTCATAGCGCTCGACCGTGGAGAGCCTGTAAGCGACCCGGTCGATCAGCACGTGCTGGCCGGCTCCCAACGTGTCCTCCATCGAATCGCCGGGGACCCGGAGCCGGAGTCCGAAGCTCAGGACCAGGATCACGGCAAGCGAAACGGCAACCACGGTATGAAGGACCCCGAGCATGATCTCCTTGAAACGATCCACGTGGGAAGAGCGCTGCTTCGGATAAAAAGCAAGCCCCTCCGAGGCGTTTCTCCTGCGGATGTTCTGCAGACGGCGCTCCGCCCTCCTGGCACGCCTTATGCCGCGCCTTCTGCGCTGTTTGTCCGGATCGGTCTCAAAAAGCATCACTTCGCTCCGATAACAAGGCAGGAGACGGAAAACCGCCTCCCACCATAGTTTCCTTGTATTTCAGATCCCGGAAGAACAGGTCACTCGGCTGCCTTCTCCTCAGCGGGAGCTTCGACAGCTTCCTCTGCTGCTGGCGCCTCGGCTGCGGTCTCTTCGATGACCTCTTCGACGACTTCCTCGACGATCTCCTCAGCCTGTGCAGCCTTGCCGTAGATGCCGATGCGCTCCTTGACCTTTGCCTTCTTGCCGCTGAGTGCACGCAGGTAGTTCAGCTTCGCGCGGCGGACCTTACCGGAACGGATGACCTGGATGTCCTCGACGTTCGGGGAATGCAGCGGCCATGTCTTCTCGACGCCGATGCCGCTGGAGCGCTTGCGGACCGTAAAGGTCTCCTTTGCGCCGCCGCCCTGTCTCTTGATGACTACGCCTTCAAAGACCTGTGTCCTCTCGCGGTTGCCTTCTTTGATCTTGTTGGAGACACGCACTGTGTCGCCGACCTTGAACTGCGGTACCTTCTTCTTCTGCTGGGCTTTCTCCAGCTCTCTGATTGCTTCTCTGTTCATGATCTTCTCCTTTATTCTGAGACGTTCATGCCCGTGTTCCGGCAGAGGACCGCCTTTGTTTCTGAAAGCGCAGCCGGCCGGTGCGCGCCCTTTTTGGCGCTGCGGTATTACCGCCGGAACGCTCTGCAGGCTCCCGTCACCGCGGAAAGGGTCATTTTCCGACTGCGGACAGAAACTGCAACTTTAATAACATAGCATATCTTTCCCGACAATTCAAGGATAATCTTGACCGCGGGCCTCTCTCTTTTTCCTGCGCTTCTCCATCTTATCGAGTTCCTTTTGATGGAGCGCTGCATACTGCGCATACAGGTCCGGGCGTCTCTTTGCAGTGCGTTCAAGCGACTTCAGAAGCCGCCACTCATCGACCCTCGCGTGGTCGCCCGAAAGAAGGATCGGCGGGACGGCTTTGCCCCTCCACACCTCGGGGCGTGTGTACTGCGGGTACTCCAGGAGCCCGTCCTGGAAGGAGTCCGTCTCCGCGGAGCTTTCGTTGTGCAAAACCCCCGGGATCAGGCGGGATACCGCGTCGATCAGAACAAGCGCCGGCAGCTCTCCGCCGGTCAGGACATAGTCCCCGATCGAGATTTCGTCCGTCACGATCTCCTCCAGCGCCCGCTCGTCGATTCCCTCATAATGCCCGCACAGAAGGATCAGGTTCTCCTCCTTTGCAAGTTCCGCAGCGATCTCCTGGGTGAAGGTCCTGCCCTGCGGAGTCAGGTACACGGTTCTCGTGTTTTCCGGAAGCGCAGCTTTCACTGCGCAGTGCGCGTCATAGACGGGCTGCGCCGCCATCAGGAGCCCCGCGCCGCCGCCGTAGGTATAATCGTCGACGCGTCCGTGCTTTTCCAGGGTGTAGTCGCGGATGTTCACGGCCTTAACGTCGACGAGCCCGGCCGCCCTGGCCCTGGCCATAATGCTGTTGCTCACGCCTTCCGCAATCATCTCCGGAAACAGCGTCAGTACATGAAATACCATGCCGCTCCCCTACAGATCCTCAAGGCCGTCCAGCACATGGACCTGCATGACGCCGCCCTGCGTGTCGACGTCCAGGATACAGTCCGGGATCGCGGGAAGAAGGAGCTCCTTCCCCTCCGCCGTCTCCACGACGTAGACATCGTTTGCCCCCGTCTGCATGACGTCCTTTACATGCCCGACAATCCGGCCTTCCTCCTCCACACGCAGACCGATAAGATCCGGGATGTAGTACTGCCCCTCTTTCAGCGGCAGCGCGTCTTCCCGGGATATCATCAGATCCTTTCCGCGGAGGTTCTGCACGGCTTCGATGGTATCAAGCCCTTCAAAGGCCAGGATGACCATGTTCTTGAAATACTTCACGCTCCTTAACCGGAGCGTTTTCTTTTCGCCGTCCAGATCGATCCTGACGGTCTTTAATCTGCTGAATCTGCGCGGTTCGTCAGTCGTCGGGAAGACCTTGACCTCGCCGCGCAGTCCGTGCGTCGCGGTGATGACACCGACGCGAAACTCTTCTACCATACCAATACCAAAACGGTTCGCCGGATGTTCAGGCGCCGGTCTTATCAGTGATGTCCACATCCACCCGGATGTTGTCTCTGGTGGAGGCCGCCTTTACGACGGCGCGGATCGACTTTGCGATACGGCCCTGTTTGCCGATCACCTTCCCCATGTCGGACGGTGCGACCTGGAGGATGACCCTGATCCCGCGTCCTTCCTGCTTCTGGGTAACGACAACTTCTTCCGGATGTTCCACAAGCGCTTTGGCAATGACTTCGACTAATTCCTTCATCTCATGCCTCCTGCCTCAAGCAAAGTGTCCAAAGGACACCGCGCCTGTCAGATCCCCGCCTGCTTGAACAGCTTCTTTACGACCGTCGTCGGCTGTGCGCCGTTGGCGATCCACTTCTTTGCCTTCTCCGCATCGACCTTGACCGTACCCGGATCCGTGTTGGGATCATAGAAGCCGATCTCGTCGATCACTCTGCCGTTTCTGGGCGTAAGAGAATCCGCAACCACGATCCTGTAGAAAGGGACCTTCTTCTCACCGGTTCTTGTCAGTCTGATCTTTACCATGTTTCTTTCCTCCATTCCGAAGCGCTCTGCGCTTCATAGCTTTTTATGTAAATTTAATTACTGCCTTTTTTAAAACGGGAACCTGCCTCTCCTGCCCGGGAGGCCTCCCATGAACCCGCCGCCGCGGCGTCCGCCCATCAGTCCGGGCGCGCGCTTCATGAATTTCTGCGCCTCGGTGAACTGCTTGATGAAACGGTTCACATCCGCGATATCGTTGCCGGAGCCCTTTGCGATGCGGTACTTCCTCTGCGGAGACATGAGCTTCGGGTTTTCCCGCTCCTCCGGCGTCATGGACAGGATGATCGCCTCTGTCTTTGCAAAGACCTTTTCGTCGACTGCGCCCTCCAGGTCATCCTTGCTGATTCCGAGGTTCGGCATCAGCGAAAGGAGCGAGGCGAATCCGCCCATCTTGCGCATCTGTTTCAGGCTCTCGAGATAATCATTGTAGTCAAACTTTCCCTTTTTGACGCGGGCGGCCCGTTCTTTGTTCTTCTGCGCGTCCTCTTCCGCGAAGGCGGCCTGCGCCTTGTCGATCAGCGTCAGGACATCGCCCATGCCGAGGATCCGGCTCGCCATGCGGTCCGGATAGAACTGCTCGAGGTCCGAGAGCTTCTCACCCATACCGACATACAGGATCGGCTTCCCGGTGACGGCCTTGACGGAGAGCGCAGCACCGCCGCGCGTATCGCCGTCCATCTTTGACAGGACGACCCCGTCCACGCCGATCCGCTCGTCAAACGTCTTTGCGACATTGACGGCCTCCTGGCCGGTCATGGCGTCGACGACAAGCAGTGTCTGGTGAACCGTGACGGCCTGCTTGATCTCCTCCAGCTCGCGCATCATGTCGTCATCGATCTGGAGACGGCCCGCCGTATCCAGGATCACAACGTCCTCTTTGTTCTTTGCGGCGTGCTCGATCGCCGCCTTTGCGATATCCGGCACCCGGTGCGCGGAGTCCCCCATGGTGAACATGTCGACCTTCTGGAGATCCGCGTTCACGCGCAGCTGTTCAATGGCGGCCGGACGATAGATGTCGAGGGCCGCAAGGAGCGGCGTCTTCCCTTTCGTCTTGAGCTTTCCGGCAATCTTTGCCGCGGTCGTCGTCTTACCGGAACCCTGTAAACCGACCATCATGATGACGGTGATGGCCTTGCCCGGCTGGAACCGGATCTCCTCCCCCTCGGGTCCCATCAGCGCGACGAGCTCGTCGTTCACGATCTTGATGACCGTCTGCGCGGGGTTGAGCCCATTTAAGACCTCGCTCCCCTCACAGCGTTCGCGGACCGAGCCAACGAACTGCTTGACGACCTTGAAGCTGACATCCGCCTCCAGAAGCGCCATGCGCACTTCCTTTAATGCCGCGTCGATATCCTCCGCGGAGAGTCTCCCCTTGCCGCGCAGGTTTTTGAAGATATTCGATAATTTGTCCGATAATGACTCAAATGCCATCGATGATCATTTCCTTTTCGATATTCTCGGCGAGCTGTTTTACTTCCTCCAGGGAGGTGCTCTCGCGGATCTTCTCCGTAAGAGAGCGCACCGCATCGGTCCTGTGCATCAGCCTTAGCTTTTCCTCGTACCTGCGGAGCTGTGCAAAGGTGCGCCGCAAAAGGTCCGATACCGCCTGCTTGCTGATCTTCTCCCGGTCCGCGATCTCCGTGAGGGAGAGATCCTCGTACACAGCCATCTCGCAGATTCTGCGCTGGTGGCCTGTCAGAAGGCTCCCGTAATAATCGTATAAAAGGCCGTCTTCTACAATCTTTTCCATCCGCAGTCTCTTCTTACGCTCTTTCCAGCGGCACTCACATAAGGCGCCCGCAGGCGCGCCTGATTATCATACGAATAATTTAAAGGCCTGTCAAGTATTTTTTCTTGACAGGCCTTTACCTTTACGGGTATCTTTTCTCACTGCGCGGGATAGTCGATCAGATAGAACATTCCGGTATCCCCCGGGATCCCGAATACCTTGTACTCCGGCTCATATTCCCAGGAACAGAAGCGGTAGGGAAAATACATCGGATCCTTCTTTTGCATCAGGAAGACGGGAATATCCTCAAGTTCCGTCAGCTTCACCGAGAGCGTAAGGGCCGCCATGTCCCCTCCCAGGACGAGGCGGCAGCCGTTTGCAGATAAGAGGGCGGAAAGATCCCTGATCAGCTCCGTCATATCCTCCCGCGGTCCCTCGATGAGCTTTGGAAGCAGGACATACAGCTGATCACCGAATTCTCCCTCATAATCCTCCAGATGCTCCAGGATATTCCGGCAGCCGGCGAGCACGATGTCATCGCTCACATCATCCGCGAGCTGGTAGTACGGAATGACCTGCATGTCGTAGCTGAGCGCCGCCGAAGCGTTGCTGTAGAAAGAGCTGTCCGCCGAATATACACCTTCCTCGTCATAATACCCCGCGCGGACCAGCGCGGCCTCAAACTCCTCCGTCGGCACGCGGGACCATGCGATCTCGCCGTTTTCGGAGGAGACGCGGATTCCTTTCGTGAGCGATGCCTTCTTCGGATCCCCGGCATACTGCAAAAGGCCTTCGTCATCCGGCACGAAGTCCTCCTGTACAAAGACATTATGCGGGATTGTCTCATAAATCATCGCGAATCCGTATCCGCCCCGGTCCTCCACGACAAGCTCGTCGCTGTAAAAGCTGCGCAGCGTCCTGGTCATGCTCTCGCCCTGAAGGAGCTCTTTGCGGATCTGTGTCTGGATCCGTGCGCGCTCCATGATCGCTGCATCCTGCATATCCGTCTCGAGGAGCTTCTCGACTTCGTCCGCCGTGTAGAGCCGGTCGGCACCCGCGTCGGCGGAGATCCTGTCCTCGTATCCCTTCACCGTTTCCATCAGTGTCCGGATCCGTGCGATCGCGATAAAAAGAAGTGCCACTAAAGCAAGGCAAGTGACACTGATGGTGATGAGGTTCATGTAATATTTCGTGCGTTTTCTGTTATCCATGGAACAGCGCCTCCACAAAGGCGTCCGGATCAAAGCGCTGCAGGTCCTCGATCTGTTCGCCGACCCCGATAAACTTGACCGGTACGGAGAGCTCCGACTGGATCGCGACCGCAATACCGCCCTTTGCCGTGCCGTCCATCTTTGTCAGGATGATGCCGGTAAGGCCGGCCGCCTCCGTGAACTCCCGCGCCTGCTGGAGCGCGTTCTGGCCGGTCGCGGCGTCCAGAACGATCAGGTTTTCCCTGTGCGCCTCCGGATACTCCCTGTCGATGATGCGGCTCGTCTTCGCGAGCTCCTCCATCAGATTCTTTTTATTGTGCAGACGTCCCGCCGTATCGCACAGCAGGATATCGACGCCGCGCGCCTTTGCGGCAGATACGGCATCAAAGATGACGCTTCCGGGGTCCGCGCCCTGCGCGCCGCTGATCATGTCGACGCCTGCGCGCTTTGCCCACTCCGCAAGCTGCTCGTTCGCCGCCGCACGGAAGGTGTCCGCCGCCGCAATCAGGACCTTCTTGCCCCGGGCCTTGTAGATGCCCGCAAGCTTGCCGACGGAGGTGGTCTTCCCGACACCGTTCACGCCGATCAGTGTCACGATGCTCGGCACATTTTCGAAGGCATAGGCGTCCTCCGGCAGCTGCATCTCATCGCGGATGCTGCGGATGAGAAGCTCGCGGCACTGTTTCGGATCGCGGATGTGCTGCTCCCTGACCTCGCGCCGCAGATCCTCCAGAACCTTCTGCGTCGCGTGAACACCCATGTCGCCGGTGATCATGATCTCCTCGAGCTCGTCATAGAGGTCGTCGTCAATCTGCGCATAGCCGTTTAAGAGATTGTCGATCCCGCCGGAGAGAGAATCCCGCGTCTTCGAAAGCCCCTTCTTAAGACGTGCAAAGAAACCTGTCTTTTCCTCAGGGCCTGCAGCCTCCTGCACCGGCGCATCAGGCGCCTGTTCAGGCGCTGCGGCGGCGTCCGCTTGTATATTCTCTTCTTTGCGATTTTCAAACAGTTCGAACAGTCCCATGGCTTTTGATCCGTACTCCTCGTGTCTTCCCTTACCTGCTATGCCGTCAGTTCCTTGTCGATCAGGTTGACGCTGACCAGCGTCGAGATTCCCTTCTCCTGCATGGTGATGCCATAGAGGCGGTCAGCGCGCTCCATCGTGCCGCGGCGGTGCGTGATCACGATGAACTGCGTATTCTTCGTCAGGTTGTGCAGGTAATCCGAGAACCGCACGACATTGTTTTCGTCGAGCGACGCCTCGATCTCGTCCAGCAGGCAGAACGGCGAAGGCTTTAAGTTCTGGATCGCGAATAACAGTGCGATCGCCGTGAGCGACTTCTCGCCGCCGGACAGCTGCATCATATTCGTGAGGGTCTTTCCCGGCGGCTGTGCGATGACGCGCACGCCGGCCTCCAGGATATCCTCGTCCTCCACGAGCTCAAGTCTTCCCTGTCCGCCGCCGAAGAGCTCCTTGAATACCTTGTCAAACTCCGACTGAATGAGGCCGAACTGCTCGCGGAACTGTCTGCGCATCGAATCATCCAGGTTTTTGATGATGTTCTGCAGCGTCTTTTCCGCCTCAATCAGGTCGTCGTGCTGCCCCTTGAGGAACGTGTAGCGGCTGTTGACTTCCTGATATTCTTCGATGGCGTTGACGTTGACGGGACCAAGTCCCCTGATCTTTCCCTTCAGGGATGCGATCTCCTTTTTCATCTCCGGAATATCCGCAGGTCCCTCGGACTTCAGACTCTCCGCGTCGGAAAGCGTGATCTGGTACTCGTCCCACATGTAGTTGATCTGCTTCTCGAGATTTGCCTCCATCCCTTCCTTCTGCGTGGAGAGACGGTAGAACTCCTTGTCCAGCGCACTGATGGAGGAAGAAAGCGATTCGCGCTTTTCGAAAAAGTCCTTCTGCTGTGCGGCCATCTCCTCCTTCTTCGCGATCATCTCCTTCAGGCGCCTGTCGTCGTCCGCCTGCACCGTGTGGGAGGTCTCGATGGTCTTCGTGATCTCCTCGATGTTCTTCTGCTTCTCTGTGATGTCGCTTTGCGCCTGCTCCATCGTGTCG
>CACZQP010000126.1 GCA_902783385.1 uncultured Lachnospiraceae bacterium | reverse complement strand
TATCCCGATCTTTCACGATGACCAGCACGGAACGGCGATCATCACGCTTGCGGGTCTGACCAATGCGCTCAAGGTCGTCGGAAAGACGAAGGAACAGGTGCGCATTGTGACGTCCGGGGCAGGGGCGGCTGCGATCTCGATTGCAAAGCTCCTCCTGTCCGCCGGATTTCAGGATATCATCATGTGTGACCGCCATGGAATGATTTACGAAGGCCGCGGTGACCTGAACTGGATCAAGCAGGAGATGGCGCTGGTCACGAACAGGGAGAAGAAGAGCGGCTCGCTTGCCGATGCACTCGTCGGAGCGGACGTCTTTATCGGCGTCTCTGCACCGGGACTTCTTACAAGGGAGATGGTCTTAACGATGAACCGCGACGCGATCGTCTTCGCATGCGCGAACCCGACGCCGGAGATTTTCCCGGACGAGGCAAAGGCGGGCGGGGCCAAGGTGGTCTCCACAGGACGGAGCGACTATCCGAACCAGATCAACAACGTGCTGGCGTTTCCGGGTATTTTCCGCGGCGTGTTCGATGTGCGGGCGTCTGATATCAATGAAGAAATGAAGATGGCAGCCGCGCAGGCGCTGGCGGACCTCGTGCCGGCGGACAGACTGTCGGCGGACTATATTATCCCCGAGGCATTTGATCCGCGCGTCGGCGAGGCGGTCGCGGCAGCAGTCGCGGAGGCGGCAAGAAGGACAGGCGTTGCAAGGATTTAAGATGGCCATCCGAATCGGCAGGATGGTTCGGAGGCAGTCGAATGAGGCGATGGGGATGCAAATACTCTATATTGATGCCTGTGTAAGAGAGAATTCGAGAACGAGAAGGCTTGCGGACGCGTATCTGCAGGTGCGTCTCAAGGAATGCGGCGCTTTGAATGAAGCCGCACCGGGAGGGATGCAGGAAACGGTCAGACGGATTATCCTGCAGGAGGAGAGCCTTCTGCCGCTCAATGGAGAGCGCCTCGCGCTGCGGGAGAGGATCCTGCGGGACGGAGAAGATCACGAGATCCTGAAGTATGCAAAGGAATTCGCGGCTGCGGACGGGATCGTCATCGCCGCGCCCTATTGGGACCTATCTTTCCCGGCGCTGCTGAAAGAATACCTGGAGAATGTCAGCGCGGTCGGAATCACATTTGACTATAACAGCCAGGGAATCCCGTTCGGAAAATGCAGCGCGAAGTGGCTGACCTATGTCACGACGGTGGGAGGAGCGGGGCTTCCGGATGCCTTCGGCTATGAGTATGTGAAAGCTCTTGCAACGCTGTATTTCGGGATTCCGGAGGTGAATCTTGTGAAGGCGGAAGGTCTCGATATCGTAGGGAATGACGCAGAGGCGATCCTGCGGGCCGCAATAGAAGGCCTTTCAGTTTAGGAGGAAGAGGAAAACAATGGCGGATATCAGTAAACAGCTGGATGCTTTCTTTCTTCGTCACGAAGAGGAAATGCTGGAGGACCTGCGCCGGCTTATAAGAATTCCGAGTCTCAGAGGAGAGCCATCTCCCGGAAAGCCGTTCGGGGAAGAGCCTGCCCGCGTGCTGCAGGAGGCGCTGTCCATCGCGCAGGGGTACGGCTTTGAAACTCATAACTTTGAGAATTATGCGGGCACCGTGGAGTTTCACGGTGCGCAAGGCGGGGCAGGAGCTTCGTCGGATGCGAAACCGGAAGCTGGTCAGGGTGTGGAGACGGCGCTCGGCATCCTTGCACACCTGGACGTGATGCCGGAGGGCGTCGGCTGGACGTATCCGCCGTTTGACATTACCTGTGAGGGCGGCAGGATCTATGGCCGCGGAACAGCGGACGACAAGGGGCCGGCCGTCGCGGCTCTGTATGCGATGCGCGCCGTGAAGGAGATCTGTCCGGAGCTGAAGAAGAATGTCCGGCTGATCCTCGGGACAGACGAGGAGAGCGGGAGCGAGGATATCGCATACTATTTTAAACAGCAGGCGCCGCCGCCGGCGGTTTTTACACCGGATGCGGACTTTCCGGTGATCAATGTGGAAAAGGGCCGCTTCATGCCGACCTTCGGGATGAAGTGGGAGCTGTCCGGTTCGACCGCCAATCTGCCGCGCGTGACAAAGATTCACGCGTCGGAACGCTTCAACGTGGTTCCGCATGAGGCGACGGCAGTAATCGAAGGACTAAGCCCTGATACATTGAAAGATGTCGCGGAGAAAATCGGAAGGCAGACAGGCGTCACCTTTTCGGTCGACGAGAAGAGCATGCGCGTGACGGCATCCGGAAAGAGCGCACACGGGTCACTTCCGGAGGACGGAAACAATGCGCTGACAGCGCTCCTTACACTGCTCGCCGCGCTCCCGCTTGCGGACAGTCCCTCGACCCGCACGATTCTCGGCCTGCATGAAATGTTCCCTCACGGTGATACAAAGGGAGAGGCGCTCGGCATCGCCTGCTGCGATGAGGTTTCCGGTGCGCTCTCCATGAATTTCAGCATCTGCGATCTGGATGAGAGTGGATTTACCGCGGGCTACGACTGCCGCGCGCCGATCAGTGCGGACCAGCCGGAGATCGTGCGCACGGTTGCGAAAAAGCTCGCAGCGTTCGGTGCGGCGTTTTCCGATGAGGGCGCAGTGCCGCCGCATCATACCCCCGCAGACACGCCGTTTGTGCAGACTCTGCTGCGCGTCTATCATGATTACACGGGAAACGAAGCAAAGTGTCTCTCCACCGGAGGCGGCACGTATGTGCACGAGATCGATGGCGGCGTCGCCTTCGGCTGTGCGATGCCCGGGGTGGACAATCATATGCACGGCGCGGATGAATTTGCCGTATGGGAGGATCTCGTTCTCAGCGCGAAGATGTTCGCGCAGGTGATCGTGGACATGTGCGGCGGGGAATGACAGGCGCACTTAAACTGTCTGAAAAGAGGAACCGGAGATGAAGCTAGGCGCGCTGGAAGCGGGCGGGACCAAGATGGTCTGCGCCGTCGGAAATGAAGACGGAAGAATACTTGACCGCTTTGTTATCCCTACAACGACACCGGAAGAAACGGTTCCGCCGATGATCGATTACTTCAAAAAGGCGGAGATCGAAGCGCTCGGCATTGCGTGCTTCGGGCCGATCGATCCGGATCCGCACTCCGCCTCTTATGGTTATATTCTCAAGACCCCGAAACTCTCCTGGCAGAATAATCCCATTGTCCGGACGTTTGAAGAAGCGCTTGGAATCCCCGTGGGCTTTGATACGGACGTCAACGGCTCACTCCTGGGCGAAGCTCATTTCGGCGCAGCCCGTGGTTTAAGAAACGCTGTCTACTATACGATCGGCACCGGGATCGGCGCCGGCATCATGGCGAACGGGAAACTGCTCCATGGCATGCAGCATCTGGAGGCGGGTCATATCCTGATGCGCCCTGTTCCTGGGGATAGTTTCAGGGGGTGCTGTCCGTTCCACGGAAGCTGCCTGGAGGGAATGGCATCCGGCCCCGCCATCGAGGCGCGATGGGGCAGGAAGGGAACAGAGCTCAGGGACGATAGTGCGGTCTGGGAGCTGGAGAGCGACTAGCTCGCGCAGGCCATGGCTGCGACAGTTTTTCTTGTCAGCCCGGAGGTCATCATTCTCGGCGGCGGCGTCATGCAGCAGGCGCAGCTCTTTCCGCTGGTCCGCGAGAAGACGAAGCAGCTGATCGCCGGCTATCTTGAAACGGACGAGCTTGCGGACATGGACAGATACATTGTCCCCGCCTCATGCGGCGGGGACCAGGGGATCCTTGGGTGTTTTGTCCTTGCGCAGGAAGCACTGCCGGCATCATGAATCCACAAGGATCAGCTCCACACCTCTTGCCTTAAACGCATCTGCATATTCCTGCGGAATGCCGCTGTCCGTAATAACGGAGTGGACGCATTCCAGCGGCCCGATGACGGAGAAGGCGATCTTGCCGAACTTGCTGCTGTCTGTGACGAGGTACACGTGACCGGCGCGTCTGGTGATGGCGGCACACAGCTCGGAGCTGTCGATGTTGAAATCCGTCAGGCCATTTTCCAGACTCACGCCGCTGACGCTGATAAATGCCTTGTTCGCATAGAAGTCCTTCATGGCTTCGCAGGCCTGCTGGCCGGTCAGGGAGAGTTCCCTCCCGCGAAGTCTTCCGCCCAGTGCATGCACTTCCAGGCCGGAGTCGGCCAGCTCGTTCAAAATGGCGAGAGAGTTCGTCAACACCGTAATTCCCACCCGCTTCTTCAGGGCCTTTGCAATCTCCAGACAGGTCGTGCCGATATCGAGGATCACGGTGTCTCCTTCCTGCACAAGAGATGCAGCCGTAAAACCGAGCCTCTCCTTATGGTCGTGATGGCGCGTGATGCGCGACAGGAAAGACGGATGAGGAGACAGATCGAGCGGCTGCCGCTCCGGGAGCGATGCGCCGCCGTATACCTTGCGGATCAGGCCCTTTCCGGCGAGTGCGTCCAGATCGCGCCGTATTGTTATGACGGAAACGCCGCAGGCCTCCGTGAGTTCCGGAATGGTGACGGTTTTCTTTTCTTCCAGCAGTTTCAGGATCCTGCCCTGTCTTTCGCTTTGCTGCATCAGTAACCTCCTCTATGCTTTCCCCGGCTCATACAGAGCTGCAAAGGGCATGATAAAGTTGTGATCGTTTTTTCTCTGAAAATGCAATTTCTTCTCGAATGTTTTTTTGCCTTCGGCGAGCGATTCCAAACTAAAGGCAGTAGAAAACTGCTGTATTTATGGGAAATATTGCTTTACAGACCCCAAAGGGACAACGCATCAGACTGTCGAACCTATGATAATCTTATCTCTAAATATTATCAAGTGATTTGATAAAATTTATCGGCTAATTGTACAAAAATGATAAATTTTATTTGTCAAATATAGAAATATTGACTAAAAAATAAGCAAATGATAGATTTAACTTATCTAATGCAGGAGTATTTTTATCACACTTTTTAAACGGAGGAGACCAATATGAAAAAACGCACGATCATTGCGGCAGCGCTCGCACTTGCGATGACGCTCACGGCATGCGGCGGCGCAGCGGCACCGGCAGCTCCTGCGGCACCCGCGGCAGCACCTTCGTCCGAAGCGGCAGCACCGGCATCCGGTGAGGCGGCAGCTCCGGCGGAAGGAAACTATGTGGATCACATCGTGGTCGCAATTGACACGATGCCCACCAACTTTGAGCCCAGCGGAAACGATGCGCCGGTCTTAAATCGCCTGGTTTACGATGAGCTCATCAATTATGACAAGGTCAAGAAGGAACTTCAGCCCGCGCTGGCAACGGCCTGGGAGTGGGTGAGCGAGGATGCGACGGTCCTTCATCTTGACCTCAGAGAAGGCGTCACATTCCACAACGGCAATCCGTTTACGGCGGAGGACGTCGCTTATTCCCTCGACACGAACGTCAACGCGAATATCGCCAATTACTATGATCACTGCGACATCAAGGGCGATTACTCCGTGGATATCGTCTTAAAGAGTGCAAACGCCGACTTTGTCAACCTCCTGACCAACACGCTGTATGCGGGCATCAAGGACAAGGAGAGCTGCGAGGCGGATGCCGACAACGGCTCCGCGATCGGCACCGGCCCGTGGAAGCTGGATCTGGCAAACACGATCCCCGGCGACACGATTGAGCTTCTTGTCAATGCGGATTACTGGGGCGAAGTCCCGGTCACGAGCCAGCTGACGCTGCGCTATATTTCCAGCGCTTCTTCCAGACTTCTTGCGCTGCAGAACAAAGAGGTCCACGCCATGATGGCTGTGGGCGAGACCGATGTCCCGGCTGTGCAGGCGGATCCGAACCTCGAGTTCGTCTCCGGCGCAGGCGTAGGCCCGGCGAAGTACTACTATCTCGCATTCAATATGACCAACGGCGCGGCAAAGGATAATCTCTATCTGCGTCAGGCAATCGCGCGTGCGATCAACAACGAGGATGTCATTCTCGCGGTCGGCGACATGGAAGCGGAAGCTTCCGACGGCGCATTCTGGGGATATGATACACCGTTCAGAGCAAGCGCTTCCGATTTCCAGGTCGATCTTTCCTACAACGTGGAAGAGGCAAAGGCTCTTGTTGAGAAGGCAAAAGAAGAGGCTGGCGGAACCCTTCCCGAGCTGCACATCACCGGCAACACCGAGAAGTCCATCAACATGAATCACATCCTGATCATCCAGGAAGCCTGCCGCCAGATCGGCATCGACGTCGTCATTGATGAAAGCGACGGCGCAGGCGTCAACGCGAAGACAAAGTTCGACGCGGGCGGATATGACATGATTCAGTACAATGTCCCGCTGGAGACATGGCCGAGCGGCGTCAACCGCATGCTGGTTTACAGCACGGGCTCGAACAACCGCGCGCTGTTCCAGAGCGAAGAGATCTCCGCGATGCTGGAAGAGGCGACATCCACCAGCGACGACGCAAGACGTGAGGAGCTCTACAAGCAGGTCCAGGTCTATGTGCATGACAACGCGATCTATGTCCCGGCTTACTACGGCTCCCGCAACGGCGCACAGCTGGCCGGCGTGGAAGGCATCGTCTGGTCGAATGACGGCTATCCGGAATTCACCTATGCGCGCTACGCACAGTAAGCTGCTGTAAAAAGCAGAACATCTTCTGGAGCATGAATCGGTTGGGGAGGCTCGCCTTGCGCAGCCTCCCCGATTTCTCGAAGCAGTATCGGAAGGAAATCCTATGCATCGCTATATCATCAAACGTGTCCTGATGCTCATCCCGATCATTCTGGGCGTCTCCTTCATCGTGTTCTTCATGATGGACATGGCGGAAGGAAACGCGCTCGACCTGATCGGTCTGGAGTACAGCGAAGAAAAGCTGGCGGAGCTCTACCGGCAGTACGGCTATGACCGCTCGGTCTTTTACCGCTATTTCCTGTACATGAAGAATCTCCTGCACGGGAGCCTCGGTCAGTCAATCATCTATAAAAAGGATGTCTGGGAGCTCTACATGCAGCGGCTTCCGGCAACGTTAAAGCTCGCGAGCGCATCCGTCCTTGTCGCGGTTGTGCTCTCCATCCCGCTGGGGATCAAGGCGGCGACGACGCACGGCTCTCTTGTGGACAACACTTCGATGGTGGTCTCCATCGTCGGACTCTCGATGCCGAACTACTGGCTCGGACTGATGCTGGCAGTGCTGTTTGCACAAAAGCTTCACTGGCTGCCGTCGAGCGGAGACTTAAACGGCATCAAAAGCCTCATCCTGCCGGCCATCACCGTCGGCACGGGCCTAATGGCCACAATGACGCGCACGACCAGATCCAGTATGCTGGACGTCATCCGCCAGGATTATCTGCGGACGGCGAGGGCCAAAGGCGTACCCGAAAAGGTCGTGATCAATAAGCATGCGCTGCGCAACGCGCTGATCCCGATCATTACCGTCGTCGGCACGGAGATGGGCAAGGCCCTCGGCGGCGCGGTCGTGACGGAGAACGTCTTTGCGTGGCCCGGCGTCGGACGTCTCATCATCGATTCCGTCAATCAGCGCGACACGGCGGTCGTGACCGGCTGCATCATCCTGACGGCCGTACTGATCAGTATCGTGCAGCTGATCGTGGATATCCTCTATGCATTTGTCGACCCGAGACTGCGCGCACAGTATTCCGCGCCGCGGAAGAAAAAAGCGAAGGCGGCTCCGCCCGCCGCTCCGGAAAGGAGGGCCGCGGCATGAGCAAAGGAAAAGAAATCGCAGCCGTGACGGCCGCAGGCACCAAATCCAAGCGCAGGGATATCTGGAGACGGTTTCGCAGGAACAAGGGCGCCATGCTCGGCATGCTGATCCTGATCGTCCTGATCCTCGTCGGCGCTACGGTGGACTTCTGGCTTCCGGAAGACTGGATCGTCGGACAGAACCTGACGGAAAAGCTGCAGCATCCGAGCGCGAAGCACCTGTTCGGCACGGATGAGCTGGGACGGGATCTGTTCTGGCGAACGGTCTACGGCACGAGATTCTCGCTCGCGATCGGTTTTGTGGCGGTGATCATCTCCGCGCTGATCGGCGTGCCGCTCGGCGCTGTTGCCGGCTATTACGGCGGCAAGATCGAAACCGTCATCATGCGCATCACGGACATTTTTTCCGCCATCCCGTCCATCCTGATGGCAATTGCGATCGTCTCTGTCCTCGGCAGAACGACGATCAACCTGATGCTCGCCGTCGGTATTGCGGCAGTGCCGCAGTTTACGCGTGTCACCAGAGCTTCGGTCCTGACCGTCAAGAACGAAGAGTATATCGAAGCGGCGCGCGCGCTGGGCAAGACCGATCCGTATATTATCTTCCGGCATATCCTGCCGAACTGTCTCTCGCCGATCATCGTGCAGACGACGCTTCGCGTGGCGGGTGCGATCATTTCCGCATCCTCCTTAAGCTTCCTCGGCATCGGCATCAAGCCGCCGACACCGGAGTGGGGAGCGCTCCTGACCGCAGGAAAGACTTACATTATGGGCTACAGCTATCTTTGCCTGTTCCCGGGCCTTGCGATCATGATCACGGTCCTTGCGTTCAATATGGTGGGCGACGGCCTGCGCGACGCACTGGATCCGAAGCTGAAAAACTGAGCATGCCGATTAGAATAAGCATGCGAAAAGCCGCAGCAGCGGGAGGAGCAAATTACGGATGAGCGAATACAATATGGAAAATAAAAATCCGGCCGAGGCGCCGGCAGGAACGGACAATATCCTGGAGATCCGGGATCTGACCGTGCATTTCGTTACCGAAGACGAGACGGTCGAGGCGGTCAACGACATCTCCATGCACCTGAAAAAAGGCGAGATCCTGGGGCTGGTGGGTGAGACCGGCGCCGGGAAGACGACGACGGCGCTGGCGATCCTGAATCTGGTCCCCAATCCGCCGGGCGTCATTAAGAGCGGATCCATCCTCGTGGACGGAAAGGATGTCCTGAAGATGTCTGTCAGGGAACTGGAGCAGACGAGAGGCTCCGATATCTCGATGATCTTCCAGGATCCCATGACAAGCCTGAACCCGGTCTTTACGGTCGGCGACCAGATCGCCGAGAGCGTCATGCTGCATGAAAACTGCACCAAGGCGCAGGCATATGAGCGCGCGGAGGAGATGCTGGAGCTCGTCGGGATTCCGCGAGAGAGGGCACATGAATACCCGCACCAGTTCTCCGGCGGCATGAAGCAGCGCGTCGTCATCGCGATCGCGCTGGCGTGCAACCCGAAGCTTCTTTTGTGCGACGAGCCCACGACGGCGCTGGATGTGACGATCCAGGCGCAGGTGCTGGACCTGATGCTGGAGCTGAAGGAAAAGCTGAACACCTCCATGGTGTTCATCACGCATGACCTTGGCATTATCGCGGAGATCTGCGACCGCGTCGCGGTCATGTACGCGGGCCGCATCATCGAAGAGGGAACGCTGGAGGACGTCTTCAACCGGACAAAGCATCCCTACACGGAGGGCCTGTTCAACTCGCTGCCGAACATCGAGGACAGGACGGCAGAGCTGAAGCCGATCCCGGGACTCATGCCGGATCCGACAAAGCTTCCGAAGGGCTGTGCCTTTGCGCCGCGATGCCCTTACGCGACGGATGCGTGCATCGACACGCCGCAGGACAGACACCGTTTTTCCGACACGCACTTTGTCCTGTGCTCGCGTTATAAGGAGCCCGGCTTCAGGATTCAGAGAGAGGAGATTTCGTAATGGCAGAGTATCTTCTGGAAGTCAATCACTTAAAAAAATACTTCAAGACAAACCGGGGAATGCTCCACGCCGTCGACGACATCTCCTTCAGGCTGGAGAAAGGAAAGACGCTGGGCATCGTCGGGGAATCCGGCTGCGGGAAGTCGACGACCGGCCGGTGCGTCATGCGCCTGATCGAGCCGACGAGCGGAGAGATCCTCTTTGAGGGCAGGGACCTGATGCGCCTGAACAAGAAGGAAATGCGTGCCGCGAGGAGCGATATCCAGATCATCTTCCAGGACCCGTTTTCGTCCCTTGATCCGCGCAACACGGTCATGCAGACGATCGCGGAGGGCGTCAAAGTCACCGGGAAGTATAAGACACAGGCAGAGATCGAAAAGAGAGTGCTGGAGCTCATGAAGACCGTCGGCCTTGCGGAGCGTCTCATCAATGCGTACCCGCACGAGCTCGACGGCGGCAGAAGACAGCGCATCGGCATCGCGCGGGCGCTGGCAGTGGAGCCGAAGCTCATCATCTGTGACGAGCCGGTCTCGGCGCTGGATGTCTCTATCCAGGCGCAGATCCTCAACCTCCTGAAGGAGCTGCAGAAGGACCTGGGCTTTACCTATATTTTCATCACGCATGACCTGGCGGTCGTCAACCATATCTCTGACGATATTATGGTCATGTATCTCGGACAGGCGGTGGAAAAGGCGCCGTCGGAGGAATTGTTCAGAAACCCGATTCATCCCTATACAAAGGCGCTGCTTTCCGCGATTCCGATCCCGAAGGTCGGGGCAAGCCGCGGCCGTATCCAGTTAAAGGGCGAGATCTCCTCGCCGGTCGATCCGGATGACGAGTGCCGCTTTGCGAGACGCTGCATGTACACCTGTGATAAATGCCGCGAAAAGAATCCGCCGCTCGTCGAGGTGAGCCCGAATCATTTCGTAGCCTGCGCGGTTTTCCCGGAGCAGGCGAGGGAGTCGTAACCACGGAGCAGGCAGGTGTTCCGGACGGAGGAGTACAGAGAATGGCAAATGAAGTATTAGACAGGATCTTAAAAGAGAAAATCGTAGCGGTCGTCCGCGGCGTATCGAGCGGTCAGATCATCGATCTGGCACAGGCGCTGGAGAAGGGCGGAGTGACTTGCATCGAAGTGACCTTTGACCAGTCGAGTGAGGAAAAGGCAAAGGACACTGTAAAGGCGATCCGCCGTCTGAAGGAAGAGATGGGAGAGCGGATCCTCGTCGGCGCGGGAACCGTCATGACGCCGGCTCAGGTGCGCGAAGCGGCGCAGGCGGGTGCGGAATATATGATTTCCCCGAATACCAACGACGACGTCATCCGTGAGACCAAGAGACTCGGCAAGGTGTCCGTGCCGGGAGCCTTCACGCCGAGTGAAGCCGCACATGCCTACGAGACGGGCGCGGACATCGTAAAGATCTTTCCGGCGGGGAATGTCGGACCGTCCTATATCAAGGCCCTGAAGGCGCCGTTAAAGCACATCCCGATGATGGCGACCGGCGGCATTACCGTCGAAAACTGTGCGGAGTTCTTAAAGGCCGGAACAGACGGCCTCGGTGTCGGAGGAAACCTCGTCAGCTTAAAGCTCATTGAAGAGGGAAAATTTGACGAGATCACGAAGACCGCCAAGGCATATGTACAGGCGGTCCGCGGAGTATAAAACGTATGAAGGTGCTTATCACGTCCCGGTCCTTCGGGAAGATCAATGACAGACCGTTTCAGATCCTGGAAGAAGCAGGCATTGAAGCGCTGAAGATCGGCGGGGACTTCCACCAGGAGGAATTCGAAAGGATCGTTCCGGAGTATGACGCGCTGATCATCGGCGCGCATGAGTTCCCGGAAGAGGTCATGGAACGGTGCGGCAGGCTCCGCATCATCTGCAAGCATGGCGTCGGCGTCGACAACATTCACTTAAATAAGGCAAAGGAGCTGGGCATCGCTGTCTGCAATACGCCCGGGACCAACTCCGGCGCCGTGGCGGACATCACCTTCGGACTGATGATCTCGCTGGCGCGCCGGATCGACGAGGCATCCCGCGCCGTGCGCAGGGAGACAGTCAAGGTGCCGCCGATCGGTGTGGATGTCTGCAGGAAAACACTGGGGCTCCTTGGCTTTGGCGCGATTGCGAAGAACATGGCGCGACGCGCGTTCGGCTTTTCCATGAAGGTGCTTGCCTACGACCCGTACGTACAGTCGCTCCCGGAGGAGTTTGCAGGATATACAGAGCTTGCGGATTTTGATACGGTCTTACGGTCCTGCGATTTCCTCTGCGTCCATATGCCGCTAACCGATGAGACAAGAGGCATGGTCGGTGCGGAGACGCTTGCAAAGATGAAACAGGGCGCATTCGTCTTAAACACCGCACGCGGCGGGATCGTGGACGAAACCGCCCTGTACGATGCCCTGACATCCGGACATATCGCGGGCGCCGCGCTGGATGTGACGGAGACGGAGCCGGTCACGCCGGACCATCCCCTGCTTGCGCTGGAGAATGTAATCATTACGCCGCACATGGCGGCCAACTCCCGCGAGGCCATCAGCGCGATCAGCGAGCTGTGCGCGGAGAATGTGGTCGCCTGCCTGACGGGCGGAGAGCTCCGGCACCGGGTCGTATAGACATGCAGGGCTGGGAAAATGTCCGCATGGTCTGCTGTGACCTGGACGGAACGCTCCTGCTGGAGGATCACGAATCGGTCAGCGGACAGGTTCGGGCAGCAGTCGAAGAAGTCACGCGCCGCGGTATCCTGTTTGTTCCGACAACGGGCAGAGCCTTCAACCGGGTCCCTGGGAGCGTGCGGAGTCTATCTGGCGTCCGCTACGCCATCACGTCAAACGGTGCGGAGGTCTGGGACCTTTCCGGGACAAGCGTCCTGCATGGCGACTACTTCCGGAAAGACGTGCTGTTTCGGCTTCTGGACTATCTGGACAGCCTGCAGGTCGGCTGGGCCGTGAGCCGCGGGACAGATACCATTCTGGACAGAAAATGGCGGGATTACTTCCTTGTGCATGACAGGGGAGATGTGCTCTTCCGCGGGTTCATGCGGATGACGGTCGGTGCGGAGAATACGCGGCGGCTGCTGGAAGAAGATGCCGCAAAGGTACACAAGATCATCATCTCGGAACTGACGACAGCACAGATCGAGACGATCCATCAGGCACTCCGGAACTGGGACGAGGTCTGTATGGCGGAGGCCACGGATCACAACATGGAGATCACTGTTTCCGGCGTGACAAAATACAGCGGAATCTGCGCGCTGTGTGATCACACGGGAATTCCGATGTCGGAGGTCCTGGCGATCGGAGACAGCAACAATGACCTGACCATGCTGCGCGGTGCGGGATTTTCCGCCGCCATGGAAAACGGTACCCGGGAGGCAAAGGCGGCGGCGCAGCTTACCGCCGCGTCCAATGAAGAGGACGGCGTCGCCCGGGTTCTGGAGCAGTTGGCAGGGGAATCATTCGAAGAAAAGACGAAGCAGCAGTCATAGATTCAACAGGAGGAAACAGGATGCAGAAGGCGGATATCGGCCTGATCGGTCTTGCGGTAATGGGAGAGAACCTTGTCATGAATATGGAGTCCAAGGGCTTTACGGTGGCGGTGTACAACCGCACAACCGCAAAGGTCGATGATTTTGTCGGCGGCCGTGCGGCCGGCAGAAACATCATCGGCTGTCATTCCCCGGAAGAGCTCGTCTCCAGCCTGAAAAGCCCGCGGAAGGTTTTCATGATGGTCAAGGCGGGCAGCGCCGTGGACGCGCTGATCGACCAGCTCCTGCCTCTTCTCGACGACGGGGACATCCTGATTGACGGCGGAAACAGCCATTATCCCGATACCATCCGGCGGACAGCCTACGTGGAGGAGCACGGAAAGCTCTATATCGGCACCGGTGTATCCGGCGGGGAAGAGGGGGCGCTTCTCGGCCCAAGCATGATGCCCGGCGGATCCAACGCAGCATGGCCGCATGTGAAGCCAATCTTCCAGGCGATCGCCGCGCATACGCAGGACGGGACGCCCTGCTGCGACTGGGTCGGGGAAAACGGCGCCGGCCATTTCGTAAAGATGGTGCACAACGGGATCGAGTACGGCGACATGCAGCTGATCTGCGAAGCATACCAGCTGATGCGGGATCTTCTGCACATGACGAATGAAGAGATGCAGCAGGCCTTTGCTGCATGGAACGAGACGGAACTGAATTCGTACCTCATCGAGATCACCGCGCAGATCCTCGCCTATCGCAACGAGGACGGCTCCTGCGAGCTGGATCGGATCCTGGATACCGCCGGCCAGAAGGGAACCGGGAAATGGACCGGGATCGCGGCGCTGGACGAGTCGGTTCCGCTGACACTGATCGGTGAGGCGGTTTTTGCGAGATGTCTCTCCGCCATGAAGGAGGAACGCGTCAGGGCGGCATCACTGTATGGGCGCAGGATCAGCGCGTTCGAAGGCGACAAAGAGGAATTTGTCGAGGCCATCCGGCAGGCGCTCTACGCGTCAAAGATCATTTCCTATGCCCAGGGCTATGCATTGTTCCGTAAGGCGGCACAGGAAAACAACTGGAACCTGAATTACGGCGGGATCGCCATGATGTGGCGCGGCGGCTGCATCATCCGGAGCGTTTTTCTGGAGCGCATTAAGGAGGCCTATGATGAAGATCCGGAGCTGGAGAACCTTCTGATGGCCCCGTTCTTCAAGGAAACAATGCAAAGGCTCCTCCCGGCGTGGAGAAAGGTGACGGCAGCAGCCCTTGCCAGCGGCATTCCCGCTCCGGCCATGACCTCCGCTTTATCTTACTTTGACGGCTATACGACGGCGAATCTTCCTGCGAACCTTCTGCAGGCGCAGAGGGATTATTTCGGCGCGCATACCTACGAGCGCATCGGCGCGCCGCGCGGCGAGTTCTTCCATACAAACTGGACGGGTCACGGCGGCAGCACCCCGGCGTCGACGTATAATGCGTAGAAACAAGTATCTTCTGCTTTGAGTTCCGGTGTCTTTCTGAACACAATACCCTCTTAAATATTGTCTTTGGGACTTCCGCTGTATATAATTTGCCCATGAAAGAAGGCGCAGGAGCCTGGTCTGGCGCAGATACGGAAACAGGAGGTCCCAAATGGCGGAAAGAAAAAGATACTGTGTAGGCGGAGAGTGGAGAGAATCCAGAACGGATAAGTGGATGCCGGTCACGGATTCCAGCACCGGGGAAGTGATCGCCGAAGTGCCCTGCTGCACGCAGGAGGAGGTGGAGTCGGCCATTGCCGCTGCCCACGCCGCCTTTCCGGAATGGTCCATGACCTCTGTCAGCAAGCGGACACAGCTGATGTTCCACTGGCGAAACGTGCTTGTCGAACATCTGGAGGAGCTGACGGTGCTGTGCGCGAAGGAACTGGGAAAGAACCTGGACGAGGCGCGCGGCGATGTCTTAAAGGCGATCGAGCCGACGGAGCTCGCCTGCGCGACACCCTTCACATCGCAGGGCAGCGCGCTTCTTCAGGTCACATCCGGCTTTGATACCGCAAGCTACCGCATGCCGCTCGGCGTTGTCGCGGGCATCGTTCCCTTTAATTTCCCTGCCATGATCCCCTGGGGCTGGATGGTGCCGCTCGCCATCGCGACCGGCAATACCGTCGTTTTAAAGGCCGCGTCTCTCACGCCGCTCACTTCCATGCGCATCATGGAGCTGTTTTATGAGGAGGGCGGTTTTCCGAAGGGCATCGTCAACCTTGTCACCTGCAGCCGGAAGGAATCGGAGATCTTTCTGACAGATTCCCGCGTAAAGGCCGTCACCTTTGTCGGCACGACGGATGTCGGCAAGCATATCTATTCCGTTGCGTCCGCGAACGGCAAGCGCGTGCAGGCGCAGTGTGAAGCAAAGAACCACGCACTGGTACTGGAGGACTGTGATCTGGAGAGCACAGTCAACGCCGTCATCAATTCCACGTACGGCTGTGCAGGCATGCGCTGCATGGCGCTTCCGGTTGTTGTCGTGCAGGAGAGCATTGCGGACCGCTTTGTTGAGCTTCTGACCGAAAAGGCAAAGGCCCTGAAGGTCGGCTGTGCCTATGATCCGGAGACGAAGCTCGGTCCCGTCGTCTCCGCGGCGCACAAGGAGAAGGTCTGCGGCTGGATCGCAAAGGGCGTGGAGGAAGGCGCGAAGCTCGTCCTGGACGGCAGGGACTGCGTCGTTCCCGGATTTGAGAACGGCTTCTTCGTGGGCCCTACGATCTTCGATCATGTAAAACCCGGCATGAGTGTGGGCGACCGCGAGATCTTCGGGCCTGTGACGCTCATCAAGCGCGTGAAGGATTTTGAGGAGGGGCTTGCCCTGATGAACGCGAATCCGTTCGCGAACGGCTCGGTGATCTTTACACAGAGCGGCTATTACGCCAGGGAATTCGAGATGCGCACGGACGGCGGCATGGTCGGCATCAATGTCGGCATTCCGGTGCCGAGCGGCTACTTCCCGTTTTCCGGCAATAAAGATTCCTTCTTCGGCGACCAGCATGTCCTCGGGCTGGACGGCGTCCGTTTCTACACCCGAGCAAAGACCGTCACGAAGCACTGGTATGACGAGCACTCAAAGAAGCGCGCGGTCGATACCTGGGAAGGAACGGTGGAGCGCATATGAAAGTACTGATTCCGTACGATATCGATGAGGCCGGCAAGGCCTATCTGCGGGAGCGCGGCTACGAAGTGGTGATCGGGAAAGCGCATGACCAGGAGACCATCAAAAGAGACATCGTCGATGCGGATGCGGTGATTATGCGGACTGATCAGTACCAGAGAGACGTTCTGGAGCGGGCAAAGAAGGCAAAAGTCTTTGCCCGCTACGGCGTGGGACTGGACAATATCGACCTGGACTACTGCCGGGAAAACGGTATCTATGTAACCATCGCGAAGAACGGCAACATCACGTCGGTTGCGGAGAAGACCATCGGTTTCATTCTCGCCTGCTCCCAAAAGCTGGCTGTGCTGGACAAAAGGACCAAGGCGGGGGAGTATCCGATAATCAGGACCGGTGTTCCCACACATGAGGTAAGCGGAAAGACCCTCGGCATCATCGGGCTCGGAAATATCGGGATGCTGGTCGCAAAAAAGGCGCATTTCGGACTGGACATGAAGGTGATCGGCTTTGACGTGAATGCGGCCGGGATGGATCTTCCGGAATGGGTGGAAAGAAAGTCCTCGGTCCAGGAGGTCGCGCGTGCAGCGGATATCGTCACCATCCATGTGCCGCTCATCCCGTCCACCAAAAACCTTTTTGACGGGAAAATGATCGCAGAGATGAAGGACGGCGCCATTCTCATCAATTGCGCCCGCGGCGGCATCGTGAATGAAAAGGACCTGGCGGAAGCTTTAAAGAGCGGAAAGCTTTCCGGCGCAGGCTTCGATGTATTCGTCTCCGAACCGCCGGAAGAGGACAATCCGCTGTTTGACTGCGATAGCTTTATCTGCAGTCCGCACAATGCGGCACTCACGGAGGAGGCCAACAGCAGAGTCGGGCTCCTCGCCGCGAAATCTGTGGATGACGTCCTCTCCGGGCGCGTTCCCGAGTTTCCGGCGGTTCTTCCGGAGCATCCCCGGATTTAATCCGCAGTATTCAGCCGGCAGTTTTTCGAAGACTTCGGGAAGCCCGCCATGGTTAGAGATGCCTAATAAAGTGTATGCAAAAGAGTACACGCAGTTTTTTGAAAGTTCCGCTTTTGATCTGCTGTTTTCGCTATAATTTAACAGGGAATGACATAGTTGTCTGTCAACTGATCAAAAGGGGGAAATGCATATGAGCCGATTGAGCATTTTTACGGAAAGTGATGCTCAAAAGACAGTGGAGATGCTTTACAAGGACCTCGAGCGAAGGATCACGGCAAGTCAGCCGGGTCTGTGTCCCGTGGACCTGGCATCTTCTTTTTTACATTTGTGCCATGCGCAGTCATGCGGAAAGTGTGTGCCGTGCCGCGTGGGTCTGGGGCAGCTGGAGGTGCTGATCGATTCCGTTCTTGACGGAAAGGCGACAATGTATACGCTTCGCACGATCGAGAAAACTGCACAGAGTATCTATTATTCCGCGGACTGTGCGATCGGACAGGAGGCGGCGCGCATGGTATTAAAGGGCGTGCGCGGTTTTCGTGACGACTACATCGAGCACATCGAGCACGGCCGCTGCGGCGGGGTGCAGAACCAGCCGGTTCCGTGCGTCTCGCAGTGTCCGGCGCATGTCGACGTTCCGGGCTATATCGCCCTCATTCACGACGGACGCTATGCGGACGCGGTGCAGCTGATCCGCAAGGACAACCCGCTTCCGTCCGTGTGCGGCCTGATCTGCGAACATCCCTGCGAGGTGCGGTGCCGCCGCACCATGGTCGACGACCCGATCAATATCCGCGGATTAAAGCGATTCGCGGTGGAGCAGGAGGGCGTCATTCCGGCGCCGAAGAAGATGGCGCCGACCGGGAAGAAGATCGCCGTCATCGGCGGAGGCCCGTCCGGCCTCTCGGCGGCGTACTACCTCTCCGTGATGGGACATGAGGTCACGGTGTATGAACAGCGAAAGAAGCTCGGCGGCATGCTGCGCTACGGGATCCCCGCATATCGCCTGCCGCGGGAGAGCCTGGACAGGGAGATCAATGGGCTGATGCTTTCGGGCTTCAAGGCGATTACGGATATCAGCATCGGCAAGGATATCACCTTAAAGGAACTCCGGGAGAAGTATGACGCGATGTATGTCGCGATCGGCGCGCACATCGACCGGAAGATCGGCATCGAAGGCGAGGATGCCGAAGGCGTGATCTCTGCAGTCGAGATGCTCCGGGAGATCGGCGACGATATCTATCCGGACTTCAAGGGACTGGATATCGCGGTCATCGGAGGAGGAAACGTCGCGATGGACGTGGCGCGCTCTGCGATCCGCTGCGGCGCGGCATCGGTGAAGATCCTGTACAGACGGCGCATCGCGGATATGACGGCGCTCCCGGAAGAGATCAACGGCGCGATCGCGGACGGCTGCGATGTCATGGAGCTGGATGCGCCGCTCCGCGTGGAAAAGGACGAGAACGGTCATGTCGCAGCCATCTGGGTCCAGCAGGAGATTGTGGGACCGATCGAGGACGGACGGCCGATTCCGGTGCCTTCCACGGAGCGCAAGGATCTGCGCATCCCCTGCGACCGCCTTCTTGTCGCAATCGGCCAGGGCATTGATTCCCAGAAGTTCGGAGAATTCGGAATTCCGCTGCAGCGCGGAAGAATCGATGCCTTTGACACAAGCGGCATCGCGGATGCGGAGGGAATCTTTGCGGGAGGCGACTGCGTCACGGGTCCCGCGACCGTCATCCGAGCCATCGCGGCAGGCAAGGTCGCCGCTGCGAATATTGATGAATATCTCGGCTTCCGCCATGAAATCACAACCGATGTGGAGGTTCCGCCGGTTCGGTTCGACGATCACAAACCCTGCGGACGCATCAACATGGCCGAGCGCCCTGCGCATGAGCGGATTCATGACTTCAAATTGATGGAGTGCTCCATGACATGTGAGGAGGCACACCAGGAATCCGGACGGTGCCTGCACTGCGATCACTTCGGTTATGGAATTTTCAAAGGAGGCAGAGAAGAGAAATGGTAAAAGCGACGATCAACGGTGTGACCGTACAGGTGCCGGAGAAGACCACGATCCTCGATGCCGCGAAGCAGGCCGGCGTCTTTATCCCGACACTGTGTTTCATGAAAGACTTGAACGAGATCGGCGCATGCCGCGTCTGCGTGGTCGAGGTGGAGGGCTATGAACGGCTCTTTACCGCGTGCAACAACACCATTGCGGACGGCATGGTGATCCACACCAACTCGCGCAAGGTGCGCGAGGCCAGGAAGACGAATGTGGAGCTGATCCTGTCACAGCACAACACCAACTGCGCGGTGTGCAACCGCAACGGCAACTGCGCGCTGCAGAAGGTGGCGGGGAACCTGAACATTCTGAAGATCCCGTTTGAAAAACAGATCTCCACGAAAAAGAGCAGTCACGACTTCCCGCTGATCCGGGAATACGACAAATGCATCGGCTGTATGCGCTGCATCCAGGTCTGCGACCACGTGCAGCACACGCATATCTGGGACGTAGTCAATACCGGCGCCAGGACGGCTGTCGATGTGCGCGATGTCTATCGGCTGGAGGATTCCAACTGCGTGCTCTGCGGACAGTGCATCACACACTGTCCGGTTGGAGCGCTCCGTGAGCGCGACGATATCGACCGCGTGCTGGATGCGCTGGAGGATCCCGACAAGATCACGATCGTGCAGGTGGCGCCGTCCATACGGACCTCCTGGGGCGAGCCGTTCGGCCTTGCACCGGAGTTTGCGACATACAAGAGGCTTGTCGCGGTGCTGCGCGCGATCGGCTTCAACTATGTTTTTGACACGAACTTTACGGCGGACCTGACGATCATGGAGGAGGGGAGCGAGTTCCTGGAAAAGGTGACGAAGGCCGCGGAAGCAAAGGCAAAGGGAGAGGAACCGGAGAAGTTCCCGATGTTTACTTCCTGCTGTCCGGGCTGGGTGCGCTTCTGCAAGGGCCATTTCCCGGAATTTGTCGACCAGCTCTCCACGTCCAAATCGCCGCAGCAGATGTTCGGTGCGATCGCAAAGAGCTACTACGCCAAGCTCCTCGGCGTCGATCCGTCGAAGCTGTTTGTCGTTTCCATTATGCCCTGCCTCGCAAAAAAGGCGGAGTGCGCTTATCCGTCCATGGTCGACGACCAGGGAGCGCAGGAAGTGGACTGTGCGCTGACGACGCGCGAAGTGGTGCGTCTCATCCGCTCGGAGAACCTAAGCCCCGTTGCGTTTAAGGAGGCGGAGCCGGATATGCCGCTCGGCATCGGCTCGGGTGCCGGCAATATCTTCGGCGCGACGGGCGGCGTCATGGAGGCGGCGCTCCGCACGGCGTATTATCTTGTAAAAGGGGAGAACCCGGATCCGGATGCTTTCCGGGCGGTCCGCGGCATGGACGGCTGGAAGGAGGCGGAATTTGAACTGGCGGGGACGACCCTGAAGGTTGCGGTCGTCAACGGACTGGGCAATGCCGATCGGCTGATGCATGCGCTGCAGAAGAACGAAGTCTCGTATGATTTTGTGGAAGTGATGGCCTGCCCCGGCGGCTGCGTCGGCGGCGGCGGACAGCCGATCCACGACGGAATTGAGATGGCAAAGGACCGCGGACAGATCCTGTATGCGCAGGATGCGGCCGATACACTCCGCTTTTCGCATGAGAACCCCTCGATCGTGGCGGTCTACAAGGACTTCCTCGGAAAGCCGCTCTCTGAGAAGGCGGAACACCTGCTGCACACAGACCACCACGCGTGGAAGCTCCCGCAGGAGGTGTAGACAATTATGAAATCACTTCCAGGAAGCCCTTATAGAAATCCGTCCTTTCGCCGTTTTCGTTTGCCGTAAAGACATAGCGCGCCAGGAGGATACCGACAGTATAATCCCTGCGTATGACCTTTAAGGAATCGAACAGGTCTGTCGCATAATTCTGATCCGGCTTTTCCCGGATGGGGAAGGAAATCGTCTGTACATGATCTCTTCTGGTCCAGAGGATTTCTTTCTCCGCCGGGTGTCTTATTCTGTCTGCAATGATTCCGCGGGTCTCGGAATGAGGGTCCGAGGTGTCCATGAAGCGGACATATCGCATAGGATCCTTGATATAGCGAAGGATGTTTGCGGAGTCCGCATAATCAAATCGAATGACGCGGGAAAACGGAACAGGTTCCGGCCGCGGCCAGTCCGTAAAAAGCTCCTTCAGATCAGAGATGGCATTCTGCAGAAGCCTGGTGCGCTTTAGCTGATGCCTGTATTCTGAGAGCTTCTTTTCCAGCTCGCGCTCTGAAGCCATCAGGAGATCTTCGTGGTCCGCGATGGATGCATTGTGAATCTGTCCGATCCGTTCGATGGGGAATCCCAGTTCCCGAAAGGAAATGGTATCAGCGATGTTAATGACATCGCCAAGACTGTATTCACGATAATGATTGGTTCCCTTGCCGACGGAGAACAGGCCGGCCGACTCCCAGAAGCGCAGCCTGGAAGCCGGAATTTGCAGAAGATCCGCAACTTCTCCGATGTTATATTTTTCTCTCATAAGTCCTTTCCGGATCCATGAAACGGGCAGTTTTTCTCTTCTTGACCTTAAAGTTACTTGAAGGTGTATAGTCTATTGTACGTTCGGAAGAACCGGGCGTAAAGGAGAAAAAAACATGTCAACCGTGAAGGAAAAACTGAAGAATTTCAAGATGCCGCACACTTACGTCATTCTGATCAGCATCATGGTGCTGGTGCTGATTCTGACGCATATCATTCCCGCAGGAGAATACGAACGCGTTCCGGATCCCAACAGCGGAAAGAATATTGTCGTCGCGGATTCCTTCACCTATGTGGATGATGTAAAAGCGCCCGGCCTGTTTGACCTGTTCCTGGCTCTGGAGGCGGGATATGTCGATGCTGCAGACATCATGTTCCTCATCATCTTTGCCTATGGCTTTGTGTTCATGCTGACAAAGAACGGGACGATGGATGCGGCGCTCGGCTCGCTGGTCAAGTATTTCGGAAACAGGGTCGAGCTGCTTATTCCGATCACTATGCTGATTCTGGGCATCATGGCCTCGACCATGGGAATCTATGAAGAGGTATACGGCCTGTTCCCGGTATTCGTAGGAATATTCCTTGCACTCGGCTATGATGCCGTGGTCGGCGGAGCGGTCATTTTCCTTGGGGTTTCGATCGGTTATGCGGCCGGGACGACAAATCCCTATACGATTGCCATTGCGCAGGATATCGCAGAAGTGGAGCTGTATTCCGGTATGGGCTTCCGCTGGTTCATCTTTATCGTCACGGAACTCATTGCGATTGCGTACGTGATGCTGTATGCCCGCAGAGTAAAAAAGAATCCGGAAAAATCTGTAGTTTATGGCTGCGATCTGGATGGATTGCAGGTCCGCTCCATTGACGAGATCCGGGCGGTCAAAATGAATACGCGCCAGATCCTGTGCCTGATTGAGTTCTTCGGCGTCCTGGTGTTCCTGTTTTACGCGATCCTGAAAAAGGGCTGGTATATTGATGAGATCTCGGCGTTCTTCTTTATGGCAATGGTCGTGGCGGGAATTCTCAGCGGCTATTCTGCAACGGAGATCTGTAAGACATTCATCGAATCGACCAGATCCATGGTTTCGTCCATGCTGGTCGTAGGATTTACCAGAGGAATCCTGCTGCTGATGAAGCAGGGAATGATCACCGATACGATCGTGCACGGCCTGGTCACGGTTTTGAACGGCGGCAGTTCCTACATGGCAGCATACGGTATGCTGATTATCGAAAATATCGTTAAATTCTTTATCAATGGCTCCACATCCGCCGCGACGATCACGATGCCGATCCTGGCTCCGACCGCGGAGCTTGTGGGGATGAGCCGCTCCATTGCAGTCCTTGCTTATCAGCTGGGGCACAGCTTTGCAGATATTTTCTGGCCGACGGCCTGTGCGCTCTGCTGCGGACTCATGGGCGTTCCGATCAACAAATGGTATAAATTTGTTACGCCATTGTTTGCGATCCTGTTTGTGATGGAGTTCGTGTTTATTACCATCGCAGTCGCGATCGGATATTAAACTGACAGGAGCTGTTACAGATAGGCGGCGGCATTTTGCCGGCCGTCTATTTGTGCGTTAAAAGAAGGAGGGAAGAGCAATGGTTATTCAGGGAGGATGGGTGCTCGATTTTTCGGCAGCGGCGTTCCAAAGGAAAGACATCAGGGTGACGGGCAGCAGGATCGCCGCTGTCGGAGACTGCCTGAAGGCGGAAGAGGGAGAGGAAATCATTGACGCGGAGGGCAAGTATATTACACCCGGTTTGATTGATGCGCACAGCCACATCTGTATCAGCGAAGAGGGGATGGGGGAGATCGGCGATGACTGCTGTGACTACTCCGATGCCCTCACCCCGCAGCTGGAAGTGCTTGATGGCATTTATCCGTTTGACAGGGCTGTGGAGCGCTCCGTGCATGCGGGCGTCACCGCGGCGCTGGTCTGTCCGGGAAGTGACGGCGTGATCGGCGGGGTATCTTCCGTGATCCGCCTGAAAGGAAAAGTGGCGGATCAGATGATCGTCAGAAGGAAAGCCGCCATGAAGGGCGCGCTGGGTGAGAATCCGAAGACCGCAAAGCATGGTTTTGCTTCACGGATGGGCGTAGCTTTTACCCTGAGAAAATGCCTGGAAGAGACAAAAGAATACATTCACGAACGCGAGGAGGCCGGAAAAAACCAGGCTCACTTTAAAAGAGATATCGGCATGGAGAATATGGCGCTGGTCATAGAGAAAAAAATGCCGCTGCATCTTCATGTGCATCGCTCGGATGATATCTGTACGGCAATCCGCATTGCGAAGGAATATGATATTGATCTCGTGCTTATTCACTGCACGGATGGAATTGCGGTAGCCGATTACATTGCGGAGAGCGGGTTTCCCGCCATTGTCGGGCCGAGCATGGGTTGTGCTTCCAAAAATGAAGTCTGGGCCAAGTCCTTTGAAACGGCCGGCGTACTCTGCAGGAAGGGTGTGAAGGTCTGCATCACCGCAGACCATGACGTCACGCCGCTGTATTATCTCCCGACCTACGCCGAAATGGCTGTGCGGTTTGGGATGAGCGAGACAGACGCACTCAGGGCGGTGACGATCAATCCTGCGGAGATTCTTGGGATTGATGACATAAAGGGCTCACTGGAGCCCGGAAAAGATGCGGATATTGTGATCTGGAGCGATCATCCGTTTCGAGTGACCGGCCATGCAGTACATGTATTGATAGAGGGAGAGCAGCTGTGCTGAATACTGGAGAGCACAAAAACGGCGGGCAGAGAGGACGAAGCTTTAAGGAGCGGATTCTTCACATACAAATGCCGCATACCTACGTGTTGCTGACCATCATTCTGCTGATGGTGGTCCTGCTGACCTATGTGATCCCCTCCGGCGAGTATGATCGTATCCGGGACGAAGTGAGCGGCAAGATGATTGTTCTTCCGGAAAGCTTTCACTATGTGGAAGGACTGCGCCCCGGCCTGTTTGATATTTTCCTGTCTGTGTACAGAGGGTATGTCAGCGCAGCTGACATCCTGTTCCTGGTTGTTTTTGCATATGGCTTTGTATTTGTACTGAATCGGAACGGCACGCTGCAGGCATCCGTTCACGCGCTGATCCGGATAATCGGCAACAGGACGCAGCTTCTGATACCCATTGGGATGATTGTGTTCGGGCTGCTGGGATCTACGCTCGGTATTTTTGAAGAAACGTATGGCCTGATTCCGGTTTTTGCAGGGATTATGCATGCGCTGGGTTATGATTCATTTGTGGGCGGGGCGATCGTTTATCTGGGGGTCGCAACCGGATTCGCAGCTGCCACGGTCAACCCGTTTTCCGTAGGTATTGCACAGACGCTGGCAGAGGTTCCTTTGAACAGCGGTCTGGCGTACCGGATCGTCGTATTTATTGTTTTTGAAGCAGTTACGATCTGGTATGTAATGCGTTACGCTGCGCGGATCAAAGCGGATCCTTCCCGCTCCATCCTGTACGGATGTGAGGAGGCGGATACCATGGCGCAGGGAGCGGCGCCGGAGGATGCGACGCTTACCTGGCGCAGGAAGCTGTGTCTTTTGATATTCCTTCTGACCATTGTCCTGCTTCTGTTCGGAACAATGCGGTGGGACTGGTATATTGACGAGCTTTCGGCAGTCTTTCTTGCCATGATGTTCCTTGCGGACCTGGCGGGCGGAAGCGGACTAAACGAAATCATGCTTCACTTCATTGAGTCCACGAAGCATGTCGTTCCGTCGATCCTGGTGATCGGCTTCACACGGGGGATCCTGATCGTGATGCAGAACGCGAAGATTTCCGACACGATCGTTTACATGCTGTCTTCTGCTTTGCAGGCATCCACGCCGGTGTTTTCGGCAATCGGAATGTTGATCCTGCAAAGTCTGATCAATTTCTTTATCAACGGCTCCTCCAGCCAGGCGACGATTACCATGCCGATCATGGCACCTGTCGCCGATATCGTCGGGCTGAGCAGGCAGACAGCAGTGCTGGCGTATTGCTTCGGGGATGGGTTTTCGGATATGTTCTGGCCGACGAACTGTTCCCTGGAGTGCGGCCTGATGGGGGTGCCGCTGAACCGCTGGTACCGATTCATTACGCCGCTGTTTTTTATTATGGTCGGACTGCAGTTTTTCTTTATGGCCCTGTCCGTTTATGTTTTCTGAAAACGCCGTTACGGATACAGGCGCAGCAGAGCCTTTGCTTCTGATTTCATATGTTTTACGACCTGCTCCGGACCGACGAGCTTCACTTTGCTCCCGAGGGCAAAGATCCAGCCGAAGAACTGACTGCTGACGGAGACATCCACGCTGGTACGGAAATGATCTTTGTCCGCTTTTACAATGGGAATCTCCTTGCCGAATCGGTCGATCATCACGCCGACCATGCTGTTTTCCGCTTCAATTGTGACGCGGGTCAGTTCGCCCCCGTACATACCGAAGAGACTTTTGGTATATTTGGGGAGATTGAAGGCCTTGAACTTGGCCTGTCCCTCGCGGCGGTCATCCAGCATGGTGATCTGCAGCATCTTGTCCACGCGGTAGTGCAGGATGTCTTTATGTTCCTTATCATAAGCGACAAGGTAGTAGTTTTCGTCATCCCACATCAGCTTCCAGGGTGAGGTGTAATACCACTGTCCGTCGCGGCGTAGCTCCATTTCCTTTTTTGTGTTCCACTGGAAATACCGGAAGCGGATCTGTCGGTCGGCGCCGATCGCCTCGTGGAGCTTGTCGACGTTGTAATAGATGCTTTCGTTCATGGCCTTGATCCTGCCCGTGACGATGACCTGGCGCTGCAGATGCTTGGCCTGACTGTGGGAAACGAGCGTCTCCAGCTTGCGGATGAGCTCGTTGGATTTCTTTTCCGTGATGAATTTTGCGGACTGTACCGAGTCTACGAGGAGCTTTAATTCCGGCAGCTCAAACTCCCGACTGCCGATATAATAATAGGTGTTTCTCCCGATCTGCTCCGAGATAATATCGAGCCCGAAGTGCCGCAGCTCCTCGAAGTCGAGATAGAGCGTCTTGCGGTCGGCATTCACACCGCACAGCTTCAGCTTTGCGATGATCTGCTGCATGGTGAGTCCGTTTCGGTCGTCAGTTTCCTCCATGAAAATCCTGGAGAGATAGAGCATCTTCAGCTTCTGGTTATCACCTTTTGCCATGGCTTTGTCCTCCCGACGGGGTTGCTGATTTGATTTAAACATAGCATAATCGCCGGTAGAATGGAATGAACAGAGGGAAGATTTCGGGACAGATATCCTGCGAAATTACGTTGGAAAGGGAAGTGGTGATGCAGGATGAATGATTCGCTTTTAGTCCGCGGCGCATTGATCGACTGGTCGAAAATAGAAAGAGACAGTTATTTGCAGGATATCCCGGCAATCCGCGGGATAGGGGAAGTTATGTTTTCGGGTCCGGTCACATTTTTCGTAGGGGAGAACGGAAGCGGGAAGTCCACGCTACTGGAAGCGATCGCAGTCGCATACGGCTTTAATCCGGAGGGCGGAACGAAAAACTACAGCTTTTCCACCTACGATTCGCACTCGGAGCTCTGCGGCGCACTGCGGCTCGTGCGCGGCGTGCGGAAATCGAACGGTGGTTATTTCCTGCGGGCGGAGAGCTTTTACAATGTCGCCACGAAAGAAGAGGAATACAGCCGGGGTCCAGGCGGCGTTCCGCAGCATTTCCACGAGAGATCGCATGGCGAGAGTTTTCTTGCCCTTGTGCAGGAGAATTTCCGCCCGGGCGGACTCTATCTGCTCGATGAGCCGGAAGCGGCGCTGTCGCCGCAGAGACAGCTTACGCTTCTTGTAGAGATCAAAAGACTGGCGGAGCAGGGGGCGCAGTTTATTATTGTTTCCCATTCGCCAATCCTGCTGGGAATGCCGGATGCGGAGATCCTCTCATTTGACGGCGGATCCGTGCATCCCTGCAGCTATGAAGAGACGGACAGCTTTCAGGTGACATCCATGTTCGTGAATTACAGGGAAGAGATGCTGAGGCGCCTGCTTGACTGACGACGGATCGACAGGAGGTGAGTTATGTACGGGGCAATCATCGGGGATATTATCGGATCCAAATATGAATTCCATAATATTTGGACGAAAGACTTCCCTTTATTCTCGGAGGGAACAAGGTTTACGGATGATACGGTTTTGACGATTGCCGTGTCATCAGCCTTGATGTGTGCCGGCAAGAAGGCAGACGGTAATCTGATCTATAGACTGGTTGAAGAATCTCTGCGTGATTTTGGGAATGCCTATCGCGGCGTTGGATACGGCGAAAAGACATATCAATGGATTCTGTTTCATATCGAAGGTCCTTATTACAGCTATGGAAACGGTTCAGCCATGCGCGTATCATCGGCCGGATGGCTGTATGATTCACTTGAAAGAACCCGGGAGATTGCGGCAATCACCGCAAAGGTAACGCATAATCATCATGAAGGTATTAAGGGTGCAGAAGCAACAGCGTCCGCAATATATATGGCAAGAACAGGAGCTTCAAAAGACGAGATCAGAGCATATATCACAGAACAGTTTCATTATAATCTTGACAGACACTGTGATGAGATACGGCCATCATATTCCTTTGATGCGACATGTCCGGGAACCGTTCCGGAGGCCATTATCGCATTTCTGGATGGCGAAAGCTTTGAGAGTGTTCTTCGTCTGGCGGTTTCTCTTGGAGGCGACAGCGACACGTTGACGTGCATTGACGGTGGTATAGCTGACGCATTTTACGGACCTGACAAAAGTATAATGCGAAAAGCCTTCTCTTTCCTGCCCGATGATCTGTTTGATGTTGTAAAGGAATTTGACAGAATGAGCGGAAGAAAGCTTTTGTAGTGATTCTATGACATGAAAGGAAGTCGATATGATTCTTGACAGTATAAAGTGCTATTTCAGGAAGATCTTCGCCCGGGCGGAGAAGGAGGATTTCAAAAAAGGTCGGACGGGTGCCTCCAGGATTTCTCCGGAAACGCTTGAGGCAATCGATGCCTACCTGGCGTCACATGGCTCCGGAGATCCGATGGCGCCGGCGGAGGGATCGCGGCCGGGCAGGCAGTATGCCTGTTACGGAAGAAGGGCCGCGCAGGCCGGCTCATCAAAAAAGACTGAATGCGGGACGGTATACGAGCTGGAAGAGGCTGTCGCTTTCGGGGATGCTTCGCTGAACAGCCTGGACGATGTTCTGCGGCACAGGGAGGAGACCTTTCAGGAGCACCTGTTTCGCCTGATTGACCGCAGGGGCTTAAACGATCTGGAAGTGTACAAGAGAGCGGGCATCGACCGCAGACATTTCTCAAAAATAAAAAGCAATCCGGACTATGTTCCGTCCAAAAAAACGGCGCTTGCGCTCGCCATTGCGATGGGGCTCAGTCTCGATGAGACGACGGATCTGCTGCTGCGTGCAGGGATCGCCCTTTCCGGCAGCAGTACGTCGGATCTTATCGTCCGGTATTGTCTGGAGCACGACATACATGATCTTTCCGAGGTCGACAGCATCCTGTATCACTACGGCCAGCCGACGCTCGCTTCGTAAAAATGTCGCCTGCCGGGCGACCGATGACGCTTTGGACTTTGTTACGCTCTTCCTGAAAGCAGTAAGCAGTGAAAAAGGAGGGCAAAGAAATGGCAAAGAAGACATCGGAACAGAAGCAGGGGAACAGCGTAGAAGTGGTCTTCATCCTGGACAGGAGCGGTTCCATGGCAGGGCTTGAGGCGGACACGATCGGCGGTTTCAATTCCACCCTGAAGAAACAGAAGGAAGAACCCGGCACAGTGCTGTGGTCGACGGTCCTGTTTGATGACAGGCATGAAGTCGTCCATGACAGAGTGCCGATCGGGAAGGTGCGGGAGCTCACAGAGGATACGTACTATGTCCGCGGGTGCACGGCGCTCCTGGACGCGATCGGGAGAGCGGTACAGCATATCGGGAATGTCCATAAGTACGCGAGACCGGAGGATGTACCGGACAGGACGCTCTTTGTCATTACGACGGACGGGATGGAGAACGCAAGCCACGAATACACTTATGCGCAGATCCGTCGGATGATCGGGCAGAAGACGAAAAAGGACGGCTGGGAGTTCCTGTTCCTCGGCGCCAATATGGACGCCGTGAGCGTCGCCGGCAGGATGGGGATCCGGCGCGAACACTCTGCAACCTTCCTGAATGACGAAAGGGGAATCGCGACCAACTACGGCGCAATCGGCAAGGCAATCACCTGCCTGCGCTGCTGCGGATCAATGGAAGACACCGTGCTCGAAGAGGTCCGTGCGGATTATGAAAAGAGAATGTAATATGTTTGTCGTGACGGATCCGAACGGCCCGCGCCGATACAGATTACCGAAGCCGCCCCTCTGTTGCAGAAGGGCGGTTTTCACCCGTAAATATGAAGGGAGAAACGAAAATGAGAAAGAGGAAGAAAACAAGGAATACGGCAGCGTCTCCTCTGCCATTCAGAAATCACGCGTCTCGATCCGGCTGCTTGCACCATATAGTGCGGCCAGACGCAAGGCAGCCAGTGAATATGCAAAAAGAACAATATAATCGCCAGAGTCCAACTATGAAGGGATACAGAGAATCGAGCGGTACTTTGTACCGGAGGCTGCGCTTCGCGAGGCACTTCTGAATGCGCTCTGCCATAAACAGTACCAGTCCGGAATCCCAATCCAGATCAGCGTATATGAGGACAGGCTATATGTTGCCAACGTCGGAAGCCTGCCGGAGGACTGGACGCTTGAAAAATTGATGAACAAGCATACTTCAAAGCCGTACAACCCGAACATCGCTTACGTCTTTTACCTTGCCGGATTCATTGAAAGCTGGGGACGCGGAGTTGAGAAGATTTGTAATGCTCTGAAGGCTGACAATTTACCGATGCCTGAATACACAGTAAATTCCGGAGATATCATGATCAAGTTCACGGGTCCGGAGGATCGTATAATCAGGGTGTCTGATAGGGTGAATGATAAAGTGAATGAAGGGGTGAATGTTCACGTTAATGATCGCCAAAAGGAATTGTTGTCATACCTTATTCAGGATCCGGGATATACAGTATCCCAGCTGTCAGAAATAATGAAAGTTAGCAGAAAAACGGTCGCTGGATATTTGAAAGCATTGAAGGACAAGGGCATAATCGAACGTGTTGGTTCGGCAAGAAACGGTTACTGGAAAATTGTAGACTGAATATCGCTTTACAGTCCGGATTGTGGACTGTAGACCTTTGACCAGTTCCGGCACGGCTACTACGCGACCGGAAAAAAAGTCGCGCAGGCATGGAATGCCGGCGCGACTCTCATGAAGAAGTGATGTGTAAGTATATGCGGCAGGCTTACTGCAGGAGTCTCTTGTAGTAAGCCTCCGCCTGATACAGCGCGCCGACCGGATTGTGCGCGAGCACACGATCCTTGGCGATCAGTGTCGTGACAGGCGCATCGGAATATTTATAAAACAGGGAGTCATGTCCCACGCAGAGACCGATCAGGATATTCAGGTCGGTCTTTTGCGAATTCAGATATTTTGCCTGAAGGATCGGATTGCACATGTTCGGACCGGCGGATTCGCAGGATTTCGGAATGCCGACCTCGACCTTTTTGTGTGCGCCGCACTTGCAGGCGACGCCCACGACCTCAAAGCCCGCGTGCCGGATGATGGCGCCGGCGGTGCGCGCCTCGCTCAGGAGGCCGACACAGGTTGCGATGCCGAGCTTTTTTGCCCCGATCTTTCGCGCAAATTCTATTGTCTCCTCAATGCGCGTGAGTTTGCAGTAGAACTCCGCCTCCACCTCAGCGGCCGCGATCGTAAAGGCGCGGACCTGCGGATCTTCATACTCCGCCATTGCGGCAGCCTCTACTTCGGGATCCATGCCGGTCGTCAGGCAGAACGGGGGATAGCTTCCCTCGCCGTTCCTGCAATTCTTTACGGCGCAGTCGATGCAGCTGCGCATGACAGGCTCCCCGGCCGTGGCGGTGTTTACGCGATTTTCCCTGTTCTTATTCATTTTCCATACCTCATTGGACACATTTCTACCGGCACTTATTCTAATGATAGATTTCTGAACGGACCGCGTCAAATCTATCAGAGGATCATTATTTTTTTGTTTTCTCCTGTGAACTGGGATTTTTATCGTGAAATGATTGACTTGAGGAAGAGGTTAGTATAGAATAACTAAAATTAGTCTTCGCTAACTAAGGAGATGGAAGAACTGAAACGATGAGAAAGATCGCGATATACGGAAAGGGCGGCATCGGGAAGTCGACGGTTACGTCGAATCTGTCTGCGGCGCTTGCGGAAAGAGGACTGACTGTAATGCAGGTGGGCTGCGACCCCAAGGCGGATTCGACCAAGAATCTGATGGGCGGCAGGAGGATCCCGACTGTACTGGAATGCATCAGGGACAAGAAAGATCAGGTGCGGCTGGAGGATATTTCCTTCCGGGGCTTTAAGGATATTGTCTGCGTCGAATCGGGAGGTCCCACACCGGGCATCGGCTGTGCGGGGCGCGGGATCATTACGTCTTTTGAAAAACTTGAGGAGCTGCGCGCATATGACATCTTTCAGCCGGATATTGTATTTTACGATGTTTTGGGAGATGTGGTCTGCGGGGGATTTGCCATGCCGATCAGGGACGGCTATGCGGAGCATGTCGTCATTGTGACCTCGGGCGAAATGATGGCGTTGTTTGCGGCGGACAATATTGCGCAGGCAGTACACAATTTCGGAAAGCTCGTCTTCGGATACTCGGCGCTGAACATGGTGACCATGGGTCTCTCGCAGAACATCGGATTCGGGCGGACGCCGTCGAAGTGCGACTACGAAAAAGCATATGCGCTCCTGGAGCGCTTCGGCATCGCGCATCTTGCGGAGCACTCCTGTAATATCCTGAGCGGAGGCGAGCTGCAGATGGTCCTGATTGCCCGCGCACTTATCAAGGAGCCGAAGATCCTGATCATGGACGAGCCGGAATCCAATCTGGATATGCGCAACCAGCTCGTTGTGCTGAACACGATCGACAGGCTCAACGAAGAGAACCTGTCGATTGTGATCAACACGCACTATCCGGATCATGCCCTGCGCTGCGCAAAAAAAACGCTGATCATCGGGCACCGGGAGCACCTGTTCGGAGATACCCCGCAGGTCATCACGCAGGAGAACATCCGCTGGTTTTTTGAGATCGAATCCGACATTGTGCAGGCATCCAGCGGGGAGAGGATCCTGCAGGGGATTATCCCGCTTGATATTGTGCGGAAATCTGCCGCGGGATGACTCGGTTTATGCTATGATTTCAGGTGACGACGCAAATGCCTGCAGAGGGGTCAGGCCGGACCGGAAATCAGGAGGGAAAATGGATATCAGACAGTATGCTGTTGCCGGCGCGGAATCAATGATTACGCCGGCACTTCTGTTTTATAAGGAACAGATCATCCGCAATACGGAACAGGTAGTGAAAATGGCGGGAGATCCCGCGCGTCTGTGGGCGCATGTAAAAACGCACAAGACAAGAGAGATCACAGGGATCCTGATGGCACACGGGATCACGAAATTCAAGTGCTCGACGATTGCGGAGGCGGAGGTCGTCGCATCCTGCGGGGCGTCCGACATCATATTTGCCTACCAGCCGGTCGGCCCGAACATTAAGCGCTTTGTGCAGCTGATTCATGCGTTTCCGGAGGTGCATTTCCTGGCGATTGCCGACGAAATGGATGTAGTTCGCAGACTGGGGGAGGAAGCCGTATCGCACGGCATCACGATCGACCTGCTGGTGGACACCAATACGGGTCTTGACCGGACCGGCGTCTCATTTGCGACTCTCGACGGATTCTACAGAGAGGCGGCAGCGACGGAGGGGATCCGCGTGTGCGGCATTCACGGCTACGACGGCCACCTGCATATTCCGGACAGGAAGACAAGGGACGAGGAAGTCAAAAAGATCATGGACGCCGTCCATGCTGCAAAGGAAAAGCTGACCGCGGACGGATACCGCTTTGATCTGACGGTGATGGGCGGGACAGCCACGTTCCCCTGCTACGCGCAGTACCCGGATGTGAGCCCATCCCCCGGCACTGTCTATGTAAACGACTGGTCTTATTACAGAGACTACAAGGATATTGACTGCATGCCGGCGGCGGCGCTCCTTTGCCGCGTGGTCAGCCGTCCGACGCCCTGCACGTTTACGATCGACCTGGGCCATAAGGCGGTCGCCGCGGAGCGGCCCGTCGGCGAGCGCTTCGTCATCGTGGGGATGGAGGAGATCGCAAGACCCATCCGCCAGAATGAAGAGCACTGCGTTCTGGAGGTCGCGCCGGAGAACCGGGACAGGATCCCCGCGATCGGAACGGAGCTCTATGTGCTCCCCGCCCATATCTGCCCGAGCGTCGCGCTCTATCCGTTCGGCCATGTGGCGGAGAACGGGCAGGTGACCGGAAAATGGGAGATCGCGGCGCGGAACCGGCAGCTGAATATATGAATATTTATGCAATGAATTGCTCTTGTTTTCGCATTTTAATTTCGCTATAATTGTTCCATCAGCAACGTGGTTTTGGGAGAAGCGAAATATATTACATACATCATTCAGAAGGGGGAAAAAGTATGAAGAAAGCAGTTGCATTGTTACTGACGGCAGTCATGGCAGAATCCATGCTGACGGGCTGCGGCGGCGGTTCGGCGGCAGCACCTGCGGCGGCACCCGCACAGCAGGCGGCTTCCGGCGGAGACGAGGTCTACAATTTCAAGTTTGAGTGCGTGCTGAACGAGGCGTCCTTCTGGTACCAGATGGGCCAGAGAATGTCCGAGCAGCTCAAGGAGAAATCAAACGGCAGACTGAACATGGAGTGCTATGCGAACGCACAGCTCGCAGGCGGCAACCAGCAGAAGGGCCTTGAGAACGTCATCAACAACGTCGTGCAGGTCGACTGCCGCTCCTCGATGCTGTGGCAGGTCATGGACGACAAGCTCGGCATCTGGTGCATTCCGTTCTTCTATGAGAGCACGGAGCAGCTCCTGAGCGACGAGATGCGCAACAGTGAAGGCTACAAGGCTTACAAGGAGACGATGGAGGGCCTCGGCCTTCACCTGGCAGCTCTTGTCGAGTACGGCCCGCGCTGCATCGCCAGCAACGTTCCGATCGAGACCTATGAAGATTTCGCAGGCAAGAAGATCCGTGTCGCTTCCGTTGAGCTGCACCTCTCCGCACTGCAGGCGTTCGGCGCAAACCCGATGGCAATGAACTGGTCCGAGATGTACACAGGCCTTCAGCAGGGCACGGTCGATGGCATGGAGGCTCCTTTCCAGGTCATGATCGACAACACCGTCAACGATGTCTGCAAGTATTACTATGACTGCAACTGGGTCGTGGATCCGGGCGTTGTCACCGTAAACGCTGATTTCTACAATTCTCTTCCGGACGACCTGCGCCAGATCTTCGACGAAGTTTTCGAAGAGTGCAGAGCATGGGAGATCGAGGAATTCCAGAAGGCTAATGAGTCCGCAAAGGAGAGACTGGTCAGCGAATTCGGCTGCACGGTCACCCCTATGAAGGACGAGGATCTTCCGAAGTTCAAGGCAGCAATGGAGAGTGTCCTTGCTTCCTATGAGCAGAAGGTCGGCAAAGAGTATCTGGATCTGTTCCGCTAATCCTTATCATCAGTAAAACCTGACAGCAGGGCAGCTGCCTCATAACCTTACGGAATGAGGCAGCTGCCGTTATGGTATACGGCGCCCTGTGCCGTGTGCCTGCCTTTAAGAAAGAGGTAAAAGGTTGAAAGCATCAAAAATCTGGAGAATCCTCTCCGACTATATTTTTTCCATTGTCGGTGTGATCGGGCTGGCTGTCATGCTCGCCGTCGCATTCGGCAACGTTCTGAGCCGCTATGTGCTCCCCGTTTCCTGGGCGTTTACGGAAGAGCTTACCTGCGGCCTGTTTATTCTGGTCTCCATGCTGGGCGCGGCGCTTGCCGTCAAGGATGAAAAAGCAATGGGGATCAGCCTGATCACCGATCATTTCCCGAAGAGCTGGAACAAGTACATGCTGATCATTCACGGCCTGTTCTCCGGCTTTTTCGGTTTCCTGCTTTTGAGATACGGCATTGACATGGTAAAGAGCGAGCTGCGACTTAAAATGAAGACGGCAGCGCTTCAGTGGCCGGAGGCGATCTTCGGCTCCTTTATCCCGATCGGCGGCGCAGCGCTGATGATCGGATCTCTCGGTCTGATCATCAAAGGAGTTTCCGAGATCAGGAAGGCGCATTCAAAGAAGGGGGGTGAAGCGTAATGTCACTGGCGACACTGCTTATCGTTTCGTTCTTTGCGCTTGCACTGCTGAACATCCCGATCGCCGTTGCGCTCGGCTTATCCAGCTGTCTGTGCCTTGTCAAGTTCGGCCTGGATATGTCGATCCTGCCGACGCAGGTGTATTCGGGCATTGCAAAGTTTGTCCTGCTGGCGGTTCCGTTCTTCATCCTGGCCGGCAATATCATGGAGAAGTCCGGAATTTCCGACAGACTGATCCGTTTCTTTAAGGCCCTGGTCGGTCACAAGAAAGGCGGACTGATCTACGTTTCCATCATCGCATCTCTGTTCTTTGCGGCGATCTCCGGATCCGGTCCGGCGTGCGTTGCGGCGCTCGGCTCGATCCTGATCCCTGCGATGGAGAAGGACGGATACGGAAGGGAGTTCCCCTCGGCACTTCTTGCGACGGGCGGCTCCATCGGCACGATCATCCCGCCGAGCATTCCGTTCGTCATGTTTGGTCTTGTTACCGGCGTATCCATCACGCAGCTGTTCATGGCAGGAATTCTCCCGGGCATCCTGTTCGGCATTGGCCTGGGCGCGGTATCGCTGTTCATGGTGCGCAATGAGAAGGATATTGTCATCACAGAGAAGGCAACGAAGAAGGAAGTGTTTGATTCCTTCATCGCCGCGATTCCCGCGCTGCTGTTCCCTGTCATCATTCTGGGCGGCATTTACTCCGGTATTTTCTCCCCGACGGAAGCGGCTGCAGTCGCGTGCGTGTACGGTCTGGTCATCGGCATTTTCGTTTACCGTTCGATCAAGTTAAGGGACCTGTATGACCTGTTCCGCACCTCTGTGATCTCCTCCGGCAACATCATGCTGATCATCGCCGGCGCTTCCCTGTTCGCGTGGTTCTGCGCGACCAGCGGCATCACCGCCACGGCGACGAAGGCAGTACAGAGCGTTGCCAGCAGCCAGTTCATGTATCTGCTTCTGGTCAATGTCATTCTGCTGATCGCAGGCTGCTTTATGGATTCCACGTCGGCGATCTACATCCTCTGCCCGATCCTGGTCCCTGTCGCGAAGACACTGGGCTATGACCTGGTCGCACTGGGCGTCGTGTTCATCGTCAACCTGGCAATCGGCAACGTTACGCCGCCGGTAGGCCTGAACCTGTTCTGCGCCTGCGGTGTCGGCAACGTCACGATCATGGGCCTGGTCAAAAAGGTCTGGCCGATGCTGATCGTGTGCTTCTTCGTTCTGATCCTGATCACCTATGTGCCGCAGATCTCGCTTTTCCTGCCGCACCTGTTCTACGGAACACCGTAATCGGTAAGGCAAGCGGCAGGCAAAACAGCCTGCCGCTTTTTTACTGCTGCAGCTATTGGATGAGCGACGGGCAGTTTTCATTTGTTTTGCGGAGGTAAACTATGAACTTCAAGGTTGATGTATTATTCCCGGGCTTTTCCGGGAAGCTTGCGGTCGGCTATATGGGTTTTTCCACCTGGGCCTATGTGGAGGGCGCGGGGCATAAGATGGTGCTCGACACCGGATTTGTCGGGCTTCGCCAGGATTATGAGAGGATGCTTGCGCTGCACGGCGTCCGGCGCGAAGAGATCGACTATGTGCTGCTGACGCATCTGCATTTTGACCATGCCGTCAACGTAGACATGTATCCGAACGCGACCTTCGTCTGCTCCCGCGCGGAATGGGAGTATGCCAATAACGAAATCCTGCGCGACAAGTTCATCGAGCTGCCCGCGCTGCCGGTCCTGGAAAACGGAAGGCTGGTGCTGGTGGAGGACGGCGACGAAGTGCTGCCGGGAATCACGGCGATCCTGACGCCGGGCCATACACCGGGCTGCTGCTCATACCTGCTGGACCAGGGCGACGGCACAGTATGGGGGCTTGTCGGCGATGCGGCAAAAAACCGCCGCGAGCTGGAGAGAGGAGAGGTTCAGATGTCTCTCGATCCGGAATCCTCGGCGGCGAGTCTCAAGCGCATCCGCGAGTCCTGTGACCGCGTGCTGCCCGGACATGACGGATGGCTTACGATAAAGGACGGAAAGATCATTGCAGAAGGCGGCAATGACATCCATATGGTCTTCGGTCAGGGGGTGACCGTCAACGGAGGCCAGACGGAGATCGTTCTGAAAATGGACGAGTGAGAAGATAGAAACAGAATTCCCTTGAGGTTTTAAAGGCTCTGTTTCCGGATCAAGTAGGGGAAAGCTTTCCCCTACTTGATTGTGTAGACAGGAAAAGGAGAGGGCGATGCTTGCATTGCTGCTTGCAAGGCAGATCGCGATCCTGTATATGATCGCGGCGGTTACGGTCATCATGGTCAAAGCGGGAGTGCTCCGCTCGGAAGACGGCAGAGCGCTCTCCTCGGTCATGCTCTATATCGTGCTGCCCTGCATTATCCTGAATGCCTTTCAGGTGGAGAATACGCCGTGGGTCAGGAGAGGCTTTTCCCTTTCGATTCTGATTGCGGTGCTCATGCATGGGATCATCTTTGTTCTCGCCGAAGTATTCGGCCGGATCATGAAGATGGACGAGATCGAGAAAACGTCGCTCATCTACACGAACTGCGGGAACCTGGTCATGCCGGTCATCAGCGCGGTCTTCGGCCCGGAGTGGGTGGTTTTCGTGAGCGGTTTTATGACGGTGCAGATGTGTTTTTACTGGTCGCACGGCCTGTCTCTCCTGAGCGGGGAAAAGAAGATCGACATCCGGAAGATTGTCACCAACCCCAACGTTATCATGGGAGTCGTCGGTGCACTTATGCTGGTCACAGGAATCCGGCTCCCCGCGATGCTAAGGGAGCCGGTCGGCATGGTGGCCTCCATGGCGGGCCCCCTCGCGATGATCAATATGGGCATGATCTTTGCGGCGCTTGACTGGAAAGAGATCTTCAGCAGGAAGCGGACCTATGAGTTCCTGTTCATCAAGATGCTTCTTCTCCCCTGTATTCTGGTTCTGATCGTCAAGCTCCTTGGGCTTTCGCGTCTTGTGGAGAACGGAGAGATAATCGTGGTGATCGCGATGCTTCCGTTTGCCTCCGCGACTGCGACCATGGTCGCCCAGCTCGCGCAGGTCCTGGGGAAGGATGCCAGGTACGCGGGTGCGATCAATGCGGCGACGACGGTGTGCGCGATCGTGACCATACCCCTGGTGGTCTGGCTGTACCAGCTGTAGAGAAATGAGGAAACAGAATGGATAAAGCGAAAATCTTTCCGGGTGTGATCGCAGATGATTTTACCGGCGCAGAGCAGATATCCCGCATTTGTCGTGACGCTTGAAGAGATGCGGGATGAGGCCGCACTCCGGCGGATAATAGATGGTCTTGAAAAGAAATACAGCCATTTCTATCTGATTCCGGATTACTATGAGGAGGAGCATGCAGAGCGTATTGCGCCGGGTGTGCCGGTCATGATACCCTGCATAAGGACAGATGTCAGGCTGGTGTTAAAGTCCGGAAACTTCGGGCAGCCCGATTTTTTCCTGAAGGCGGCCGAGATGACAGCGGAGTAAAACTGATACGGGCCGATAGGACGAATATGATTACAGTATCTGATTGCAGTATTTGGGAAAGGAGCAGGATATGAAGATCGTAGTTTTGGATGGATACACAGAGAATCCCGGGGACCTGTCCTGGGAGGGACTCGAGCAGTTCGGGGAAGTGACGGTCTATGACCGCACGCCGCTGAATGACGAAGAAGAGATCAGGAAGCGCATCGGCGATGCGGAGGTGGTTTATACCAACAAGACGCCGCTCTCCGCGGCGACGATCGCTGCGGCGCCGAACCTGAAATTCATCAGCGTGCTGGCGACCGGCTATAATGTTGTTGATGTCGCGGCTGCAAAGGAGAAGGGGATTCCTGTTACCAATATCCCGACTTACGGCACTGCGGCAGTCGGTCAGTTCGCGATCGCGCTTCTTCTGGAGATCTGCCACCATATCGGGCATCACAGCAAGACAGTGCATGAGGGAAAATGGGAAAACTGCGAGGACTGGTGCTACTGGGATTACCCGCTGATCGAGCTGGCCGGCAAGACAATGGGCATCATCGGTTTCGGCAGGATCGGTCAGGCAACCGGCCGCATTGCAAAAGCACTGGGCATGAAGGTCATCGCCAACGACCAGTTTGAGAGTGAAGCGGGGAAAGAGATTGCGGAGTATGTCGACCGGGAGACGCTTTTTGCACAGGCGGATGTCATTGCGCTCCACTGCCCGCTCTTCCCGTCTACGGAAGGCATGATCAATCGGGAAAACATCGCAAAGATGAAGGACGGCGTGATCATCTTAAACAATTCCCGCGGTCCGCTCATCGTGGAGCAGGATCTCGCTGACGCGCTGAATTCCGGAAAGGTCTATGCGGCAGGCCTCGATGTCGTTTCGACGGAGCCGATCAAGGGAGACAACCCGCTGCTGAAAGCAAAGAACTGCTTTATCACGCCGCATATTTCCTGGGCGCCGAAGGAGAGCCGCCAGAGACTGATGAATATCGCGGTCGACAACCTGAAGGCATATGTTGACGGCGCGCCGGTCAACGTGGTGAATCTGTAAAGCGCCGGAACGGGATACAATCCGTTTCACCTGTCTAACCAAAAAAATACAATTTTCCGGCTTTTTATGCATTGACCATGCAGCCGGGAAGGACCTAAACTATGTACGGGACCGTTATAGGGAACTAACTGACGGCTCCGTACATTTTTTATCCGCTCAACATGGGAGCAGCGACGGACAACGCCGGAAAGAAATAGGCCGTCGGGAGAAAATGTGCGCCGACGATGAAATGGATCATTAAGCATGAATCCTTTCGGTATGAGTCTGCGGCGCTCACGACCCCGCAGCCGCAGCACACAGACCGGCAGCTCCGGCATATGTTTGAAGAAAAAATGCTCTTTCATATCGGTCGCAGGGCGGTGTCAAGACTACTGCTGCCTGCCCCGCTCCGCGCGTTTATCACGGCGGCAAAGAGTCTGCCCTATCTGAAAAAGGGGGCCAGGTCCGCCCTTCGCGGACGAATGGAAGTCCCGGTGCTGGACGCCGTGAGTATCGGGGTGTCCATTCTTCGCGCGGATTATGATATGGCAGGAAGCGTCATGTTCCTGCTGGGTGTCGGCGAGCTGATGGAGGAGTATACACACCGAAAGAGTGTGAGCGACCTTGCGGAGGCGATGTCGCTGCATATCGAGAAGGTATGGCTTCGCGGACCGGCCGGCCGGGAGATCTTAACGGATATCCGGAATGTAAAGCCCGGCGATATCATTGTCGTCCGGACGGGAGACATGATTCCTCTCGACGGGACGGTAGAGGGCGGCGAGGCTTCCGTCAACCAGTCATCTATGACCGGCGAATCCCTGCCGGTCATGAAATCCGAGGGAAAACAGGTATTCGCAGGCACGGTTGTCGAAGACGGCGAGATCACAATCAGCGTCGGGCAGGCTGCGGGAGAAGGACGATATGACCGCATTGTCGCCATGATCGAGGAGTCGGAAAAGCTGAAATCCGAGACGGAGATACGGGCGGCAAGGCTTGCGGACCGGCTGGTGCCCTACACATTCGGCGCAACGATTCTCACCTATCTGTTTACCAGAAACGTGACGCGCGCGATCTCGATCCTCATGGTCGATTTCTGCTGCGCACTGAAGCTTTCCATGCCGGTCGCGGAGGCGCAGACTGTGCTGTTTGACAAGACCGGGACGCTGACACACGCCAGGCCGGCAGTCGTGGACGTGATCGGTTTTGACGGCAGAGATCCCAGGGAAATGCTTCGTCTGGCCGCATGTCTCGAGGAACATTATCCGCACTCCATTGCGGGAGCGGTAGTGCGCAGGGCGGCGAAACTGGGACTGGACCACGAGGAACGTCATTCCCGTGTGGAATACATCGTTGCCCATGGTATTGCCAGCAGTATTAACGGGAAAAAAGTCCGCATCGGGAGCTACCACTTCATTTTCGAGGATGAGCACGCCGTGCTGCCGGACAAGGAGACCGGGAAACTTCACTCGCTTCCTGCGCAGTACTCGCATCTGTATCTTGCGATCGACGGGCGCCTCTCAGCTGTCATTCTGATCGAGGATCCGCTGCGCAATGAAGCGCCTTTTGTCATACAGAAGCTGCGGGAGCTGGGATCTCTCCTTGTGCTCCGGCGGATCGCCATGGGGCTGATGAAGCGGATCCACGGCAATTACCGCAGCATACTGTCGTTTAATACCCTGCTGATCGCGCTTGGTATGATGGGGATCCTGCAGCCGACGGCCACAGCGCTTCTTCACAACTCATCCACCGTACTGATCGGAATGCGGAGCATGACGGATCTGCTTCCGAAAATATAGAGGAGCTGAATGCCGTATTTTTGCTTGCGGCACAGGATAAACTGGCGTATATTGATTGATGCTGTATTCAACGCGACATTCAATATACGCTGTTTTTATGGACAATAAGACCTGGTCACCGAAAACAATTGAAAAACTGGATCATGTCCGGATCATTATCGCGTGCAGTCTGCTGATGATTGTCGGGCTGTACTTCGACGGCGCGATCCTGAATATTTATTCCGGGATCATCGCGGACAACCTGGGCTTTTCGCGGGGCGTTTTTTCCGTGTTCGCGACCTTCCGGTACTTTTTTGCCTTTCTTGTCAATTTAAAGCTGCTGAGCATTTTTGAGCGCTTCGGCATCAAGCGCACGGTCTGTGCCGGCGTCCTTCTCGTGGCGGCGGTACAGCTTGCGCTCTCCTTCAGCAGCTCCCTGACCTCCGTTTACCTGGTGGGGATCCTTGCGGGCGTAGCCTATTCCTTTACGACGCTGATTCCCTCCTCGATCATCGTAAAAAACTGGTTCAACCATTCGCAGGGCGTGGCGCTTGCGATCGTGACGAGCTCGACCGGCATCGCCAGCATCATCGTCAGCCCGATCCTGAGCCGCCTGGTCACGGACCACGGCTGGCGCTTCGGCTTCCGCATCAATGCGCTGACCTGCGTGATCGTATTTGTGATCGAGCTGTTTCTCATGCTGGAGCGGCCGCACGGGGAAGAGGCGGCGCCGCTTCAGAAAAACCAGCGGCGATCGGGTCTTGCGGAGCACGGGAGCGCCGAAGAGGGGAAAAAGCTGCACCCGTTTACGCGCTCTGCTGACGGCACGAACCTGCGTCTTCTGCTGCTCATTGCGATCCTTTACAATATCGGCATCATCTGCATCGACGGCAGCATGGCGGTCGTGCTGATCGAGAAGGGATACGCGCAGGTTTTCGCGACCGGCGCTGCGGTCAGTGTTGCGGGATTCGCGAATATGGCGGGCAAGCTCATCATGGGTGAAGTGAATGACCGGCTCGGAACGCACAGGATGGCGATTACGTGGTACGGCGTCGCGATCTTTACGACCGGCTTTTTCCTGTTCTACAACGGGACCAGCATCCCGGCGGCCTGCATCGGCGCGGCTTCCGTCGGATTTATCAGCGGCATTTACTCGATCCCGCTTCCCGCGCTGAGCGCGCGGCTCTTCAGGACGCAGAACGCATATAACAGTGCGGTCAGCTACCTGTCGGCGGCGACCTGTCTGTGCTTTTCCATGGCGAACATCATTTTCCACGGCCTGTATGACAGGACGGGAAGCTATCACCTGTCGCTGATCTATGCCTTTGCGCTGGCCTGCGTCTGTTTCTGCATCGTCGTGCTGGTCGTTGTTCGCAACCGGAAGGCATTCGGACACTTCTGAGGCACGATTTGTCGCAGGGGAGTGTTCGTTGTATACTTTTAAAAACTGAAGTTCGGGACGTACTGCATTGGAAGGCATTTTCCGGATATGAAGGAGGGGTAAGATGAGAAAACTGATTGCGGAATTTATCGGAACGGCGGTACTGGTGTTTATGGGCTGCGGAACGGCAATGCTGGTCGGGTGTGATGCGGCATCGGGATCCGGGTATCTGATCACGGCGCTGGCATTCGGACTTACGATCGTTGCGATGGCATACTGTGTCGGGAACATTTCCGGCTGTCACATCAATCCCGCGGTATCTCTCGCATTCCTGATCCGCGGAGAGCTCAGTAAAAAGGACTTTATCGGCTACGCGATCGCGCAGGTTCTCGGTTCGTTTTTCGGCTGCTGCCTGCTGGCGGTGATCTTCAGCCTGGGCAAGGTGGAGGACATGACGGGCGGCTTCGGCGCGAACGCGCTTGCCGGCGTGAACGGATCTTTCGCGGCGGGTCTTATTGTGGAGATCGTGCTCACCTTCATTTTCGTGCTGACGATCCTCGGCGTTACGAGCGGAAAATTTGATCACGGCTCCTTCGGCGGTCTGATCATCGGCCTTGCGCTCACGTTTGTGCACATTCTCGGCATCGGCCTGACGGGAACCTCCGTCAATCCGGCAAGGAGTATCGCACCGGCCATTTTTGCGGCGGCAAAGGGAAACGCCGCGCCGATCATCGCGCTCTGGGTGTTTATCGTCGGACCGTTCGTCGGCGCCGCACTTGCTGCGTACGTCTACGATTTCCTGGAATACGAGAACTGATCCCGGACACTGCGCCACAGCGGCGCAGCGACAGAATATGAAATCTGAAGAATGAGGGGAGGAGCGGTCAGCGCTCCTCCTTTTTCAGTGGTACTCCCGCCGCATCCAGACAAGGAACAGGCCGCCGCGGATGCACAGCTCCGCACACATGACCGCCCACACGCCGGGGAGTCCGAAGTGCGGCGCAAGGAGTGCGGAGAGAGGAATGCGGATGAGCCACATGCTGAGGAAATTCAGGAGGCTGGGGACGAGCGTCTTTCCCGCGCCGCGGAAGACGCCGTTTACGATGATGGATGCCGCAAAGAGAGGCTCTGCGAAGGCCTCAATGCGCAGCACCTGTGTTCCGAGCCGGCGTACCGCGGCATCCGGCGTCAGGATTCCGATCATCGCCGGCGCGCCGACAAACAGAAGAAGTCCCATGAGGGTCTGGACGGCGATGCCGAAGCCGAGCGTGAGGTATCCGAGCTTTTTTGTCAGGTCTTTGCGGCCGGCGCCGGTGCTTTGCCCGATCAGGGCCGTTGCGGCCGCGGCGATGCCATAGCCGGGCATGTAGCAGACGCTCTCCGCCGTGACGGAAAACGAGTGTGCGGCGATGGCAATGGTGCCGAGCGGCGCGACGATCCTGGTAAATGCGACCTGTGCGCCGTTGGTGACGATCTGTTCCATACACAGCGGAAGGGAGATCTGCAGCGCGCGTTTCATTTCCCCGAGGTAGCTCCCCTGCTGATGCGCGCTGTCAAAAAGACGAAATCTCCGGTTCAGAAAGAAGAACATAAAGGCGGCGCAGACAGTTTCCGAGATGACGGTTCCCGCCGCGGCGCCCGCCACCCCCAGCCCCGCGCCCGGCATGCGGAATACGGCATTTCCGATCGCGACAGAGCGCGTCGGGAAGATCATCAGGTAATTGAAGAAGACATCCAGAAAACAGGTGAGGATATTCAGTGTGCTCGGAACCTTCATGTTTCCGCTGTTCTGGAGCATGCTCCCGGAGACCATGCGCAGCTGCGAGATGGGAAGGAACACGATATAGATCATAAAATACACGGAGGCATCCGCGGTGATATCCGGATTTCCGCCCAGCCAGACCGGGAGTTTTTTTCCGATCAGAAAGCAGATCTGGGCGATCAGACAGGAAAAGACAAGGAGCGTCGCCATGCCGTGCCGGACTGTGCTGCGCGCGCCCTCTTCATCGCCGGCGCCGATACGGTGTGCGACCTGGACGGAAAAGCCGGTCGCAGCGGCAAAACAAAGGCCCCAGATCAGCCACATGCTGGAGGACATCAGACCGATCGACGCGGATGCGTTCGCGCCGAGGGCCCCCACCATGGCGGCGTCGATGTATTCCATCACCACGGAGGTGAGCTGGGAGAGAATGGCGGGGATGCTGAGGGATATGATCAGCGACAGCTGCTGCGCTGTCGTCAGGGTACCGCCGCTTCTTAGTTGTACGAGATGCCTGTTTTCCATATGTCCTGAAAACTGCCGCGGGAAGCGCCTTTATTATGGTCGCTTCGCGCGGCAGCGGAATGTTATGTGGAGGTGGTGTGCGTTTACAGCTCGATCAGTTCGTACTCCCGGCTGCCGAAGCCAAGCGCCGCGGCGGCTTCGATCGTGTGCTCGCCGTTTCTGGTCGTGACACGCTCCATGAAGTGATCACGTCCGGGATCCTTCGAAGCCTTGACCAGATCCAGGCACGCCTGATCAATGGCGATGGGATCGAGCGAAGAGAGGATCCCGATATCCGCCATGCAGGGGTCCTCCGCAACGGCGCAGCAGTCGCAGTCTACGGACATGTTCTTCATGACATTGATAAATGCCATATTGCCGTCAAAGTGCCGGACGACTGCCGAGGCCGCGTCCGCCATGGACTCGAGAAATGCGTCCTGCGGCGCATGGTCGTCCCAGCAGACATGCTGGTCATTTGTTTTTCCGCCGGAGTGGATCAGGCTCTTGCCGGCGGTTGAAGCACAGCCGATGGAGAGCTGCTTGAGCGCGCCGCCGAAGCCTCCCATCGGATGGCCTTTAAAGTGGGACAGCACCAGCATGGAATCGTAGTTTGCGAGGTTTTTGCCGACAAAGTCCTTCTTCAGCTGTTTTCCGTTCGGAATGGGAAGCTCGATGTCAGGGCCTTCCGCATCCATGAGATCGAACGGGAAGGAGTCCTTCCAGCCGTGCGCCTTCAGGATCTTCTGATGCCTGTCCGTATAGTTGCGTTCTCCCTCATAGGCGGTGTTGCATTCGACTGCCGTTCCGTCCACGAATTCCACCATCGGCTTCCAGAAGGAAGGCTGAAGGAAATTCTGGTTTCCCGCTTCGCCGGAGTGAACCTTTACGGCCACTTTGCCCGGAAGGTCCTTGCCCAGAGACTTGAAGAGCTCCACAACCTTTTCCGGCGTGATCTGTCTTGAAAAGTATACCTTTGAACCCATATACTGCCTTTCTCCCGCGATACCGCGGGTCCACGCAAAGCGGATTCCCGCATCCGTGCGGGATGACTCATGCCGGGCTTCGGCGCCGGCATCCGATAGGACAAGGGTCTGCGGACCCGTACAAGGATTATACCATACTGGCCTGCCTTCGCAGTACATGGCAGGAAGGAGAGATCTGTGTTAAGATTACGGCATGAATATTTTAGTGATTGACGCACAGGGCGGAAAGCTCGGCAAACAGTTGATATCGGCGCTCAGGGAAGCAATTCCGGATGCGCATATCACCGCGGTCGGCACGAACAGCGTCGCCACCTCCAATATGCTTAAGGGCGGTGCGGACGAGGCGGCGACGGGGGAGAACTCCGTCGTGGTCGCGAGCAGACGGGCAGACGTCATTGTCGGGCCGATCGGGATCTGCATCGCGGACGCGATGCTGGGAGAGATCACGGAGCGGATGGCGGCAGCCGTCGGGAGGAGCGACGCAAAACGGGTCCTCATTCCGTTCAACAACTGCGATACGAACGTGGTCGGCGTCGGAGCGCAGAGCATGGGCCGGCTCGTCATGGAGGCGGTGAGCGCAGTTGCGCAGCTTGAGAAAAACCCCATCGACAACGGCCTTTGAATAAGGTATACTTTTTCGGTCGGCACGAAGCCGGCACCTGAGCGCCGCAGCGCTTAACCGGAAGGGAGTCCCGCAGGGACTGCCGTGCCGGGACATTTCAGTTACGGATCAATATGGCTTACCTGTAGGTATGCTGCTTCCCAGAAGGGAGGGAGCATATTTTTTTGGGAGAAAAAGATGAAATCAAACACAAGAAAATGGGTGCTGTCGGCAATGTTTCTCGCGATCGGCATGGTGCTTCCGTTCTTTACGGGCCAGATCCAAGTCTTCGGACAGGCGATCTCCCCGATGCATATCCCCGTCTATCTGTGCGGGATGATCGTCGGCGGCCCTTACGGCGCGCTGGTCGGCTTTATCCTTCCGGTGCTGCGCTCCGCTCTGTTTGGCATGCCGCCGATGATGCCGGGCGCGGTTTCCATGGCCTTCGAGATGTGCACATACGGTCTTGTCAGCGGACTGCTGTATGCTAAACTGAAGGACAAAGGGATAATGGGTGTATATATGAGCCTGATCGCCGCCATGATCGCAGGCCGCATCGTGTGGGGAATCGCGCGCTTCGTACTGGCCGGCGTCACGCAGAGCGCCTTCACGTTCCAGGCGTTCCTGTCAGGGGCCCTCATCACGGCGATCCCGGGCATTATCATTCACCTGATCATTGTGCCTGCCATTGTCCTGGCGGTCCGGAGGTACGAGGAGTAACAAGGTTCGCCGTCCGCCGAAAAGCCGCCGCATGAGAAAGGAGCAGAGAATGAAGAAAACGGTTGTGGTAACCTATCACTGCAAGCCCGGGATGCGGGAAGCTTTCCTTGCCGCGCTTAAGGCCGAGAAGCTCGATGAAGCGTGCAGACAGGAGGCGGGAAATATCCGCTACAATTACGCGTTCTCAACGGCGGATCCGGACGAGATGATCCTGCTCGAGATGTGGAAGGATGCGGAGGCGGTCGATTTTCACAACGCGACGCCGCACTTCGCGCGAATCGGCGAGGTCAAGAAGGAGTATGTTCTTGACACGACGATCGAGCGCTATGACGTTCCGGAGGAATAAGCCGGGGAGGATCCGTCACCTGCGGACCCGGAGACATCTTCAGTCTATGAGGTCCGCGAGGTTTTCGGCGTATGTCTTGTAGTAATTGTGAGAAAGTGAAGAGGCGATCTCGTATTCATATTCCGGGATCGTCTTTTTCATTGACAGCGCTTCCGAAATGTCATAGTCAAGGAAGGCGCCGTGCTGATAACCGATCACGCGGTCGGACTTGCCGGCCAGCAGGAGGTCGACAGCGAGGCTCCCCATGATGGACGCATAGACGCGGTCTCTTGCGGTCGGGGAACCGCCGCGCTGCATGTAACCCAGGATCGTGGCGCGCGCTTCGATCCCGGTCGCCGCTTCGATCCGCCGCGCGAGAGCCTCGGAGTCGCCGATGCCCTCCGCGTTGACGATGATGTGGTGCGTCTTGCCGCGCCGCCTGTTGTCGATGATGTTGTCCAGGAGCTTTCGGTCATCGTAATTATATTTTTCCGGCAGCAGGATGTCCTCCGCTCCGTTTGCGATGCCGCACCAGAGCGCGATATAGCCGGCACTGCGGCCCATGACCTCGATGATGCTGCAGCGCTCGTGCGAGGTGGAGGTGTCCCGGACCTTGTCGATCGCCTGCATGGCGGTGTTTACTGCAGTATCAAAACCGATGGAGTATTCGGAAAACGGGACGTCCATGTCGATGGTGGCAGGGATGCCGATTGTGTTGATCCCCTGCTTTGCGAGGCTGCTGGCGCCGCGGATCGAGCCGTCGCCGCCGATGACGATAAGACCGTCGATCGAATGCTTCCTGCAGACCTCCGCCGCGGCCACCTGGCCCTCGTGTGTCATCATCTCCGTGCTGCGCGCGGTGAACAGGATCGTTCCCCCGTGCTCTATGATATCGGACACATCGCTCGCGTGCATGTCGCGCATTTCATCGCGGATCAGCCCGGTGTATCCCTTCAGGATCCCCTTCACCTTCACGCCGTGCGCAAGGGATCTGCGCACGACGGCGCGGATCGCCGCATTCATGCCCGGCGCATCCCCGCCGCTCGTCAGCACACCGATTGTCTTAATTTTCCTGTCGCTCATAGATGATCCTTTCACATTTTCACAAGAACAATTCCGTAAAGTAATACTATCATATGTTGTAAAGCCTGCCACGGAAAGCGACAAATCAGATACGACTGGAGTATAATTGATTTATCGTTCTGAAAAAAGTCAGCCGCTCACCATGGAGACTGTCGAAAGATGAACACGGAAAGTAGAAAAGACAGTATAATCGTGCAGGTCGCGCTGCTCTTTGTGATCGGCGCCATGGTCGCCGGTCTGCTGACTTATGTTTCCCAGTACGCCTTTTCGGATAACCTGGTGAGGACCCAGATGGAGAGCGACGCCTCGGAGCTCGCAAATGAAGTCGTGATGTCGGTGCGGGAATATCCGGCTCATGAATGGCTCATGCGCTACTGGTACGAGCATGCCTATGACCTGGACATCGAATATGACGCAGACTTCAGCGCTGACACAAAAACGGCGGAAAAACTCCGCACCATGCGGGAGCACTGTCCGGGACTGATGCTGCAGTATGCCGGAACAGACGAGATTCTCGCAATGACGCCGGAGGACCAGAAGCTGTATGCGGAGATCACCTATTCCTGGATGATCACCCGCCTCAACAAGATCAAGCGCTCCCACAATATCGATTTCCTGTTCTGCGTGATATCAGACCCGACCTGCAGGACGCAGTTTTTCCTGTTCAGCGCTGCGGATGAAAATGCCGTGCGCGGCAAAAACTACGAGCAGGTGTACCCCCTTGGCATGACAACGGTCGTCTCGGAGAGCCTGCGCGACGCCATGCGCGAAGCCTGGCGCAACAACGCGCATCTTGCGGATGCGGGAGACTACGAAGACTATTACGCGTATATGTGCATGCTGGATGACGCTCCGGTGTTCATCGGCATGACATATAATACGTCCGGCATCGGAAACGTGATCGCAAGACAGACGGCCAGGGGGACGGCGCTCGCAGTCGCGCAGCAGACCTGCCTTGCGCTGATCTGTCTTTTCCTCATTTATTATTTTGTGCTGCTTCCGCTCAAAAAGGTGCAGGGCAACATCAGGCTGTACCAGAAGACCAAGGACAGCAGGAGCGTCCTTGATAATCTGGCGGAGGTGAGACCGCACAACGAGATCGGCCAGCTCTCCGAGGACGTCAGCGCCCTGGCGGCAGAGATGGACAACTATATGAACAGCATCCGCGTCATTACGGCGGAGAAGGAGCGCATCGGCACGGAGCTGACCCTTGCCACCCGGATCCAGGAAAATGCGCTGCCGCATACATTCCCGCCGTTTCCCGACCGACCGGAGATCGACCTCTATGCCGTCATGGATCCGGCGCGGGAGATCGGCGGAGATTTCTATGACTTTTTCATGATCGACGAGGATCACCTGTGTATCCTCATCGCGGATGTGTCCGGCAAGGGAATTCCCGCGGCGCTCTTCATGATGGCTTCCAAGATCGTACTGGATATGAACGCGAGACAGCACAGGTCCCCGGCCGAGATCATGAATGCAACCAACGATATCATCTGCGCCAATAATCCGGAGGGGATGTTCGTCACCGTGTGGCTCGGCGTTCTGGAACTGTCCAGCGGAAAGCTTACGGCGGCCAATGCGGGGCATGAGTACCCGTTCCTGACAGGGGAAGACGGAAAATACCGTCTTGTAAAGGCAAAGCACGGATTTGTCGTCGGCGGCATGCCCGGGCTGAAATACAGGGAATATGAGATTCAGCTCAGGAAAAACGCGCGCGTCTTCCTGTATTCTGACGGACTGGCCGAAGCGACAGATCCGGCGAACTGCCTGTTCGGAACAGACAGAATCCTCGAAGCCCTGAACCGGGACGTGAACGCGGGACCGAAGCAGGTCCTTGAAAACGTGCGCGCGGACGTGGACGCGTTCGTGAAAGACGCGGAGCAGTTCGACGACCTGACGATGGTATGCCTCGAGTACAGGGGGCCGGCTCGGCAAACGGACCCTGTGAATTGACTCTTGAAACCGTTCGCGGGTTTAGCATATAATGAGTAGGCTGTTTGGAGACGTATCGAAGCGGTCATAACGGGGCGCACTCGAAATGCGTTTGGCGGGCAACTGCCACGTGGGTTCGAATCCCACCGTCTCCGGTAAGAGAAGAGGGATATGGCAAAAGCCATATCCCTCTTCTCTTACCGTACGACAGCGCTTCCGAGCTTGCGAAGCAAGCTCGTACATCAACGCGTTTTTCGCGTTGATGTTTCTCACCGTCTCTTTTGATTGGGGAGCTTGCGCGATCTGTGATCGCTGCAAGCTCCCGCGGCTTTGCGCGAAGCGCAATGACGCTTCCCACCGTCAATAGCACATACGATCTGCTCACATTTGGGCTTTTTGTGGTTGCTCTTGTAGGTCTGGTAATCCAGATAACAAAAAAATAACCGTCCCAGTTTGGTAGGCTGAACGGTTATTTTTGTTTGACCTCCAAGGGGCGACCGTT
>CACZQP010000125.1 GCA_902783385.1 uncultured Lachnospiraceae bacterium | reverse complement strand
CGCCAGAATCAGCATTCTGGCGCAGAGCCTCTGGCGAGGCTCCCGCAATGGTCTACGATTACAGCATTCGTGAAGGAAGCAGAGCGCCAAAACGATGGGTGAAGAGAGAAAGATCCCGGCACACGTTGCCATCATCATGGATGGCAACGGCCGCTGGGCAAAAAAGAGAGGCCTGCCGCGCACGGCCGGCCATAAGAAGGGCGCGGAGGTCGTGGAACAGATCCTGGAGGATGCCGATCATATGGGGATCCGGTATCTGACGGTGTACGCGTTCTCCACGGAGAACTGGCAGCGTCCCGCGCTGGAAGTGAAGACACTGATGAACCTGCTGCGCGCATACATGCGCTCCAGTCAGGAAAAATGCGCAAAGAACAACGTCTGTGTCCGTGTGATCGGCGACAGGTCCGCACTCGATGAGGACCTGCAGGAGGCGATTGCGGAGCTGGAGGAGAAAACGGCAAAGAATACCGGCATACACTTCCAGATCGCCATCAACTACGGCGGCAGGGATGAGATTCTGCGTGCGGTGAAACGCATCGCCGGGGAAGCGGAAAGCGGCACACTTTCCGCCCGGAATCTGACGCAGGAGGACATTGCCGCAAGACTTGACACGCATGACCTGCCGGATCCGGACCTGCTCATCCGCACCTGCGGAGAGCAGCGGATCTCGAATTTCCTTCTCTGGCAGTGTGCATATGCGGAGTTCTATTTCACGGATGTGGCATGGCCTGACTTTACGAAGGAAGAACTGGAGCGCGCAATCGATGCGTACAATCACCGGGAGCGGCGCTACGGCGGCCTTGTGACAGAGTAAGACAGTAAAGAGAAGCAGGAAGCGGATTAAAGTGAAGATAAGAGTCATCAGCGGAACAGTCATAGGGATCCTGGCGGTCGTCTGCGGTATTGCGGGCGGACCGCTGCTTTCCGTTGTGCTGTGTGCCTGTGCCTTCGCCGCTTACGATGAGCTGCTGCGCGCTGCCGGCGTCATCGGAAGCACGCCGGAGAAAAAGCTCCATCCGCTTTCCGTGGCGGGATTTGTCGCAATTCCCGTTCACTACGTGCTGATCACGCTCACACAGACGAACGGCATGGAAAATCTGCCGGACGACATCGTATCCCGCATCATGATGTCGATGGTTATCCTGCTATTTCTGACACAGATGTCAATTTATGTGCTGACCTTCCCGAAATACCGGGCGGAGCAGGTCATGGCAGCGTTTTTCTGCTATCTTTACGGCCCGGTCCTTTTGTCCTATATCTATCTGGCCAGAGAGCTTAAATACGGCATTTTCATTTACGCGACGATCTTTTTCTGCTCATGGATCTGTGACACCTGCGCGTATTTTACCGGGCGCTTTTTCGGACGCCACAAGATGGCGCCAGTCCTCAGTCCGAAAAAGACAGTCGAGGGAGCAATCGGCGGCGTGGCGGGCTCCGTTCTTCTGTGCGTTTTGACCGCACAGGTGATCAGTCATTATTACCCCGGGGAAGACCTGACGGCTGCATTTGCCATCATCGGATTTGCCGGAAGCATCATCAGCATGATCGGCGACCTCGCGGCCTCCGCAATCAAGCGGAATCACGGCATCAAGGATTACGGGACGATCATTCCCGGACACGGCGGCATCATGGACCGATTCGACAGTGTGATCTTTATTGCCCCCGTGATTTATTATCTGGCAGTTTTTCTGCTGCCGGCACTCTAGGAGATCGGATGACATGACAAAGACAGGAGAATACACTCGGATCGCCCTGCTGGGCTCCACGGGTTCTATCGGCATGCAGACGCTGGACGTGGTCCGCGCCTGGCCGGAAAGACTTAAGGTAACGGCGTTGGCAGCAGGCAGGAATACGGAAAGGATCGAAGCGCAGGTGCGGGAGTTCTCCCCGCGCCTTGTATGTATGTGGGAGGAAGCGGCAGCCGAGGACCTGCGCGTGCGGGTCGCGGATACCGGAACCCGCGTCGTAAGCGGTATGGAGGGGCTTCTGGAGATCGCCGCCATGGAGGACGCGGATATCCTCTTGAACGCGGTTGTCGGCATGATCGGCATTCGTCCGACGCTTGCGGCAATCGAAGCGGGCAAGGACATCGCGCTCGCGAATAAGGAGACCCTTGTGACTGCGGGGCACCTCATCGTGCCGGCCGTGCAGAAAGCCGGCGTAAAGCTCCTGCCCGTCGATTCCGAGCACAGCGCGATCTTCCAGTGCTTAAACGGCGAGCCGAGGGAGCGCCTTTCGCGCATCCTCCTTACCTGCTCCGGCGGCGCGTTCCGCGGAAAAAAGAAAGAGGAGCTCGCCGGCATGACGGCGGAGGATGCACTGCGGCACCCCAACTGGAGCATGGGGGCAAAGATCACGGTGGATTCCGCTTCACTTGTCAACAAGGGGCTGGAGGTCATAGAGGCAAAGTGGCTCTTCGATGTGGATGTGGACGACATCGAGGTCGTTGTGCAGCCGCAGTCGATCATTCACTCCATGGTGGAATTTGCAGACGGCTCCGTCATGGCGCAGCTCGCTGCGCCGGATATGCGGCTGCCGATCCAGTACGCGCTCTTTTACCCGGACAGGGTTCCGCTGGATATTCCGAAACTGGATTTCAGGACGCTCTCGGAAATCCGGTTTGCGCAGCCGGACACCGATACATTCCGCGGACTACCGCTCGCCTATGAGGCCGCCCATGCGGGCGGCAGCATGCCGACGGTTTTTAATGCCGCAAATGAAGAGGCGGTCGGGCTTTTTCTCCGCGGAAAGATCACGTTCCCGGCGATCTATGAGGCAATTGAGGGCGCCATGCGGGCACACAGCGTCATCGCGGCTCCTTCGCTGGAGGAGGTCCTCGGGGCGGAGGAAGAGGCGCGGGTCTATGTTCGAAACGGCTTTGGCTTTCAGAGAGGAGTGTAATTGTTTATCAGCATCATCATTTTTCTGATCATATTCGGTGTGATTGTTCTTGCGCACGAGTTCGGCCATTACGCGGTCGCCGTGCGGGGCGGCATCCGCGTGCGCGAATTCAACATCGGCATGGGACCTCTCCTGTATAAAAAAGAGCGGGGCGAGACGGATTTCTGCATAAGGCTGCTTCCGTTCGGCGGCTCATGCATCTATGACGGACTTGACGCGCTGGAAATGGAAGAGCGGGAAAACGGCGGAGAAGTCGACGAGAGGGCCTTCCCGAACGCACCGGTCTTTGCGCGCATCGCAACGGTATTTGCGGGACCGTTCGCCAATCTGATCCTTGGCTTTGTTTTTGCGCTGATCATCGTCGCGTTCGCAGGGACGGATCTGCCGGTCGTGCAGTCGGTCATGGAGGACAGCGCGGCCATGGAAGCCGGGATCGAGGCGGGCGATGTGATCCGGCGCATCAACGGGGAGAGCATTCACCTGTACCGCGAGGTCTCGCTCATCTCGCAGCTCAATTACGGGACGCCCCTGGAGATCGTCTATGAGCGGAACGGCGAAAGGCATGAGACGACCCTGACGCCCCGCTACTACGAGGAGGACGGACGATATCTCATCGGCCTGCGCGGAAGCGGGAAATACATCCGCTGCAGTGCGCCGCAGGTCTTTCAGTACGGCTTCTATGAGACGCAGTACTGGATCAAGGCGACCTTTAAATCTCTGAAGAATATGGTGACGGGACATTTTCACCGTGACGATCTCTCGGGTCCCGTGGGGATCGTGAAGGCTGTGGACGACACCTATGAATCGGCGCGTCCATACGGCATCATGGTGACGCTTCTTTCTTTCCTGAACCTGGCGACGCTCCTTTCGATCAACCTGGGGATCATGAATCTTCTGCCTCTCCCTGCGCTGGACGGCGGAAGGCTTGTTTTCCTCCTTGTGGAGGCGGTGAGGGGCAAGCCCATTCCGCCGGACAAGGAGGGCATGGTGCATCTGGCCGGGATCGCGGCGCTCATTGTGCTGATGGTCTTTGTGATGTTCAACGATATTGCGCGGTTTTTCCGCTGAAAGGGGACTCTGTATGACATACAGGGATCATACGAAACAGATCAGGATCGGATCCAGAGTGATCGGCGGCGGGGCTCCCGTCGCCATTCAGTCTATGACCAATACGCCGACGGGCGACGTGGACGCCACCGTTGCACAGATTCTCCGGCTTGAAGAGGCCGGGTGCGATATCGTGCGCTGTACGGTACCGGACGAGGATGCGGCGCGCGCGATCCGCGGGATAAAGGAAAGGATCCATATTCCGCTTGTGGCGGACATTCATTTTGATTACCGCATGGCGATCCTCGCCATGGAAAACGGCGCCGACAAGATCCGCATCAATCCCGGCAACATCGGCGGGGAGGAGAAGATCCGCGCCGTCGTCGCATGTGCGAAGTCCGGGAATATCCCGATCCGCGTCGGCGTAAACAGCGGATCTCTGGAGAAGCCGCTCCTTGAAAAGTACGGCGGCGTCACGCCGGAAGCGCTGGTGGAGAGCGCACTGGACAAGGTGCAGATCGTGGAGGCCTGCGGCTATGACAATATCGTGATCAGCATCAAGTCCTCTGACGTGCGCACCTGCATCCGCGCGCACGAGCTGATCGCGGAGAAGACCCGGTACCCGCTGCATGTCGGGATCACGGAAGCGGGGACCCTCTACTCCGGGAACATCAAGTCCGCGATCGGGATCGGCGCGATCCTCTACCGTGGGATCGGCGATACGATCCGCGTCTCGCTGACGGGGGATCCGGTGCAGGAGATCCGCTCCGCAAAGCAGATTCTGCGGGATCTGGGACTTTATGAGGAGGGGATCGAGGTGGTCTCCTGCCCGACCTGCGGAAGAACGAAGATCGACATGATCGACCTTGCCTCCCGCGTGGAGACAATGGTGCAAAATTACCCTATGCATCTGAAGGTCGCCGTCATGGGCTGCGCGGTAAACGGCCCCGGCGAGGCCAAAGAGGCGGACATCGGGATAGCGGGCGGCGACGGGGAAGGTCTCATCATCAAAAAGGGAAAGATCCTGCGCAAGGTCAGGGAAGAGGACCTGCTCGCGGCGCTGAAAGAAGAACTGGATAACTGGACGAACGAATGAGCAAAGCTTTTTTTGACGTGTTTCCGACGCTGCGCGTCCACAGACAGCTCCATGACCTGTTCGAGGAGACGCAGGTCGAGCGCGTGACGACCAATTCGGATCACTCCAAACTTCGCATCTATATGAGCTCCGGGCACCTGATCGAGAAGACGCATGTCCTTCGCATGCAGCGGGAGATCGCAAGGCAGCTGATGGACAGGCCGGACAGGCAGGTCTACATCACCGAGCGCTATACGCTTCCCGGGAGCTACCATGCAAAGGAGCTGATGGAAGCGTACCGCGCATCGCTCCTGTGTGAGATGGAGAATGCATCCCCAGTCATGGGACGCATCTTTGCGGGGGCAGACATTACATTCCCGGAGGAGGACGAGATCAGGATCCGCCTGAAGGAAAACGCTCTGAGCAGGGAGAAGGCCCCGCGCATGACGGAGGGAATCGAGAGCATCTTCCTGCAGCGCTTCGGCATACCGGTGCGGGTGACGGCGGAATTTGTGCCGGCCGGAGACGGCGGCGTACAAAAGCCGCGCAGCGAAGAGGCGGCCGTACATGTCAGGGCGGACAGTGAAGAAAGCGCTGTACAAAAAGACATGCCCCAGACAGTTGATCTTCCCTGGGACGAGGCGCCGCTTCCCGCCTACATCGATGTAGAGGAGGGACCGGACGGCCCCGTTGTCGTCACAAAGAAAAGAGACCAGGCTCCGCCGGAAAAGGAAGCGGCGGCGGAGGCGGTACAGAACCCGCATGGTTCTGCAGAAAAAGGCAAAGGCGCAAGGAAAAAGCACCCCTTCATATTCTCCGACAGGGACGATGTCCTGTTCGGCAGGGCATTCGAAGGGGATGCCGTCCCGCTCGAGAGCATCATCGGCGAGACCGGAGATATCATCGTGCGCGGCAGGATCTTCCTGTTTGAGTCGCGGAATATCAAAAACAATAAATCGATCGTGATCTTCAGCATCACGGACCTCACGGATTCCATCACCTGTAAGATCTTTGTCGGAACCGAGGACCTGGACGAGCTGTCCGGCTACCTGAAGGAGGGTACGTTTGTCCGGATCCGCGGAAAGGCGCAGCTGGACACCTTTGATTCGGAGCTTGTCTTCGGCCGTATCTCCGGGATCATGAAGGGGGAATCCTTCCTCGAAGTGCGGCAGGACAATTATGTGAACAAGCGGGTGGAGCTTCACTGCCACACCAAGATGAGCGACATGGACGGGGTGTCGGAGTGCAAGGACCTGGTAAAGCGCGCCTACACGTGGGGAATGCCCGCAATCGCCATCACGGACCACGGAAATGTCCAGGCGTTTCCGGACGCCTTTCACATGCGCACGGATCTGCTCAAGGAGGAGAACGGCCGCCGCAAGGAGAAGGGGCTTTCCCCTGTCGCCTCGGAGGACTTCTTCAAGGTGATCTACGGGGTGGAGTGTTACCTCGTGGACGATTTGAAAAAGACGGTCGACCCCGGCAGTGCGGATGATACCGCTGAGGAGTTTTCGGACAAAAGCTATGTGGTCTTTGATCTGGAGACGACGGGGTTTTCCCCGGTAAAGAACCGGATTATCGAAATCGGCGCGGTGAAGATCGAAAACGGCCGGATCACGGACCGCTTTTCCTGCTTCGTGAACCCGCAGGAGCCGATCCCTTACCATATCCAGAAGCTCACGCAGATCACCGATGACATGGTAAAGGACGCGGACACCATCGGCACGGTGCTTCCGGAGTTCCTGAAATTCTGCGGCGGATGCCGGCTCGTCGGACACAATGTCGGTTTCGACATCGGATTTGTGAAGGAAAAGGCGCGCGCGCTGGGAATAGAGGTTGATATCACGACGGTGGATACGGAGGGCATCGCCCGAATTCTTCTGCCCGGGCATGCGCGCTACACGCTGGATGCGGTGGCGAAGCTCCTGGAGGTCGAACTCAGGACGCATCACCGTGCGGTGGATGACGCCGAGGCGACGGCGGGGATTTTTCTTCGGGAGATGGAGCTTCTGCGGGAAAGGGGCACCCGCACCTTTACGCAGATCGAGGAGATGGCGGAGAGCAACGAGGAGATCATCAAGCGTCTCCACATGTCGCACTGCGTGCTCCTTGTACAGAACGAGACGGGACGCGTCAATCTGTATAAGCTCATCAGCGATTCCCATCTGAAGTATTTTTTCAAGAAGCCGCGCATTCCCAAGAGTGAGCTCATGAAGCATAGGGAGGGGCTTCTTGTCGGCAGCGCCTGCGTCGCGGGAGAGCTGTTCGAGGCGCTGCTCGAGACGCGCTCCGACGAGACCATTGCAAGGATCGTCGATTTTTATGACTATCTGGAGATCCAGCCGCGGGACAACAACCGCTTTCTTCTGGACGAAAAATACAGGAACCGCTATCCGGACATTCAGACAGAGGAGGATCTGCTCGATTTAAACCGCAGGATCGTGCAGCTGGGCGAGACGATGGGAAAGCCCGTCGTTGCGACAGGCGATGTCCACTTCATGGATCCCGCCGACGAGATCTACCGGACGATTATCCAGGACGGCATAGGTCTTGCCGACGAAGAGTCCGCGCCGCTGTATTTTAAAACGACGGACGAGATGATGCAGGAATTCTCCTACCTGGGAGCGGAGAAGGCAAAGGAAGTCGTCATAACGAACACGCAGAAAATCGCGGATATGATCGACGTGATCGCGCCGGTGCGCCCGGACAAATGTCCGCCCGTTATTCCAGACAGCGACAACGAGCTGCGCAGGATCTGCTACGACAGGGCGCATGCGATGTACGGCGACCCGCTCCCCGCCATCGTGCAGGAGCGCCTGGAAAAGGAACTGCACTCCATTATCAGCAACGGCTATTCGGTGATGTACATCATCGCGCAGAAGCTCGTATGGAAGTCTGTGGAGGACGGATACCTCGTCGGCTCGAGAGGATCTGTGGGATCCTCGTTCGTCGCGACGATGGCGGGCATCACGGAGGTCAATCCCTTAAGCCCGCATTACTATTGCCCGTCGTGTCACTACAGCGATTTTGATTCGGAAGAGGTCCGCGCCTACAGCAACAGGTGCGGGATCGACATGCCGGCAAAGATGTGCCCGAAATGCGGAAAGCCTCTCAAAAAAGACGGCTTCGGCATTCCGTTCGAGACGTTCCTCGGATTCCACGGCGACAAGGAGCCGGATATCGATCTCAACTTTTCCGGAGAATACCAGTCGAAGGCGCACCGTTACACGGAGGTTATTTTCGGTGCCGGACAGACGTTCAAGGCCGGTACGATCGCGACGGTCGCGGACAAGACCGCATACGGCTTCGTAAAGAACTACTACGCGAGAAAAGAGGTCCCCAAGCGCAGGTGCGAGCTCGACCGCCTGGCAAAGGGCTGTGTCGGCATCAGACGGAGCACGGGTCAGCACCCGGGCGGCATTGTAGTGCTGCCCCTCGGAGAGGATATCAACACGTTCACGCCTGTCCAGCACCCGGCCAACGACATGACCTCGGACATCATCACGACGCATTTTGATTATCACTCGATCGACCACAACCTGTTGAAGCTCGATATCCTGGGGCACGACGATCCGACGATGATCCGCATGCTGCAGGACCTCACCGGCATCGAGCCCACGGAGATTCCGCTGGACGATGCGAAGGTCATGAGCCTGTTCCGGAGCACGGAGGCGCTCGGCATCACGCCGGAGCAGAACGGCGGCATTCCCGTGGGAATCCTGGGCATCCCGGAGTTCGGCACGAAGTTCGTCATCGGGATCGTGGAGGACACGAAGCCCACGACGATGTCGGAGCTCGTCCGCATATCGGGGCTCTCCCACGGGACGAACGTCTGGCTGGACAATGCGCAGTACTACATCAAAAACGGATTCGCGACACTGTCGACGGCGATATGCACGCGCGATGACATCATGACGTTCCTTATCCATGAGGGAATGGAGAACGCGACGGCCTTCAAGATCATGGAGAGCGTCCGCAAGGGCAAGGGCTTAAAGCCGGACATGAAAGAGGCAATGCGCGCGGCGAACATCCCGGACTGGTACCTGGAATCCTGCGAGAAGATCTCCTACATGTTCCCGAAGGCGCACGCCGCGGCATATGTCATGATGGCGCTTCGCATCGCATACTGCAAGGTGTACTATCCGCAGGCATATTATGCCGCCTACTTCAGCATCCGCGCGTCCGCGTTCGACTACGAGCTGATGTGTGAGGGACAGGGAAAGCTCCTTGCACTCATAGACGAATATGAGCACCGGCCCGGGCTTCCGAAGAAGGATCAGGACACGCTGGAGGATATGTATATCGTGCGCGAAATGTATGCGCGCGGGATCGAATTCATGCCGGTTGACCTGACGCTTGTGGGCGCGCGGAATTTCAGGGTCATCGACGGCAGGATCATGCCTTCCCTCACATCGATCCAGGGAATGGGCGTCATCGCTGCCCAGTCCGTCGTGGATGCGGTAAAGGATGGACCGTTCCTGTCCAAAGATGATTTTAAAAACCGCACGAAGGTCTCGGCGACCCTGATCGACAAGATGCAGGAGCTTGGGATGCTTGGGGATATTCCGGAGACCAACCAGATGAGCATTTTTGATATACTCGGCCATTGATTTTTGTTGACATTGCATAAACCAGTGATTATAGTAGGGAGTAATTACATTTTTATGCAGATTTACCGGGAATGCGTCTCAATCCGCACTCTGACGCGGTAAAAATGCGGAAGGAACGATAAAACAAAAGGAGGAGCGGAACCATGAAGAAATTACAGAGAAGTCTCGCGCTTGCAGCGGCGGTCCTGATGATGGGAGTATCGCTTGCCGGCTGCGGCGGCGCAGCGGCACCGGCGGCAGCCCCTGCAGCGGCACCTGCCCAGAGTGAGAGCACAGCTTCCGGAGCGGAAGCATTCAAGATCGGCGTGATCGGACCGCTGACAGGCGGCGCGGCTGCCTATGGCCAGGCGGTGCAGTACGGCGCGGAGATCGCTGTCGCGGAGATCAACGCGGCAGGCGGCATCGGCGGCTTCCAGGTCGAACTCAAGAGCGAGGACGACGAGCTTGACAGCCAGAAGTCTGTCAACGCATATAACACGTTAAAGGACTGGGGCATGCAGTTCCTGAATGGTTCCGTCACCAGCGCGTGCTGCATCGCGGTCGCTGAGGAGAGCCACAATGACAATATGTTCCAGCTGACCCCTTCGGGTTCCGCGGCGGACTGTGTCAACTATGACAACGTATTCCGCGTCTGCTTCTCGGATCCCAACCAGGGCAAGGCTTCCGCGCAGTACATCGGCCAGAACCTCACGCAGAAGAAGATCGGCGTGATCTATGACAGCTCCGATGTCTACTCGTCCGGCATCTACCAGACCTTCGCACAGGAGGCGCCGAACCAGGGTCTTGAGATCGTCTCCGAGGAGGCTTTCACTGCAGATTCCAAGACGGATTTCTCCGTCCAGATCCAGAAGGCACAGGACGCCGGCGCAGAGCTGGTATTCCTTCCCATCTATTATCAGGAGGCTTCCCTGATCCTGCAGCAGGCGGACACCATGGGCTTTAAGCCGGTGTTCTTCGGCTGCGATGGCATGGACGGTATCCTGGGCGTTGAAAACTTCGACGTCTCCCTCGCAGAGGACCTGATGCTGCTGACCCCGTTCGCGGCGGATGCGGAGGATGAGCTGACGCAGAACTTCGTCAAGACATACCAGGAAAAGCACGGCGAGATCCCGAACCAGTTTGCAGCGGACTCCTATGACGCGATCTACGCGATCAAGGCTG
>CACZQP010000124.1 GCA_902783385.1 uncultured Lachnospiraceae bacterium | reverse complement strand
TGAGTCCGTTCTGCAGCAGATGCTCTTTTCGCGCGCCGCGCGCAATCAGCGAGACGTTTCCGCCGTACTTTTTCAGAAGCATCGCGGAGAGTGTTCCGCCGACGCCGCCGACACCGAATACCGTGATTTTTGGAGCAGCTGACGATGATTCATAAAGATGCATGATGGGACCCTTTCTTTTACCTTGACCGAACATATAGTACAGTATAGTACGCTGAATACTAAATGTCGATATTTTGTGCAAAAACGGGATTGTACAGAATACCTGCGAGTGGTAAACTCTTCCTGTTAAAAAACGGCTTGAAAAGGTCATCAGAATGCGTTTTCCATTTGATATAAGAAGGGAGAAAAACATGGAGGCGAAGGAGAGAAGAGTCGGTACAGTTTCCAGAGGTATCCGCTGCCCGATCATCCGCGAGGGTGACGATCTTGCGCAGATCGTATCCCAGAGCGTTCTTGAGGCATCGGAGATCGAGGGCTTCCCCCTGCATGACCGCGATGTCATTGCCATCACGGAATCTATCGTTGCAAGAAGCCAGGGCAATTACGCAAGTGTCGACGACATTGCTGCGGACGTGCGGGCAAAGCTCGGCGGGGAGACGATCGGCGTCATTTTCCCGATCCTGTCCCGCAACCGTTTCGCGATCTGCCTGCGCGGCATCGCAAAGGGCGCAAAGAAGATCGTCCTGATGCTGAGCTACCCCTCCGACGAGGTCGGCAACGAGCTGGTGAGCCTGGACAAGATAGACGCTGCGGGCGTCAACCCCTACAGCGACGTTCTGACGCTGGAAAAGTACAGGGAGCTCTTCGGCGTGAACAAGCATGAGTTTACCGGTGTCGATTACGTGCAGTATTACGGAGACCTGATCCGTGAGTGCGGCGCGGAGGTCGAGATCATCTTCGCCAACCAGGCAAAGGCGATCCTTGATTATACAGACTGTGTCCTGACCTGCGACATCCACACCAGGGCGAGGACGAAGCGGATCCTGAAGGATGCCGGCGCAAAGATCGTGCTCGGCCTCGACGACATCATGAACGCGCCGGTGGACGGCAGCGGCTGCAACGAAAAATACGGGCTTCTCGGCTCGAACAAATCCACGGAGGACAAGATCAAGCTCTTCCCGCGCGAATGCAAGGACCTCGTGCTGGACGTGCAGAAGCGCATCCTTGACGCGACCGGAAAGCATGTTGAGGTTATGGTCTACGGCGACGGCGCTTTCAAGGATCCCCAGGGAAAAATCTGGGAGCTGGCCGATCCGGTCGTATCTCCCGCCTTCACGGACGGCCTCATCGGCACGCCGAACGAGCTGAAGCTGAAATATCTCGCGGACAACGATTTTAAGGATCTCTCCGGCGAAGCCTTAAAGCAGGCGATTTCCGATAGCATCCGCAAGAAGGACGGCGACCTCAAGGGCAACATGGCATCGCAGGGCACGACGCCCCGCCAGCTGACCGATCTCATCGGTTCTCTCTGTGACCTGACCAGCGGATCCGGTGACAAGGGCACGCCCGTCGTCCTCGTTCAGGGCTATTTCGATAACTATACGAACTAAAAGGAGGATACTATGTCTGAAATCAGAAGACCAGAATCCATGGAACGAATTACAACGCCCGCTCTTGCGCAGGCATTCATTGACGAACAGGTCTCTGCAATCAGAGAACAGGTCGGAGACAAGAAGGTGCTCCTTGCGCTTTCAGGCGGTGTGGATTCATCGGTAGTGGCCGCGCTTTTGATCAGGGCGGTGGGCAAGCAGCTTATCTGCGTGCATGTCAACCACGGCCTGCTTCGAAAGGGCGAACCCGAACAGGTCATCGAAGTCTTCCGGAACCAGATGGATGCGAACCTGATCTATGTGGATGCGGTGGACCGGTTCCTTGACAAGCTTGCGGGCGTGACCGACCCTGAGCAGAAAAGACATATCATCGGAGAAGAGTTCATCGACGTTTTCGCTGACGAAGCAAGAAAACTCGATGGTGTGGAATTCCTGGCGCAGGGAACGATCTGGCCGGATATTCTGGAAAGCGAAGCAGGCATCAAGGCTCATCACAACGCGGGCGGATTGCCGGAAGATATCGCATCTCGCTTTGCGCTCGTCGAGCCTGTAAGGATCCTGTTCAAGGATGAAGTGCGCGTCGTTGGCCGCGTCCTCGGACTTCCGGACAGCATGGTCGACCGCCAGCCGTTCCCCGGCCCCGGTCTCGGCGTACGCTGCCCCGGCGCGATCACCCGCGATCGCCTGGAAGCCGTCAGGGAATCCGACGCGATTCTGCGCGAGGAATTTGCAAAGAACGGCCTGGAAGGGAAAGTGTGGCAGTATTTCACTGTCGTCCCGGATTTCAAGTCCACGGGCGTCAAGGAAGGCAAGCGCACCTTTGACTGGCCGTGCATCATCCGCGCCATCAACACGACGGATGTCATGGAGGTCACTGTCGAGCACCTCTCCGACGAGCTGATCGACCATCTCGTAAAACGCATCATCGACGAGGTTCCCGGGATCAACAGAGTTCTGTTTGACTATACTCCCAAGCCGCCGGCAACGGT
>CACZQP010000123.1 GCA_902783385.1 uncultured Lachnospiraceae bacterium | reverse complement strand
CGGACACAATGAAAAACGAAATATCGAGATCGTGAATCTGGTGATCGAGACGCTTCTCGAACTCCTTCCGGATGAGGATCCGAGCAAGAAAAATGTCTCCAAGGATCTCATCACCTATGTGGAGGATCGCAAGGGGCACGACAGGCGCTATGCGATCGCCCCGGACAAGATCCGGGAGGAGGTCGGCTGGGAGCCGGAGACGATGTTCCGCGAGGGGATCCGGAAGACAATCCGGTGGTATTTCGAGCACCCGGAGTGGATGGAGCACGTCACGAGCGGCGCATACCAGAAATACTATGAGGAGTTCTACGGCGCCTGAAAAATAAGCTGCAGCGTCTGAGCAAAAGGAGAGAAACATGAAGGGAATCATCCTTGCGGGCGGATCGGGCACGCGCCTGTACCCGCTGACCAAAGCCATATCGAAGCAGATCATGCCGGTGTATGACAAGCCGATGATCTATTATCCCCTTTCCACGTTGATGCTCGCGGGCATCCGGGAGATCCTGATCATATCGACACCCCGCGACCTGCCGGTGTTCGAGGAGCTTTTGGGAGACGGGAGTCAGCTTGGCCTGTCCTTTACCTACCGCGTGCAGGAGGTGCCGCGGGGACTTGCGGACGCCTTCATCATCGGAGAGGAGTTCATCGGGGACGATGCCTGCGCACTCGTGCTGGGCGACAACATCTTCTACGGGCAGAGCTTTTCCCGCGTCCTCATGAGCGCGGCGGCCAGGACGGAGGGCGCGACGATCTTCGGGTACTACGTGAAGGATCCGAGGGAGTACGGCGTCGTGGAGTTTGACGAAAACGGCATCGCGGTCTCCATCGAGGAAAAACCGGCAAAGCCGAAGAGCAATTATGCGATTCCGGGCCTTTATTTCTACGACAACGACGTCGTGGAGATCGCAAAGAACGTAAAGCCCTCGGCGCGCGGCGAGATCGAGATCACGACCGTGAACAACGAGTACCTGCAGAGAGGAAAACTCCATGTAGAGGTCCTTGGGCGGGGCTTTGCCTGGCTCGATACGGGGACGCACGACGCGCTGCTTGATGCGGCGGACTTTGTCTCCGCATTCCAGAAGCGGCAGGGACTCTACGTCTCCTGCATCGAGGAGATCGCCTACAAGAAAGGCTATATCGACAGGGCGCAGCTCCTTTCCCTGGCGGAGCCTCTCATGAAGACGGAATACGGGAGATACCTGGCGGACATCGCAGAAGGTCTTTGAAAGGAAAGATCATGGGCAAACTGACAGTTGAAACATGTGAGATCGAAGGGCTGAAGATCATCACGCCGCAGGTGTTTGAGGATGCGCGCGGCTATTTCATGGAGACCTATCAGCAGAAGGATTTTGCGGAGGCGGGCATCCCGCATGTCTTCGTACAGGACAACCAGTCCGCGAGCCGCAGGGGCGTGCTGCGCGGCCTGCACTACCAGATAGGTTTCCCGCAGGACAAGCTGGTGCGTGTCGTGCGCGGCGAAGTCTTTGATGTCGCAGTCGACCTGCGGCAGGGCTCCCCGACCTTCGGGAAGTGGCACGGCGTCGTCCTGTCCGCGGAAAACAAGAAGCAGTTTTTTATTCCGAAGAATTTCGCGCACGGCTTCCTTGTCCTTTCCGATTACGCGGAGTTCACCTATAAATGCACGGACTTTTACCATGCAAACGACGAGGGCGGCATCATCTACAATGACCCGGAGATCGGGATCGACTGGCCGATCCCGGAGGGCATGGAGCTCACTTTGTCGGACAAGGACCGGAAATGGCCGCCTCTTTCGGGATATGCGCACAGGGAGTAAGCATCGCACATGAGCGGACTTTCCAAGAAGAAAAAAGCCATACTGGGCGTGTCGTGGGGACTGGCCATCGTCGTGATGGCGCTGCTCATACTTCACAACAATCCGCTGGAGGATGCGCACACCGCGATGCTCAAGAAAATATCCGGATGCGCGCTGCTTTCGGTGTTCCTGCTCGTGTTCACCGTCTTTTATGACAAGCTGACGGTCCTCCCGGTCGAACTCATCCAGAACAGGCGGCTGATCTGGCGCCTTGCGAAGAATGATTTCAAAAAGCGGTACGCGGGCTCCTACCTTGGCATCATCTGGGCAATGGTGCCGCCGGTCGTCCAGGTGCTGATGTACTGGTTCGTCTTTGACCGGATCTTCGGGAACAGCAGGCAGATCGCAGGGACGGGAGTCGATGTGCCGTACGTTCTTTTCCTGACGGCCGGTCTTGTGCCGTGGTTCTTCTTTTCGGACGCCCTGCCGAGCGGTACGGCATCCCTCCTCGAGTACAATTACCTTGTGAAGAAGGTCGTGTTCAAGATCAGCATCCTGCCGATCATCAAGATCACGGCGGCGCTGTTCGTAAATGTGTTCTTCACGGCCGTGCTCATCATCATTGCCGCGCTGTACGGCTATTACCCGAATCTCCACTATCTCCAGCTGATCTACTATATGTTCTGCGAGTATGTCTTTGTGCTGGGGCTGTGTTACGCCACCTGCTCGGTCGTCGTGTTCTTCCGGGACCTGCAGCAGATCATCGGCATCATCATCCAGGTCGGGATCTGGGCGACGCCGATCCTGTGGAACATCCATGATATTTCCGACAAGTGGAAGTGGTTCGTAAAGCTCAATCCCATGGCCTATATCGTGGAGGGCTACCGCATGTCGATTTACGGAGAGCGGTGGTTCTGGGAACACTTTTACTCCTCCACGTATTTCTGGCTGGTGACGGTGTTCATATTCGTACTTTCGTCCCTGCTGTTCAAGAAGCTAAAGCCCATGTTCTCGGACGTGCTTTAAGCGGGGGACGGGGAACCTGACATATGAGTGAAAGAGACGTTGCAATACAGGTAAAGGGCCTGCAGAAAAAGTACATGCTCTACGACCACAACCGCGACCGCATCATGGACGCGCTCTCCCTGTCGGGGAAGCATACGCGCGGGCGGGAGCATCTCGCACTTCAGAATGTGGACCTGACGGTCTACCGGGGCGAGACGGTCGGCATCATCGGGACAAACGGCTCCGGCAAGTCCACGATCCTGAAGATCATCACGGGCGTCCTGACGCCGACGGCTGGCGAAGTGACGGTGAACGGCCGCATCTCGGCGCTCCTGGAGCTGGGCGCGGGCTTTAACCTTGAGTATAACGGGATCGAAAACATCTACCTGAACGGAACGATGATCGGTTTTTCCGAAAAAGAGATCGAAGAAAAGCTCGATGCGATCCTGTCCTTTGCGGATATCGGCGACTACGTGTACCAGCCCGTCAAGACCTACTCCAGCGGCATGTTCATGCGGCTGGCGTTTGCGGTGGCGATCAATATCGACCCGGAGATCCTCATTGTGGATGAGGCGCTCTCCGTCGGCGACGTCTTCTTCCAGGCAAAGTGCTACCACAAGTTCGAGGAGTTTAAGAAGGCGGGCAAGACCGTGCTCTTTGTAAGCCACGACCTCTCGAGCATCAGCAAATACTGCGACCGCGTCGTCCTTCTGAACCGCGGCCACAAGCTGGGCGAGGGCGCGCCGAAGCAGATGATCGACATGTACAAGCAGGTGCTCGTGGGCCAGCTGGACAGCGAGGACGAGGAGCCGGGAGGCGCTACGGACGCACAGGCGACCGGTGAGACCGCCGAAAAGGAAAAGGCGCACGGCGCGCTGCAGCAAAACCCCGAGACACTGGAGTACGGCTCGCACAAGGCCGAGATCACCGAGTACGGAATCACAGACGAGAACGGCCTGGAGAATTCGACGGTCACAAAGGGGAGTGAGTGCACCTTCCACATGACGGTGCGCTTTGCGGAGGACATCGCGGCGCCGATCTTTGCGGTGTCCGTCAAGAACATCTACGGCGTCGAGATCACGGGAACCAATACAATGGTCGAGAAAGCGTTTCTGGAGCCGGTCGCGAAGGGGGAGGTCAAGCACATCACCTTCCGGCAGCGGATCGATCTGCAGGGCGGAGAGTACCTTTTGTCCTTCGGCGTGACCGGCTTTGAACAGCAGGACTTCACAGTGTACCACCGGCTGTACGATGTCCTGAGCCTCACCGTTGTTTCCGACAAAAACACGGTCGGCTATTACGATATGAATTCCACGGTGGAAGTGAGATAGATTTCAGGAGGAACGAATGCGTTACATCAGCACAAGGGGAAACACGGAAACAGTAAGCGCCGCGGAGGCGATCGTCAGGGGCCTTTCGGGCGACGGCGGTCTGTATGTGCCGGAGACGATTCCGCAGGTCAGTGAGGAGACGCTGCAGAAATGGAGCGGGCTCTCCTATGCGGAGCTGGCCGGGGAGATCCTTCCGCTTTATCTGCCGGAATATGATCCGGCATTCCTGAAAAAGGCAGCGAAGGAGGTCTACGAGACGGCCTTTGAGGGCGGTGCGGGCTATACCGCGCGCGTCCGGGACGGCGTCTATTCGCTTGAACTCTGGCACGGTCCCACCTGTGCTTTCAAGGACTACGCGCTGCAGCTGATGCCTAGACTCCTTGCGGAGGCCAAGCGGATGCTGGGTCATGCGGAGACGACCAGGATCCTCGTCGCGACGAGCGGCGACACGGGAAAGGCCGCGCTCGACGGGTACAAGGATCTGCCCGGCATCGAGATCTGCGTCTTTTATCCGCAGGACGGCACGAGCCAGATCCAGCGGCTGCAGATGGCGACGCAGGAGGGAGCAAATGTGCGGGTGTGCGCGGTGGAGGGCAACTTCGACGACGCGCAGACAGGCGTGAAGAAGGTCTTTTCCGATGAAGCGCTTCGCGCGAAGATGGAGGAGAAAAATATCCGCTTCTCCAGCGCGAATTCCATCAACTGGGGGCGCCTGGTCCCGCAGATCGTCTATTACTTCTACGCGGCGTTTCGCGTGAAGGAAGACATGCACCTGCCCGCCGACGCGAAGGTCGACTTCTGTGTGCCCACCGGAAACTTCGGGGATATCCTGGCCGGTTACTATGCAAAGAAAATGGGGCTTCCCGTCGGAAAGCTGGTCTGCGCGTCCAATCAGAACAACGTGCTCACCCAGTTCCTGACGACAGGGGAATACGACGCGCGCCGCACGTTCTACAAAACTGCATCGCCGTCCATGGACATCCTGATCTCCAGCAACTTAGAGCGCCTGCTTTTCCATGTGAGCGGAAGCGCAGCACAGACAAAGGAGTGGATGAAGGAGCTGTCGGAAAACGGGATCTACACGGTCGGGGAGGAGATCCTCTCCCGCATCCGGGAGGATTTTGACTGCGGCTGGACCGATGAGGAGACATGCCGGGCCACCATTCTCAGCTGTTACAGCAAAGAGAGGTATCTCTGCGATACGCATACCGCTGTCGCAATGAAGGTCGCAGAGGAGAAAAAGACAGCGCTCCCGATGATCGTCCTGAGTACGGCAAGCCCGTATAAATTCCCGCGCGTGGTGCTGGAAGCGCTGGGACGGACAGTCCCGGAGAGCGATTTCGACGCCATTGCGGACCTGGAGGAGCTGACGAAAATGCCTGCACCGAAGAGCCTCACGCAGCTGAAGCGGAAAGAGGTGCGCTTCACACAGGTGATCACTGCCGATGGGATCGCGGAGGCTGCCTGCGGCTGACGGATATGAATGATTTTCGGGAAAAGACGGAAAAAATAGGCGGCGTGACGCTGGACTACACACTGTATTCCGGCCGGGACCTGTACTGTGACGGCGCAGTGGAGGAGGAGCTTCTCGAGATCGCGCAGACGACGCCGGCAGAGCGCTTTGACGAGGTCATCCGGGACAGGCTAGACTGGCCGACGCTCTATCATCTCTCCTCCATCCGCGGCAATATCGTCGACTGGCTGCCGCTCACGGGCCAGGAGAAGGTCCTGGAGATCGGTGCGGGACCGGGCGCCATTACGGGGACGCTCGCAAAAAAGGCAAAGGAAGTGACCTGCGTCGAGCTTTCGCAGGTGCGCTCCCTCATCAACGCCTACAGAAACAGGGATGCGGACAACATCTGCATCCGGGTCGGAAATTTTGAGGACATCGAGCCCGTCCTGCCGACGGATTATGACTATGTCTTTCTGATCGGGGTCCTGGAGTATGCGGAGAGCTACCTCCACACCGATCAGGATCCGTTCGTGCGGGAGCTCTCGATCATCAGGCGGCACTTGAAGCCGGGCGGCCGGATCGTCGTCGCGATCGAGAACCGGCTGGGCATGAAATATTTTGCCGGCAGCAGGGAGGATCACTCCGCCCGGTATTACGACGGCATCGAAAACTATCCGCGGGAGAAAAATGTCGCGCGGACGTTTTCGAGGCCCGCGCTCGAAAGGATCCTTCAGGAGAGCGGCAACGGGCAGTACAGCTTTTACTACCCTTATCCGGACTATAAGTTTATGTCCGCGCTGTACAGCGATGAGCGCCTTCCTTCGGAGAGCGAGCTGAACGAGAATCTCCGGAATTTTGACCAGGACCGGCTTCTTGTGTTTGACGAGAAGAAGGCCTTTGGCGGCGTGATTGCGGACGGGCTGTTTCCGCAGTTTTCGAACTCCTTCCTGGTTGTGACGGGACCTTCGCTCCCCGTCGTCTACTGCAAATATTCCAACGACCGGGCGCCGCAGTACCGGATCCGCACGATGCAGACCCGCGGCGAAAACGGAGATATCGTGACAAAGACGCCGATGAGTGACGCAGCAGCGGCGCACATCCGGCGCCTATTGGACTCCTGCAGGAGGCTGACGGAGCGCTATGCGGGAAGCGGGCTGATGATCGCACCCTGCGAAAGTGATGGGGATGCGGCGGTGTTTCCGATGATCCCCGGCGTCTCTTTGGAGAGAATGCTTGATGAGCGGCTCATGCGCGATGATATCGACGCTTTTTTTGCGCTGCTTGAGGAGTACCGGAGCCGCGTGGGCTGCCGCGAGGAGACCGCGTTCGCGGACCAGGACATGATATTTTCCAACATCCTGGTCGACGGGGAAAGCTGGACGGCCATCGACTATGAATGGGCGGCGGAAGAGGCGCACAGCGCGCAGGAGATGCTCCTGAGGTCGCTCCATGTCTACTTCCTGGAAGATGAAAAGCGCAGGAGACGTCTTCTGTCACACATGACGATGAACGAGCTGTACGCGCGCCTGGGGGCGGATGTGGATGAAGCCATGCACTCCATCGCGCGGGAGAAGGCGTTTCAGGACGGGATCACGAAGGGGCAGCTTTCCCTCGGCGACCTGCGGGCCGTGCTCGGAAAGAAGGTGATTGTCCCCGCGGAGATCGCGGCGGAGGAAGAGGGCGCCGCTTCCGGCCAGGCAGCGCAGGCAAAGAATCTGGCGACGGTTCAGGTCTATTTTGACACCGGAAAGGGCTACAGCGAAGAGGAGTCCTTCTTTGTGGATGAGCCGTATCAGGGGGAGGGCATGATCACTTTTCATGTGGACCTGCCTGCGGAGGCGAGGCGCCTGCGCATCGACCCCGCGCTGTGCCCCTGCGTCGTCCTGCTGCACAGCATGCGGCTGAACGGACAGACGCTTGCGGCCGGCGATAAGCTGATGAAGACGAACGGGAGCAGAGAGAAGGACGGGAGCCTTTTCTTTACGACCTTTGACCCGAGCATGGAATGGGATGCGGAAAAGCTCCGCAGAAAAGCCGGTGCGCGCGGCGATAAGCTCCGCGTGTCGTTTACGATACAGATGGCCGGGATCCCGGCGACGATGGCAGCATCGCTTTCGGAAAGAGAGAAGAGGTAAAGATGTTCAAGGAAATGATCAAGGGCGTTCTGGTAAAACGGAGGGGCGCTCAGTACGAGAAGGAGCTGCAGGAAAAGAAGGCCTCCTATGCGAACTGGTACAGGATCCACTGTGCTGAACTGGAAAAGCAGCTCGCTGCAAAGGACCACACCGAGGGGGAGAAGCTCTCGACGCAGGTCGTCCGGTACGCGAAGCTCCGCAGCACGATCCTGTCGGGGAAGACGCTCCCGGATATCCTGATTGCCTGCGGGGACGACGGGCAGCTCACGGAGTATGCGGAGAAACTGATCCGCGACTTTTTCGCGGAGAACCCGGACATCAATATGGTCTACGGAGATGAGGACCTTCTCGATGCGGACGGTGTGCTCTGCGATCCGTGGCTGAAATCGGACTGGGCACCGGACACCTTTCTCTCGACGTTTTATTTTGGCAACATCTTCGCTATCCGCTCCTCGGCGCTTCTGATGATCAACCCCGGCGCGCGGACGGCCTCCGAGATGGAGACGCGCGCGATGCGCAGGGAAGAGGCGCGCGAGGGCGAGAGGAACGCGAAGACCTCTCTCGACGACAACGAAAAGGCGTGGATCTACGGGCAGCTGGCCCTGAAGATCGCACAGGCGGACGGCGGCTTTACGCAGCGGGACGAAAACCGCTTCCCCGTCGGCCACATCCGCGAGATCCTTTTCCATGCGAACCGGGTGCCTTCGCCGTGGAATTCCAATCTGATCGCGCAGTCGCTTACCGGGCGGTTTTCCGCGGAATCCGCAAAGGAGCGGCTGGTCAGCATCATCATTCCGAGCAAGGACAATTTCCCGGTGCTGCAGCGCTGTATCGAGACGATCGAGGAATACACGCACAATGCACCGTTCGAGCTGATCATCGTCGACAACGGGAGCGAGAGCGCCTGCAGGGAAAAGGTACAGGCACTGGTCGACCGATTCAACGAGACCGGCCATGCGGTCTATCTCTATGAAGAAATGCCGTTCAATTTCTCGCGCATGTGCAATATGGGCGCCCGGGAGGCCAGCGGCGAATTGCTCTTATTCCTCAATGACGACATTGAGATCCGGCGGCCGGGATGGCTCTCCTACCTGTCTGAGAAGGCAAAGCTCCCTTATGTCGGCGCTGTGGGCATGAAGCTTCTGTACCCGAACTCGGACATCATCCAGCATGCCGGCGTCGTCAACGTTCGTGTCGGCCCGATCCATAAGCTCCAGTACTGCAACAACAATGAGGAGTGGTATTTCGGATTCAACAAGGGCGTGCGCAACGTGATCGCCGTGACAGGCGCGTGCCTGATGATGCGCAGGAGTCTGTTTGAGGAGCTGGAGGGCTTTGACGAGGAGAAGTTCGCCGTCGCCTTCAACGACATCGATCTGTGCTACCGCGCGTACGAGCGCGGCTATTACAATGTGGTCCGCAACAACATGTATCTGTACCACCACGAGTCCTTATCCCGCGGCGATGACAGGCAGGACAAGGTGAAATCCCTCCGTCTCTCCGCGGAGCAGTTATCGCTTTTGACATCTCATGAAAAGCTTTTCGGCGTGGACCCGTTCTACCACCCGTATCTGACGCAGAACCCTGCGGTCACGAAATTCGAGATCGGCGTGGAGGACGAACTGCTGCGGGATCCGAAGTTCATGCAGCCGGAGAAGCTGGATGCGCCTTACCCGGACGCCTGGACGGATCCGGTCCTGCGTCTCGGTGTGGAGTATGCCGGCGCCCTCTCCAACTGGTTTGACGGCCCCTTCGCCGGGAAGGAGGAGAGAGGATATTACGTCAAGGGCTACGCATTTGTGATCGACGGCGACAACGCGGTCTATGAGCGACGGCTCCTTCTGCGCGGCAGGGACGAACCCGGGAGACTGTTCAGCGTGCGGTGCGAGAATGTCTACCGGCAGGATATCGCGGACAATCTGACGGACCAGGTCCATGACGCGCTGACGGGCTTTTACTGCGTCATCCCGGCGGGGCAGATCCCGGCGGGGACCTATGAGACCGGTATGATCGCCATTGACAAGACCGGAAGACAAAGGATCGTGAACTGGTCCGACGCGAAGCTCGTCATCCAGTGAGACGCCGGGCGGCAGACTGACGAAAGAACGGCCTAAAACACAGGGCAGATTCGGATGGAAGATAAAAACTATAAAGAAGAATACGAAAAGGAACGGGTAAAGGCAGCCTACCTCGCCGACAGAGTCGCACAGCTCGAGAGCGAGGTGGACGACCTCACCTTCAAATTAAACCGCATCAAGGGAAATCCCATGTGGAAGGCGTCCGCACCCGCCCGCAAGGTCTATCACTTCGTGAAGCGGCAGGCGGACCGCGTCAGGAACCAGGGGGACGCGCGCGGCATCGTGAAGAAGATCCGATACAAGATCCGGGAGAAGCAGGCCGCGAAGGGCTACGGAACGGCGAGCTTTCCGGACGAGGCGGAGCGCGCGCGGCAGGCCGCGGAGAAATTTGAAAGACCGGTCCTGTTCAGCATCCTGGTGCCGCTCTTCAACACGCCGGAGAATTACCTGCGGGATATGATCGACTCTGTGCTTGCGCAGACCTACGGCAACTGGGAGCTGTGCCTCGCAGACGGTTCGGATGCGCAGCACAGTTACGTGGGGGAGATCGTCGAGAGCTACCGGCAGCGGGATGAGAACCTTTTTAAAAGGATCCGCTATCAGAAGCTTGAGAAAAACGGCGGTATATCCGCCAATACGAACGCCTGTCTCACGCTGGCGACGGGGGAGTATCTCGCGCCGTTCGATCACGACGATTATCTGCACCCCTCCGTCCTGTACGAATACGCGAAGGCGATCAACGAGACCGGGGCGGACTACCTGTACTGCGATGAGACGACTTTTGCGGGCACAAACCTGAACAAGTTTGTGACAATGCATTTCAAGCCGGACTATGCGATCGACAACCTGCGCGCCAATAATTATATCTGCCACCTGAGCTGCTTCGACCGGCACCTGCTGGAGGGAGAGGAGCTCTACCGGAGCGAGTTCGACGGAAGCCAGGACCACGATATGATCCTGCGTCTTACGGATAAGGCAAAAAAGATCGTCCATGTCCCGAAGCTCCTGTATTACTGGCGGTGCCATCCAGGCTCGACGGCATCAAACATCGGCGCGAAGGAGTATGCGATCGCGGCGGCAAAGGGCGCCGTTGCAGATCACCTGCGACGGCACGGCTATGAGAATTTCAAGATCACGAGTACCCGGGCGTTCGAAACGATCTTTAAGATCACATATGAGATACAGGGAAATCCGCTGATCTCCATCCTCATTCCCAACCGGAACCACGAGGAGGACCTGCGCAGGTGCCTGACGTCCATTTTCGACAAGTCAACCTACGAGAATTACGAGATCATCATCGTGGAGAACGGAAGTGACGAAGAGGGCATCCGAAAGTATTACGAGGAGCTTCTCGCCGGGCCCTATAAGGACAGGATAAGGGTCCTGACCTACGAGAAAGCGGACGAGGCGGAGACCTTCAACTACGCGAGGATCAACAATTTCGGCGCTGCGGCCGCCCGCGGCGAGTACCTGCTGCTTCTCAACAACGACACGCAGGTGATCTCCGTAAACTGGATGGAGGAGCTCCTGATGTATGCCCAGCGGAGCGACGTCGGCGCTGTCGGCGGAAAGCTCTATTACCCGGACAAGACGATCCAGCATGCCGGGATTGTCGTCGGGCTCGGCGCGCACCGTACTGCGGGACATACGCACTACAGGCAGCGCAGGGAGAACCTGGGCTATATGGGGCGTCTTTGCTATGCGCAGAACGTCTCCGCGGTCACGGGAGCCTGCCTGATGGTGAAAAAGGAGATTTACGACGCGGTCGGCGGACTGGACGAGGGCTTTGCCGTTTCCTTGAACGACGTGGATCTGTGCCTGAAGATACGGGAGGCGGGATACCTCAACGTCTTTACGCCGTTTGCGGAGCTGTACCACTTTGAGTCGGCATCGCGCGGCGCGGATGACGCCGGTGAAAAGGCAAAGCGCTATGACGCGGAGTCCGCGCGCTTCCGCGAGAAGTGGCGGGCGTTCCTTGAAAAGGGCGATCCGTATTACAACCCGAATTTTACGCTGGACCGGAGCGACTATTCCCTGAAGGTCCAGGACTGAAGGCCGGCGCTGCACCTTGCAGCGGAATGCGGCAGACATAATACAGAACAGGAAGGTGCGGGACACAAGCGGCCCGCGGAAAGGTGAAAACATGGAAGCACGAGTCATGGAGCAGTACCGTTACTGGCTGGAGGATCCCTATTTCGACGAGCAGACGAAACAGGAGCTGCGCGTGATCGAAGGAAACGAAAAGGAGATTGAGGAACGTTTTTATACGGACTTAAGCTTTGGGACGGGAGGACTGCGCGGCATCATCGGCGCCGGAACAAACCGCATCAACATATATACGGTCCGCAAGGCGACACAGGGACTCGCCAACTATATCAATAAAGTCGGGGATCCGAAGCGGGGCGTTGCGATCTCCTATGACTGCCGCATTATGTCGGCGGAATTTGCAAAAGAGACGGCTCTGTGCCTCGCGGCAAACGGAATCCGGGCCTATCTGTCCGATTCGCTCCGCTCCGTGCCGCAGGAGTCCTTTGCAATCCGTCATTTCCACTGCCAGGCAGGCGTCGAGATCACAGCGAGCCACAACCCGCCGGAATACAACGGTTATAAGGCATACTGGGAGGACGGCGCCCAGGTGACGCCGCCGCACGACAACGGCATCATCACCGAAGTGAATGCCGTCACGGATTACAATGACGTGAAGACGATTTCCGAGCAGGAGGCGCTCGCGCAGGGACTCCTTGTCTATTTCGGAAAGGAGCTGGACGATGCGTATCTCGCAGCGATCCGGAAGCAGAACATCCATCCGGAGACCGTGCGGGAGATGTCAAAGGACATCCGCATTGTCTATACGCCCTTCCACGGGGCGGGCCTTGTGCCCGTCCGGCGCGTGCTGACGGAGATGGGCTTTGAGCACCTCTATGTGGTGCCGGAGCAGGAGGAGCCCGACGGGCATTTCACGACGCTCGAGTATCCGAACCCGGAGGATCCGAAGGCGTTTAAGCTGGCATTAAAGCTCGCGGAGGAAGTGAAGGCGGACCTTGTGCTCGCCACGGACCCTGACGCGGACCGACTGGGCGTGTATGCGCTGGATGTGGAGAGCGGCGCCTATGTGCCGTTTACCGGGAACATGTCCGGCATGCTGATCGGCGAATATATCCTGAGCGAGAGAAAGGCCGCGGGGACGCTCCCGGAGAATCCGGCATTCATCTCCACCATCGTCACGACGAAGATGGGCCGCGCCATTGCCGAGGCCTACGGCCTTTATTATAAAGAAGTCCTGACGGGCTTTAAGTATATCGGCGAGCAGATCAAGATCTTCGAGCAGGAGCACAGCTACAACTATGTCTTCGGTCTCGAGGAGAGCTACGGATGCCTTGCCGGCACGCACGCGCGCGACAAGGATGCTGTCTGCGCCGTCATGATGCTCTGCGAGGCGGCGGCATTCTACAAAAAGCAGGGGCTTACGCTCTGGGACCAGATGCTCCGGATCTACGAGAAGTACGGTTACTACAATGAGACGCAGTACTCCGTGACGATGAAGGGCATCGACGGGGCAAGGCAGATCGCGGGAATCATGGAAGCGCTGCGCGAAAATCCGCCGCGCGCCTTCGGCGACTTTGCGGTAGAGGAATTCCGGGACTACAAGTCCGGCAGGACCGTGAATTATGTGACAGGCACAGAGGGCGAGACAGGACTGCCCTCCTCCAACGTGCTGTATTTTGCCCTGTCGGATGACGCGTGGTGCTGCGCGAGACCGTCCGGGACAGAGCCGAAGATCAAGTTCTATATGGGCGTGAAAGGCAAGAGCCTTGAGGAAGCAAAAGAGCTCAACGACAGACTGACGCAGGCAGTCAAGGCGGCAATCTGACATGCTTCCGTTCATGACGCTGCAGGACGACATCCGGAAAACGATCCGCTACGCGCGCCGCAACGGCGTGCGGGAGGCGGCGCATGCCGCTGCGGAGAGGATCCGCATGAAGTTCTCTGACAGATACCGGTATGAGGCGCCTTCCAAAGACGTCCTCCTGACGCAGGAGAGGGACTACCTGCGGCTCAGTGCGGGAGAGGAGACGCAGGAAGTCTTTCGCGTTGACACGCGCCTTAGCCGTGCGCCGAAGTTCAGCATTCTTGTACCGGCCTGCAATCCGTCCGAAAAGCATTTCCGGGCACTCGTTTCCTCTGTCCTTTCCCAGAGCTACGGCGGGTTTGAACTGATCGTTGCGGACGCCGGCACGAACGGAGCCGTGGAAAAGGTCCTCCGGGAGACGGATGATGAGCGGATCGTGTATTTCCGCCTTCCCGCAAACGGGGGGATCTCCGCAAATACCAATGCGGCTGCCAGGAGGGCGACGGGAGATTATGTCGCCTTTCTCGACCACGACGACATGCTCACGCCGGACGCACTGTATGAGATGGCCTTTGCGGCGGTACGCACCGGCGCGGAGATCCTGTACTCGGATGAGGACAAATGTGATTCGAACGGCAGGATCTTCTATGAGCCGAACCGGAAGCCGGACTTCAATACGGATTATTTTTTTGCCAACAATTATATCTGTCACCTGCTCGTCATGAAGCGGGAGCTGTTCGGCGCGCTTTTGCTGCGCAGCCGTTTCGACGGGGCACAGGACTATGACCTGCTCCTTCGGGTGCCGAAATCGGAGATCTGCCATGTGCCGAAGATCCTGTATCACTGGCGTGTGCACACAGCCTCCACTGCGGGAAACCCCGGGAGTAAGGACTATGCCTATGAAGCCGGAAAGGCGGCGCTGGAAGACTACTATGAAAGCTGTGGCATCAGGGCCCTGGTGTCGCACTCCAAACACCGGGGATTTTACCGCACGCAGTATCTGCCGGACATCTTTGCGGCGCGCAGGGACGTGGGCGTCGTCGGCGGAAAGCTCATCGACCGGAAGAGGCGCATCGTCGGAGGCATGATGGACGAGGCGGGGAATGTTCTATTTAAGGGATCCCATGCGGCGGACAGCGGCGAGATGCACCGCGCGGACACGGCGCAGGACGCCTATGCGGTCGATGTGCGCTGTATGCGCATCCGGGCGGAGCTCCGGACGCTTTACCGGGAGGTATTCGGCGTCTCCTACGAGGAACATATCATGCCCGGCACGAAAAAACTGACGGAGCAGAGCATCGAATTCTGCAGGCGCGCGGCGCAGATGGGATATCTGATCGTATGGGATCCGGAATTTATTCGCACGACAAACGCATAACGGTCGTCATCCCGAATTACAACGGCAGGGAGATGCTCAGGGAGTGCGTATCCTCGATCCTTGCGGGCTCCGTGGTGCCGCAGATCATTGTCGTGGACAATGACTCCGAAGACGGCAGCGTGCAGATGCTGAAGGGGACATTTCCGCAGGTGCAGATCGCTCCGCTCACTGCGAACACGGGCTTTTGTCACGCCGTGAATACAGGGATCCACCTGACGAGGACGCCCTATGTCATGCTGCTCAACAACGACACGCGCGTGGAGAAGGACTGCATCGCGCAGCTTCTCCTGGCAGCAGAGGAGGACGACCGCGTTTTTTCCGTGCAGGCGCTGATGCTCTCCATGCAGGATGCGGAGCGGATCGATGACGCGGGAGACATGTACTGCGCGCTCGGCTGGGCCTTTCCCATGGGAAAGGGAAGGCGCCTTGGGGGATACCGGCCAACGCGCCGGATATTCTCCGCGTGCGCGGGGGCTGCCGTCTACCGGATGGATGCCCTGAAGGAAGTGGGACTGTTCGATGAACGGCATTTCTGCTACCTGGAGGATGTCGATCTCGGATACCGCGCGCGGATCTTCGGATACGACAACCGCCTCTGCCCGGAAGCGGTCGTATATCATTACGGGAGCGCCTCGAGCGGAGAGGTGCACAATGCATTCAAGGAGGAGATGGCGGCCGGCAACAACCTGTATCTCCTCTATAAAAATATGCCGGCCCTGCAGTACGCGCTGAACGCCCCGCTGATTTTCCTCGGCCGCGCGGTAAAGCGCAGATACTTTGCGGGAAAGGGCCTCGAAGAGGCATACCTTGCGGGAATCGAGAGAGGAAAGCTCCTGTGTGAGGCGGACCGCGCCGGGAGAGAGAACAAAAGGCGCGGTCTTCCGGAACACCGGGAATCGATCCGCAGGGAGGCGGCGCTGGATCTGGCACCGGATACAAAGGGAGACGTCACCCGGCTGGACCGGTTCAATCCGCTTTACCTCGGCGGCAGGATTTCCTTTTCGCCGGCACACCTGCTAAACTATATGAAGATTCAGCTGCTGCTGTGGGGAAACCTTATTCGGCGGTTAAGGGCATGATCAAGGATAATCAGGTTCTATTCAACAGACTGCATATCGTACTGGACGGCGTCGCGATCGTCATCAGTTTTGCGCTTGCATGGCTGATCAAGTTCGCGTCTCCTTTTGCTACGACCGTTCCCGGCGTCACGGCGCTCTCTGCCCAGACCTATTTCCAGCCGCTGCTCATTATCGTACCGCTGTTCCTGATTCTGTACTCCCTGAATAATCTCTACACCTCCAAGCGCGTCATGCGCATCCGGACGGAGCTGGCCGGCATCATCCGCGCGAACACGATCGGCGTCGCGCTGTGGATCATCGCCCTGTTCATGCTTTACAACACATGGCCGTGGACAAGAGACTACTCCCGTACGCTGATCTTTATCTTCTACGCGATCAATATCCTGCTGACGAGCCTGTACCGTTACATGATCCGGAAATTCCTGTACTACATCAGGAGGCGCGGAAACAACTTAAAGCACATCCTGCTGGTCGGCTACTCCCGGGCGGCAGAGGCCTATATGGACAGGCTGTACGCGAACGCCCAGTGGGGATACGTGGTGCACGGAATCCTGGACGACCACGTGCCGCGCGGCACGGAGTACAAGGGGACGAAGGTACTGGGGCCCATCGACAACCTGGAGATCATTCTCCCGGAAAACAAGATGGATGAAATTACGATTACCCTTTCCCTGAACGATTATGATAAACTGGAACGTATCGTGGACATGTGCGAGAAATCCGGCGTGCACACAAAGTTCATTCCGGATTATAATTCGCTGTTTCCGAGCAATCCCTATACGGAGGATCTGATGGGCCTGCCGCTCATCAATATCCGCTACGTTCCGCTCTCGAACACGCTGTATGCGGTATTCAAGAGAGGCATGGATATTGTGGGCGCGCTGTTCTGTATCGTCCTGTTTTCACCATTTATGCTGATCGCAGCGGTAGGGACGGCGCTCTCGAGCAAGGGCCCCGTGATCTTCAGGCAGGAGCGCGTCGGCATGCACGGGCGGCCGTTCACGATGTATAAGTTCCGCACCATGACGATGCAGACCGCGGAGGACGAGGAGAGAGCCTGGACAAAAAAGGACGATGTCCGAGTCACGAAATTCGGAAAGTTCCTTCGCCGGACCAGCATCGATGAGATGCCGCAGTTCTTCAACGTGCTGATGGGCCAGATGAGCCTGGTGGGACCGCGTCCGGAGCGACCGCAGTTCGTGGAGAAGTTCAAGGAGGAGATCCCGCGCTACATGGTGAAGCACCAGGTGCGTCCCGGCATCACCGGATGGGCGCAGATCAACGGCTACCGCGGCGATACGTCGATTCGTAAAAGAATCGAATATGACTTATACTATATAGAAAACTGGACGATCGGCCTGGACTTCAAGATCCTGTTCTGGACGATCTTTAAGGGATTTATCAATAAAAACGCATATTAATTTGAACGGAGGAGATAAGCATGGCATTCGGCAAGAAGAACAGCAGGAAGGGCAGACCCGCAGATGAGGCGGCGGACCTGGACATCCGGGAAGAACTGGACGATTTTGAGGACCCTTCCGATGACTTCGACGATCTAGATGACATGGACGACGATCTGGACGATATCGACGAAGACGAGGACGAAGAGTACCAGGACTATGTCGCCGCAAAGAAAAAAGGCGGAAAGAAGGCCGCCGTTGCGGAGGCTGCGCCGGAGGGAGGCAAGGGTAAGCGCAAGACCACGATCCTGATCGTGGAACTCGTGCTGCTCGCGCTCGTCCTGGCGGGACTTCTCGGCGTGCAGGTCATCACGAGGATGGAAAAGGTCGACAGCGTACAGGTGGAGGAGCAGGTCAAGGAGAGCATCAGCGAGGAGGTTCTCCAGAGTGTGGAGACCGGCCAGATGAAGGGCTACCGCAACATCGCGTTCTTCGGCGTGGACTCGACCAAGGGCGAGATCAAGAAGAATACGCGAAGCGACTCGATCATGATCGCATCGATTAACCAGGACACCGGTGAGTGCAAGCTGGTTTCCGTGTATCGCGATACGTACCTGAACCTCGGGAACGACGATTACAATAAGTGCAACGCCGCCTATGCAGCCGGCGGCCCGGAGCAGGCGATCAAGATGCTCAACACGAACCTCGATATGAACATCACGGACTTCGTGACGGTCGGCTTCCGCGGACTCACCGATGCGGTGGACGCGCTGGGCGGCATCGATATCGAGGTCGACTCCGCGGAGCGCCCGCACCTCAACAGCTACCAGCTGACCATGTCAAAGGAACTCGGCAAGACTTACCAGGAGGTGACGGACACCGGTGTCCTGCACCTGAACGGGCTGCAGACGACTGCATACTGCCGCATCCGCTATACAGCGGGCGACGACTACCAGCGCGCCGCCAGACAGCGCGAGGTGCTCCGCACGATCTTTGAAAAGGCAAAGAAAGAAGATCCCGCGACGCTGACGAAGATGATGCAGGGGATCCTGAGCGAAGTCTACACCTCCCTCTCGGCGACAGAGCTTTTGGAACTCATCGGGAGCCTCAACGACTTCCAGCTTGCGGCGGAGAACCCGGACGACAAGTACGGAAGCGGCTTCCCGACCCAGGAATACTTAAAGAGCGGCTACATCGGTGCGCAATCCTGCGTCATTCCCGCGGACCTGACCGCCAATGTCGTGTGGCTTCATGAGTATCTGTTCGAGGATGAAAATTATGCGGTTTCCGCGAAGGTGCAGGAGTGCAGCGAGCGGATTTCCAAGACGACCGGATACTGATCCGAAAGAACATGCTGCAGGCAGTTATTGACGCGGTGATCCCGACCTTCCGGCCGGATGAGAAGCTGTTTTCCATCCTGTCGGCGCTGGAGGCACAGACGGTGCCGCTGCGCAGGATCCGGATCATAAATACAGAGGAGAACGCATTTCGTCGTCTGCTGGAGAAACACCGGCAGACGACGGAGTCTTTTCTGACTGCTCACGCCAAAGTGACGCTCACACATATTCGTGCCGACGAATTTGACCACGGCGGAACGCGCGACATGGGGCTTAAGCAGTGCGAAGGCGCGACCCATGTGCTCTTTCTGACGCAGGACGCGGTTCCTGCGGATGAAACACTGACGGAAAAGCTCCTTGCGCCGTTTGAGGCGGACGAAAAGACCGCCGTCAGCTATGCGCGGCAGCTTCCGGCGCCGGATGCTTCCGAGGCGGAGCGCTTTTCCAGGAGTTTTAACTATCCTGCCATGAGCAGGGTGAAAACGCAGGAAGACGTGCGGGAGCTGGGGATCAAGACATACTTCTGCTCCAATGTCTGCGCCCTGTACGATACGCGGATCTATGCGGAGCAGGGGCCGTTCGTCTCCCCTGTCATCTTTAACGAGGACATGATCTATGCGGGATGCGCGGTGCAGCGAGGGTTCCATATTGCCTATGCGGCGGATGCGCGGGTGATTCATTCCCACAATTACTCCGCGTCGCAGCAGCTGCGCAGGAACTTTGATCTCGGCGTCTCTCAGGCGGATCACCCCGAAGTGTTCGCGGGGCTCTCCTCGGAGGGTGAGGGCGTGCGCTATGTGCGCGCAGTCCTTAGTCATCTTTTAAAAAACGGCGCCGCGAAAGAGATGCCGGGATTTATTCTGACCTGTGCGGCGCGGCTGATCGGGTATCGCCTCGGGAAAAACTACCGAAGGCTCCCGGCGGGACGGATCGCGAAGCTGACATCGAACCCGGCGTACTGGAAGCATGCGGGAAAAGAGCAGCGCAAAACTACGAAATAGTGTCTGAAAAGGACGGAGACGGTTTATGGAAATCAATGTGGAAAACGAAGGCGTAGAGAGCTACGAGGAGGTCATGCTCATCTACGATGCGGCGCTCAAGCAGATGGAAACAAAGATGCAGATCCTGAACGAAGAGTTTCAGCATGTGCACAAGTATAATCCGATCGAGCATATCAAGGCGCGCATCAAGACATCGCAGAGCATCGTCAAAAAGCTCAAGCGCCACGGGTATGAGGACACGCTCGCGAACATGGTCAAGCATGTCGATGATATCGCCGGCATCCGCATCATCTGCTCCTTTACCTCCGACATCTACCGGATCGCCGACATGATCAGCAACCAGAGCGATATCAAGGTCCTCGCGATCAAGGACTACATCGCTAAGCCGAAGGAGAGCGGATACGAGAGCTACCACATGCTGGTGATGATCCCGGTCTATCTGTCGGACCGCATCGTAGATACGAAGGTGGAGGTGCAGATCCGCACCATCGCCATGGACTTCTGGGCCTCCCTGGAGCACAAGATTCAGTACAAGTTCCCGGGTGAAGTGCCGGAGAAGATCAGCGCGGAGCTTCTCGAATGCGCGAAGATGGTGTCTGCGCTGGATGCGCAGATGCTGCAGCTCAACCAGGAGATTACGGAGCTGACGGAGCAGGGATGATCAGCCGCTGCGCAGCTTGTTATTACATCAAAATGAGGAGTGCCCGGGCAGGTTACCCCGCCCGGGCTATTATGAAAAAATTATCTGTAATCCTTTTGATCCTGTCTGAAATATAGCAAATCCGTATGAACGCAATGTGAACACATCATAAACTTAGTGTAAATGTTGCATAATCCAATCGAAATTATTTGACTGCACTTGGATATTATATACAAAATGGCGGGTGCAGATTGTCTGTGGTAAGATAAAACCATGTACGAGTGTAAAAACTGCGGCGGAGAGCTGCGCTTTGACATTGCATCGCAGAAGGTGGTGTGCGAGCACTGCGACAGCGTCTTTTCGCCGGACGAATACGACAGGGAATACTTTGCCGCGGAGGATGCGTTTGAGACAAATGTTTTCCGCTGCGCCACCTGCGGCGGCGAAATCACATCCACGACGCTCTCCGCCGTGGAGTACTGCCCGTACTGCGGGCGCTTCACGATGCTCCCCTCCATGAAGAGCATGCAGAAAAAACCGCGGGAGATCATGCCCTTCGAGATCACGAAGGAGGAGGCAAAAGACGCCTACCGCAGGTATGTTGGGAAAAGCTTCTATGCGCCGTCGCGCATGAAGGACGAAAAATTCCTTGAAAGCTTCCGCGGCATGTACCTGCCGTTCTGGTCATATGACGTCAGTTTTTCCGGAAGCCCTGATCTGAAAAAGACCTATGAGAGGAGAGCCGGCAGTTATATCGTTAAGGATACCTACGGGTTTACCGGCGATCTGGATGCCTCCTACGAAGGCGTAAAATTCGACGCCTCCTCGCGCTTCGAGGATGATATGAGCCGGCAGACGATGCCGTATGAGGAAGAAAAGGTCCGTCCGTTCAATCCTTCGTACATGTTCGGCTTCTTAGGCGAGGTCGCGGACGTTGGCCCGGAGGTGTACAGGAAAGAGGCCGAAGAGACCGCATCGCGCGAGGTTTTCCGGAAGATCGATGAGGCGTTTCCCGACGATAAGCTGGAGTTTCCGGAAAAGGAGAACGCGCGCGCAAAAGCGCTCGGCGCGAGTGCGGGCGAGGCGTCCTGCGTCATGGCGCCGGTCTGGTTTATGACCTGGCGTCACGGAAAAAATGTTGTCTACTCTGTCGTGAACGGCCAGACCGGAAAAACGTATGCGGATGTTCCGGTCAGTATCGTGAAGTTTCTTGCCGGCACGGCGCTGCTGGCAGTGCCGCTGTTTATTCTGTTCTGGTTTCTCATACCGACACCGTCGATCTACACGATGCTCCTTCTGACAAGCCTTGTCGGCTGCTGCGCGATCAGCCTTTACCGGAGCGCGGTGACGGAAATCTTTATCGTGAAAAAGCGCCTGCGCGACAAGGGGTACCTGTCACTCCACCCATCCGATATCAAGCCGGCTGACCTGGAGCTTATGGAGTTCGACATCCGGGACCTGCTTGCGAAAACGCTGGTCTTCATGTGGGGAGAGCTCGGGTTTTTCTTCAGCCTGGCAGTGTTGTTTTATCTGGGATCCTACCTCATGGATCTGACGCGCAGGCAGGCGCGCACCGGCGGCTATGCGATTCTCTTTGCGGCCGCCCTGATCGAACTGATGCGGATTTTCCTCGGCCGGGCAGCGGAAAACAAGAAAAAGGCCCTGCTCGATGTCGGCGGCTCTGCCGCGGCGCTCCTGACAGCAGCTGCAGTCCACCTCTTAAATCCCGCGCACGACAGCGTATACTATGCGGCGGCTCTGTTTGTGATCGCGGGCGTTCTGTGGACGCTGCTTTCGCTGATCCGTCTCTACAACGATATGGCGACGCATCCGGATCCGCATTTCTTTGAACCGGAGGATACGAAGAAGAAACGAAAGCGCACGGCGGCCGGTGCGGCAGCGCTGCTTCTGCTGTCCGGCCTGCTTGCGTCCGGGATCGCCGCGCCTTCCCTGGCAGCGGAAGATACTGCGGCGGAAATATCGGAGGGGGAGCTGTCGGACTTTGACTGGGGCGTCGGGGACGGCATCGTCTATACGAACCCGACGACCGGCTATGCCGTGCGGATCCGCGACGGCGCGGAACTCCTCAGGCAGGAAGAACTGCAGAGGCTGGCGCAGGCGATGGTGCCTGTAACACAGTACGGGAATGCGGGGTTTTATACCAAGACGGACAACGCGGATACGGAGGAAGACATCCGGCACACCTACCGCGCGTGGTTCGGCGCGGAGTCCGGCACGATCTTTCTCATCGACATGGGCAACCGGAATATCTGGATTCACAGCGACGGGGATCTCTACAGAGTGATCACGAGAGAGTGGGCGGACGTCATCACGGACAACATCTATCGCCATGCGACGGCCGGCGACTACGGCGAATGCGCATATCTCGCCTATACACAGATCCTGACCCGCCTGCAGGGTGGAAAGGTCAATAACGGGCTGAAGCTCGGCACAGGCCTCCTCCTTTCGCTCCTTGTCAGCATGCTCCTGAATTATCTCCTCATCCTCCGGATGCGAAACAAAAGGAGCATTCCGGACCAGCTGGCGCCGCTCCTTGGCGCGGCGGCGATCTTTGCGCTGACCGGAACAAAGAAGGTCCGGCGCGGCAGCAGGAGGACCTACAGTCCGATCGTGATTTCCGGCGGAGGAGGCGGATCCTTCGGGGGCGGAGGAGGCGGATCTTCCGGAGGAGGCGGAGGACACGGGTTCTGATACCGAACATATGTCCGGCAGGGTACATAGGTTCGATTGCGTGATATAGCGGAAAATGGTATGATATTGAGAAATCATGAGGGGCTTAAACGTGACGGGGACGTCCGGGCTTGCGCGCGCAGATAAGTGCCGCGGCGAAAGCCGGTAATCCTGCGGTCATGGAGGATATATGGAGCAGTATATCGTTAAAGGCGGCAACTCTCTGGTCGGTGAGGTAGAGATCTCCGGCGCGAAGAATGCAGCCCTTGCCATTCTGGCAGCGTCCATTATGACGGACGACACGGTCACGATAGAGAATGTTCCGGATGTCAGCGACATCCGCGTTCTGACACAGGCAATTGAAAGCATCGGTGCGGTTGTGGAGCATCCGCAGCGGCATGTCTATACCATCAACGGTTCCCAGATCCTTGATCTCCCGGTGGACAATGAACTGATCCGCAGCATCCGCGGCTCGTATTATATGATCGGGGCGCTTCTGGGCAAGCACAAGAATGCACAGGTCGCGCTTCCGGGCGGCTGCGCGATCGGGCTTCGTCCGATCGATCAGCATTTAAAGGGCTTCAAGGCGCTCGGCGCGGAGGTCCGCGTAAAACCCTCGGGCATTGTCGTCGCCACGGCAAAGAACCTGCACGGCGCGCACATCTACATGGACCTCGTCTCCGTCGGCGCGACGATCAACGTCATGATGGCGGCGTCGCTCGCGAAGGGGATCACGATCATTGAGAACGCGGCGAAGGAGCCGCATGTCGTTGACCTTGCAAACTTTTTGAACAGCATGGGCGCGCGCATCCGCGGCGCCGGAACCGATGTGATCCGAATCAAGGGCGTGGAGAGGCTCCACGGAACGGAATATGCGATCATCCCCGACCAGATCGAGGCCGGGACCTATATGTTTGCTGCCGCCGCGACACGCGGCGACGTGACGATCACGAATGTGATCCCGAAGCACATGGAGTCGATCTCCGCAAAGCTCAAGGAGATCGGCTGCCAGATCAGCGAGAGCGATGACGCCATCCGTGTCGTCGCGACGGGAAGGCTTCAGCCCACCAATGTAAAGACCATGCCGTATCCGGGCTTTCCGACAGACATGCAGCCGCAGGTCGTCGTGCTGCTCGGACTCTCGAACGGAACCAGTATCGTCACGGAGGGGGTCTTCGAGAACCGCTTCCGCTATGTGGACGAGCTGATGAAAATGGGCGCGAAGGTCACGGTCGAGGGAAGGACCGCGATCATCGACGGACAGGACGCATACACGCCTGCGACGATGTCCGCGCCTGATCTGCGCGCGGGCGCGGCGCTCGTGATCGCGGCGCTTTCGGCGGACGGCATTTCAAAGATCGATAACATTCACTATGTCGAGCGCGGCTACGAGGACTTCCCGGAAAAGTTGCGCGCGATCGGCGGCGAGATCATCAAGACTGCTTCAAAGGAAGAGGAGAGCAGCGCACTTCGAAGACTGAACCTGAAGGCGATCTCCTGAACAGGCGTTGAGCTAGTATCTGCAATGGCGGAGCGTAAAGGACGGCTGAAAACGGAAAACAGCACAGGGAGACCGGGACCGGGCGAAAGCGCGGCCCTTTTCTTTATATGCCTGGTTTTTTACGGCGCATTCGCCGTCATCGACGGGCCGCGGCTGTTTCCGGATTCGCAGAGCTATATCGCCATGGGGATCACGCGGGAGCCGCTGTATCCGCTGTTCCTGGCTCTTCTGCGGAGGTTTGCCGATGCCGTAGGCTGGCAGGCTGCGCCGTTTTCCTCCGCACCTGCGCCGTACCTGTTCCTCGCAGCGTTCCTGCAGTCGCTCCTTGCGGCATATGCCGCGTACCTGCTCGGCAGACGGATGGCGGAGCGGATGCACGAGAGAGTCTCTTCGCGGGTCATGCTGTACCTTGCGCCCTCGACGCTGTTTTGTGTCGCGCTTTTAAACCGCTTTGCGGCGGGGCGGGGCGCGGCCTATCATGTCAGCATCCTGACGGAGGGGATATCCTTCTCCCTGTTTGTATTGTTCGTCCTGCGATGCGACAGGTTTTTTGAGGCGGCGCAGCGCACCGGCAAAAGCGATGCGGTCGCCCGAAGGAGATTTGTGATGCAGGCATTTCTCCTCTGG
>CACZQP010000122.1 GCA_902783385.1 uncultured Lachnospiraceae bacterium | reverse complement strand
GGATATAGTTATGTAGTCAGAACAGTATCCAGGACATATCAGGGCATCCCTGCTCCTTTGATTCCTACAATTACTTTACGCTATCACTTCTCATACTGTGTATTGACAGAGCAACAAGGAAGTGCTAAATTAAATTGTGAACAATATAACAGCTAGCAATGAATAAATTTTATAAGGAAGAGTTAGATATGACTAAGGTTGAATTTTTGCAGGCACTGGCAAAGGGTTGGTTCGGTAAGCTGGGTGACTGATGACTCCGCAGATCTGGATGGGCATTTTGCTGCCGTTTATCGGGACCGCCTCCGGCGCGGCTATGGTGTTCGTGCTCAGGGACAGGATCTCGGACGGGGTGCAGCGGGCGCTTACGGGCTTTGCCGCAGGCGTGATGGTGGCGGCATCCTTCTGGAGTCTTTTGCAGCCGGCGCTGGAGGGGGCGGAGGACATGGGGAAGCTTTCCTTTGTCCCAGCCGCTTTCGGGTTCCTTGCGGGCATCGGATTTCTGCTCGTTCTCGATACGGTGACGCCGCACATGCATCTGAACGAACAGCAGGAGGGCCCCAGGAGCAGCTTAAAACGCACGACAAAGCTGATCCTTGCTGTCACGCTGCACAATATCCCGGAGGGGATGGCAGTCGGTGTGGTATATGCCGGTTGGGCGGCCGGCGGGGAGACGGGCGTTGGCCAGGCAGCGGCGTTTGCGCTTGCGCTCGGCATCGCACTGCAGAACTTTCCGGAGGGCGCGATCGTGTCCATGCCGCTTCGCGCAGCGGGCATGCCAAAGGCAAAGACCTTCTGGTATGGTGTGCTCTCAGGCGTTGTCGAGCCTGTTGCCGCACTTATTACCATCGCCGCGGCCAGTGCGGTCGTGTCTGTCCTGCCCTACATGCTGGCCTTTGCAGCGGGTGCGATGTTTTATGTCGTGGTGGAGGAGCTGATCCCCGAGATGTCAGAGGGCAGGCATTCCAACCACGGCACCGTGACCTTTTCGCTGGGCTTTGTGTTGATGATGGTTCTGGATGTGGCTTTGGGATAAAACATAGGGACAGGATAACCGCAGCACTAGCATCATGAGAATAAGGAGAGTGCGCCATGATCATTAAAGCAGTTAAGTTCAGAGAGAAAGGATTTTATTCACAGCCCTTCGCCTTCGGCGGCGGAGCTGCAGGGCCTTGATAATCTCGTTCCCGTGGAGTTCACGGACGGTCCCTACTACAACTTCAATCCGGCCTAAGGATTTGGAGAGTTATTCTTCTTCCAGATCCGCCGTGATATTGCCAAGCGTATCGTAGGTGACGGAGGTGACGATGAGAGGCCGGAGCGTCTCGTCGTCGACCTCCGTTCCCGCTTCAATGGTTCCGTCGAAACCTACGCTGTACGAGAACAGGCCGCTGTTCATGCCGACGACCTTATCCTCCAGATTGTAATACCAGCCATAAGACCAGCCGTCGTCTAGGAGATCTCCAAAGGTCTTTCCTGCGAGGGCATCGAGCTCTTCCTGCGGCGGAATCATGTCCGTCAGGCAATCGAGCCGGCTGATCGGGAGCGGCGCGACCAGAGCGTTGTGCTTTTCGTCATACTGCGGATCCGAGAAATCCAGCGCGAAGATCTGGTCTGCAAAGCCATCGGGGATCTCTGCAATCGCGCGGTACATGGTTCCTTTTAATTCAAACGTATAGACAAAATACTTATCCATTGTGGAATAGGCATAGGACGGCAGCGCCAGGACGTCCGCCATGGTCTTTGCGTCAGCGGCGTCGCTGACCGCAGGGCCGTCAAAGCCGCTGGACATGCCGAATACCGCGATGAATTCGACTTCTTCGTCTATCGTGGCCGTGATATCCGCCTCGTCGGAGTAGTATTCTCCGTTCCTTGTCCATTTCACAAACCGGGAATCGTCCTGCTGCCTTGCGCTGAGCGCAATGACGGTGCCCTTTTCCACATGGGTGAAGGAAGACGACACAGGGAACTGCTCCTCAAATACCGGCGTATCCCCGGTCTCGGAGATCGCGATTTCGCCCAGGCCGTCGGTATTGACCCGCACCAGGATCATGTTTTCGTCCACAGCAGCCGCGGTCTCAGGAACAACTTCCGGCGCAGCAGCTTCCGCTGGAGCTTCGGACTCCGGCGCAGCAGCTTCCGCGGAAGCTACGGACTCCGGTGCAGCAGCAGGCGCAGGAACAGCAGGCGCGGGGGCAGCGCAGGCGGCGATACATAGCATGGCGGCTGACAGACAAAACACGACAAATTTTTTCATATCATCCTCCGATCACAGGTAAAATACAGGAGATGGACCGAATCGCTCATAAAACCGGCTTCAGTTAAAAATATATCATGCATGGAACACCGAGTCGATGGATATCATTGACCGGAAAATGCTAAAATAATAAAAGGCGCATTCAATAAAGAATCGGACGACTTTCATGGAAATTTCGGTAAAACGAAACAGCAACATCATCGACGGGATCGTTGTCGGCATCTCGGCGGCCCTGTATCTGGGTGCCGTCGCAGGTGCCTTTTATACGGAAACCTGGGAAACGCTTCCGGCGGACTTTTGCCGCATCCTTCTGACACCCGGTCCGCTGGTCACGGACTACTTCAACATCGGAAGCCTTCCGGCGGCATTTTTGAATGCAGCGCTGTGCGGTACGGTCATGGCACTGTTCATGATCTTTCTGCCGGGCCCGTCTCACGTCAATACGCTGGCGGGATATTTCCTCGTCGTCGCGCACAGCTTTTATGGCCTGAATTTCCTAAACATGTGGCCGTGCTTTCTGGCGCCGTTCCTGTACCTGTTCCTGAAAAAGCTCGATTACAACCAGAATCTGCACGTCTGTATGTTCTCCACCTGTTTCAGCCCCTTCGTCAGCGAGTTTCTTTTCCGCTATACGAGGGAGGAGACGTATGAGGTGGGAAAGATCATGATTGAGGCGGAGGGCGTCGTCAATACGCTGATCTTCACGTTGATCATCGCGTTCGTCGCGCCGGCGGTGCTGCCCGGCGTCAGGGCCTGGCACAAGGGCTACAATCTCTACAACGGCGGCCTGGCATACGGGATGTTCGGATTCCTCGTGTACAATTTCCTTTACCGCACGATGGGCATTCCTGCGCCGCAGGTGCCGGAGTACACCAACGCAGTGTACGACAGCTTCGGCAATTCCTATCATCTGTTTGCCAATGTCTTTTTCCTTTCGCTGTTCCTCGTGTGTCTCGCTGCGGGGTGGTATCTGAACGGGAGAAGCTTTCAGGGACTGGAGCACCTGCTCCTCGACACCGGCTACCAGAGCAACTTTGCCCAGAAATACGGGATGCCGTTGTGCCTGATCAACATCGGGCTGTACGGGATGCTGTTCCTCGCCTATATCAACCTGATCATTAGATACACGCAGGGCGCAGGCTTCACCGGCCCCACGTTCGGCGTGATCTTCGCGGCGCTGACCTTCACCTCCATGGGGCAGCACGTCCGGAATGTCTGGCCGATTTTTGTCGGCTATCCGCTGCTGTCAATGTTCGCGTTCATCTTTAACCGTATGATCGGCGGTGAGGCGGCGTGGACCGTATCCAACCAGGCATATATCAACAGCGTCGCGTTCGCGACGGGACTGTGCCCGATCGTCGGGCGCTACGGCTCGCTCGCGGGGATCCTCGCCGGCATGCTCTGCGCCTCCCTCTGTACTGCGACCGGTGCGCTGCACGGGGGATTGATGTTGTATAACGGCGGATTCACGGCCGGGATCGTGGCGCTGATCCTGATCCCGATTCTGGAGCACTATGTTAAGACAGCGAGAGCGGACATGAAGCAACACATTGATCTGCGGGATATGATGACACTGGACGAGCAGGCAACCCGGAAGCAGGAGTGAGAAAGCAAAACGGGAGGGAAAGATGAAAAAGAGATTTGGTTTGATTCTGGCAATGATGATTGTCGCGGCATCTCTGCTGGCAGCGTGCGGAAAGAAGGCGCCCGCGGAGCCGGCTGCCCAGGCAGGGACACAGACGGAGGCGTCCGCGCAGAAGCCGGCGGAGGCTGCTAAGGCCCCTGAGGCGGAAGCGGAGAACGCCCCGGAGGAAGCGGAAGCCGCAGCACCCGCGGAAGAAGTGGTTCCCGCAGAGCCGCAGGTCTATGAGAGCGCGGACGGATGGTCCGTCCGTTATGACCCGACGCAGCTTTCGGTCAATGAGGCGGACAGTGGCGAGGTCAGCTTTGTCTATATGGGAGAGGCCGCGGGGTCGAGTCTCGTGACGATCCGCTGCATTCCGGACAAACAACCGGAGGAAGTGCTGTATGAGCTGACGAGCACGTGGGGAGACGAGGAAAAGATCGAGCGGTCCGAGGGCTTTTTCCCGGGGACGCAGGACAAGTGGGGATACTGGCGTGTCCTGCGCGCCGAAGAGGGCGGCTCCGGTCTGTCCGAGACCGCGATCGCCGGCGAGTATAACGGCGGCGTCCTCCTGTTTGACATTCTTGCACATGTGAGCGGTGACGAAGCGATCGATATACCGATGAGCGATGCGTTGTCAGAACTGATCAATTCGATTACCTACAAGGATTTTGCGCCGCAGAAGATGTATGACTATATCCCCGGTTCCTATGTACAGCCGTACACGGCGGTCCTGAATGAGGATCACACCGGCACGCTCTATATGCCGGAGCCGGCGGAGGTGCTCTGGGGCTCCACGGAACTGACCGCAGTCGACGGAAGCTTTCGGTATGAGTACACCGTCGAAGGCAGTGACCTGATGGTGAATGTCGACGGCAACTGGATCACGTTTGTGAAGGAAAGCGCGGAGCCGGAAGCGGCGGAACCGGAAGAAGGCGCAGCGTCCGAAGCGGCGACACAGGAAGAAGATGTCTACCTCGGCGAGTGGTCGGAGCAGTCCGCAGAGCGCGTGGTCTGCCGGATCGATCCCGCCGGGGAGGAGGGATTTTACGATATCCAGGTCACCTGGAGGGAAGATCTGCCGCAGAAGGATGTGTACGATCTTCGCGCAAAGCTCCAGGACGACGGAAGCCTTTACTATGACAACTGCAGATATGTGATCCGCACGTTCGAAAAGGACGGCACCTTCAGTGACGACCTGCAGTACGAGCAGGGCTCTGGCCTGTTCTGGTTTGATCCGGACGCAGGGCTCCTCTACTGGACGGATTACGAAGTGAAGCCGGAGGAGAACGTGACCGTTTTCTTTAAACCGTAATAAGCGTCCTGAATCGTTCAAGGTATTTATAATAGACGAATACTAGGTTGAATCATACCTAGTATTCGTCTATTATATTATCGGAGGTTCAAGCCATGACGATTGACACAAACAGTATTGTAAGCGTTACAGAGGCAAATCAGAATTTTTCCAGAGTTGCAAGGATGGCGGAACAAAAAGGCCGGGTCCTTGTCTTTAAAAACAACAGGCCCAAGCTCCTGATCATAGATCTGGATAAAGAGCCGCAGATCGAAATGACAGAGGATGAAAAGCTGGAATTTGTTGCTGCGCGGATTCTGCGGGAGCATCGGTCAGCATTTGAGGAACTGGCGAAATGATCCGCTTTTCCAGAGATAAAGTACTGCTGCTGCACCAGATCATCGGGGAGGCGACCGGAGGAGCCATAGGCGTGCGGGATGAAGGACTTCTGGAATCGGCGCTGGAGAGTATCTATGCGGGTTTTGACGGAAAAGAATTCTATCCTTCGAAAGAAGAAAAGGGTGCACGTCTCGGTTTTACTCTGATCTCCAACCATGCTTTTGTGGATGGGAACAAGAGGATAGGCATCTATGTCATGCTGGCATTTCTGGAGATGAACGGGATCCGGATTCATTGTTCAGATGATGAGCTGGTAAAGATCGGCCTGTCGGTTGCGGATGGGAGCATGGTTTATGAGGAGCTTCTCTCCTGGGTCTATGAACATGAAAGGCCGTAGATCACGATCTTTTTGAGGAGGACGACACATGGAATTCGTATGCACAGCGTGCGGGAAGCATGAGAGCGTCACAACAAGGAAGGCAAAGTGTGACTGCGGCGGGTTGTGGAAGCTCGACTTCAAACCGCCGAAGTTCAGTCTCGACGGAATCGACCGAAGTGAGTGGAGCATCTTCCGGTATCGGAAGTTCATGGCGCTCACGGACGACTCCTGGCGTGATGTCACGCTCGGCGAGGGCATGACGCCGATCGTGCCGTTTGACGAAAACGTCTCGCTCAAGATGGACTACTTCATGCCCACGCTCTCCTTCAAGGACAGGGGTGCAGCGGTCCTGATGGCGCACTGCAGGTCGATCGGCGTAAAGAGCGTCGTGCAGGACAGCAGCGGGAACGCGGGCAACTCCGTGGCGGCGTACGGCGCGAGGGCCGGGATCGCGTGCGAGGTCTTCGTAAAGGACGGGACGAGCCCGAAGAAGATCGACCTGATCCGCGCGCACGGGGCGGTCTGTACGATCGTGCCCGGCTCACGCGATCACTGTGCGGACGTGTGCAGGGAAAAGGTCGAAAGGGACGGCGTCTATTACGCGAGCCATGTGTATAACCCGTTCTTTTACGAGGGGACGAAGACATACCTGTATGAAGTGTATGAGCAGCTCGGAAGGCTGCCGGAGCATCTCGTGATTCCCGTCGGCAACGGGACGCTGTTCCTGGGTGTGATGCACGCGCTGGACGAATTTCTGGACGCGGGTGTGATCGACCGTGCGCCGCAGGTCATCGCGCTCCAGTCGCAGACCTGCGACCCGCTCCTTCAGGCCGCGGAGCAGGGGCTGGATACCTATGCACAGATCGAGGTGAAGCCGACGATCGCCGAGGGCATCGCGATCGGGAAGCCCATGCGTTCCGGGGAGATCCTTGCGTATGCATACAAGTACGGTGTCCGCTTTATCCATGCGCAGGAGGATGAGATCCTTCCCGCGCGGGATGCGCTTGCGAAAAAAGGCATTTACTGTGAACACACGACGGCGGCAAACTATGCTGCGTACCTGAATTACTGCCGGAAATATGGGACGACAAAGGACTGCCTTATCACCATGTGCGGGGCAGGCCTGAAGTCCGACCACTAAAAAGGGAGGAAAACCAATGGGAATTGTCAGTGCAATCCTTTCGCTGCCTGTATCGATCATTCTCGTCAGGTGGCTGATGAAGTGCAAGTGGCCTGCCTTTGAAAAAGGTGATGTCAAAAGACTCCTGATCGCCGGCATCCTCAGCGCAGTCGTCGCGAGTGTGGGAACGATCGTGTTCATGCTTCTTCAGGCCGTCATCGTGATCGGCCCGGACACGCTGGGCTCGCTCTTTTCGGTCAGCGACGAACAGAGCGCTCTGGAGATCATTGGTCAGTTCAGTGTGGAAAGAGAGTTTTCATTCTGGAGAATATTCCTGAATACGCTGTTGACGGTCGGTTTTGTTGAGGAGCTGTGCCGGTACCTGTTCCTTAATCTTTCGACAAAGAACCGCAGATACGCGCAGACCTGGATGGACTGGGTGATCTGCGGCGGCATTGTCGGCACAGGTTTTACGATCGCGGAGGACCTGCTCTATTCCTCCGGCGGAATTGTCCTCACAATCTTCCGGTCGCTCATGCCGTTCCATTTTACCTTCGGTGCGATCATGGGATACTTCATCGGAAAGGTGAAAGTGACGGGAGAGAGGAAATATTACGCTGCGGCGATCCTGATCCCGGTGCTGCTCCACACCCTTTTTGACAGCAGCATTATGGCGGTGCCTGAAAAGGATGCGTTTATTATCCTGGCGCTGCTTATGTGCCTGGTGATGATCGGAGTCTCGGTTTTCATGATCGTGAAGATCCGCCGTTGGAGTAAAAACGGCGCACTGGATATCGCTGTGGAGTACTATGGAGAACAGGAGTATTACGATGAACAGGAAGCATATGACGAAACGGAATAATAACAGACAGGGAGCTTAATTATGAACTTCGGTGTACTTTTTCTAGTTGGACTTATCTTCAGCGCAATAGGATTTGTGATGTATATTTACTTCTTCTCGGTGGGGTACGGCCTTGCAATCGCGGCGATCGCCGCGGCACTGATGATCGGGTTCCACGCGCAGATGGGAGTATCTGAGATCCTGTGCTGCGGGATGCTCATCGCGTACGGACTGCGGCTGGGACTGTATCTGCTGTACCGCGACGCACAAAATGCGGTCTACCGGAAGGTCCTTAATCCCGAGCGGGAGCGGAGTAAAACGATGCCGATCGGGCCGAAGCTCGCAATCTGGGTGTCGTGCGCGCTCCTCTATGCCATGATGATGAGTCCGATCTGTTTCCGGCTTCAAAATGGGGCAAAGGCTGACTGGGCACTGTGGGCAGGCATGCTCCTTATGGCGTGCGGGATCGTCCTGGAGTGTGTCGCGGACTATCAGAAATCCGCGGCGAAAAAGAAGAACAGCGCGCGGTTTGTGGACACCGGTGCGTACCGTCTCGTGCGCTGTCCGAACTATCTGGGGGAGCTGATCCTGTGGACCGGCGTCCTTCTCACCGGCGTCACGGCAAAGCTGTCCGCGCTTCAGTGGATTATCGCGCTCTGCGGCTACCTTCTGATCGTCTTTGTCATGTTCAGCGGCGCAAGGCGCCTGGAGCTGCGGCAGGATAAAAACTACGGGGACGACCCGGCGTATCAGGAATACGTCCGCACCGTCCCCATCATTCTTCCGTTTGTTCCGCTCTACAGCGTGAAGAAATATAAGTTTCTGGTTGCGTAATGAAGATGCGGTGTGCCGGGCTGGTTATACCCGGTATACCCAGCCTTCCTTCCTCGGCGCGCGCTCCGGCGCCTTTGCAGCGGGGTAGCCGAGAATGAGATGCCCGATGCCCTCGTATTCGCCTTCGATGCCGAGCTCCTTCAGGATCGCCTTACCTTCCGCACTCTCGAATTCTTCTTTCGCGCGATGGATCCAGCAGCTGCCGATGCCCAGGTCAGCGGCGGCGTTCATGAGATTCCCCATGACAAGGCTCCCGTCATAAACGTGTGTCGGGATCGTTTTATCGCCTAAGACGATCAGCAGTTCCGGCGCGCCGTAGAAAGGATCGATATCCTTTCCCAGAATCGCGGCGTTCATCGCGGAGAGCTTATCACGCAGCGCCTTATCCGTCACCGCGATGATGATCGGCGACTGCTTTCCCATGCCGGAGGCGGCAAAGGTCCCCGCCTCGATGATCGCATTCAGTTTTTCTTCTTCGATGAGTTCCGGCTTGTATGCGCGGCAGCTGCGCCGCGTCTTCAGAGTGGTCAGTGTTTCAGCCATGATCCGTAGCTAGGGTAAAGTTTTTGTAGGGAAAATAAGGCAAGAAGAAAGCACCTGATTTATGTTAGGATACTGTCGACCAAAACCGTATCTGC
>CACZQP010000121.1 GCA_902783385.1 uncultured Lachnospiraceae bacterium | reverse complement strand
TTGATGGTGATGCCCCTCTCCCGCTCAAGGTCCATGTTGTCGAGGACCTGGTCCTGCATCTCGCGGCTCGTGAGCAGACCTGTCTTTTCGATCATCCGGTCCGCCAGCGTGGACTTGCCGTGGTCGATGTGCGCCACGATGCAGAAGTTCCTGATTCTTTTCTGAATATCGTTATCTAATCCCACTCGTTCACATCCAGTTCGTATAAATCGTCGTCTTCGTATTCGTCGTCATATTCTTCCGGGTCATATTCCGGATCCTCATCGGGATCATCGGCTATGGCCGGTTCATGCTCCGCCGATTCGTCAGGATCGTCGTATAGACTGCCGTACCGCCTCCTCGCCGCGCGCTCATATCTGCGCTCCGAAAGGGTTCGGACGATCCCCGCGACCGTCCATGTCTTATGGCGGTACGCCTGCACGATAAAGACGCACAGTGCAAGGAAAAGCACTGCAATACATAATAGCTTAAAGACGAGCACCAGCGCAAGAATGTCTTCCCAGCCGCGCGCCTCATTTTCCCAGTAGGGATAGTTCACCGGGAGCAGCTGCATGCTCCGGCTCCCGAAGCTCGCCGCGACCTTCAAAAGCTCCGGCACGCCGAAGCGGTTCGTGTTGTCCACGATCACCCGCTGCTCCTCGGCGACACCCAGCTTTTCCGTCACAAGCTTTTTCGCGAAATTCCGCACGAGATCCGGCATGACGACCTCGTAGCAGCTGATGCCGCTGACCGGCGTATCCCCGCTCACGGAGGCCGCCCATCCGGCATCGGAATAGCTTCCGCCGCCCGCTCCGGCATTTCCGTACTTGTCCACGGCGGTCGTTCCGCGAAGGAGTCCCGCCCCCGTGACCGTCCCGTACTTTGTCAGGCTGTCAAAGGAAAGATAAAGGAAGCTGTTCTCTCTCCCCGCCCGCTCAAGAAGCTTTCCCTTCTCCCGCCGGGATACGCCGACGATGGTGTGCGGAACGCCGCCGAAGGTCAGCGTTTTTCCGACGATGTCATTGCTTCCGAAGATCTGCCAGGCGAGATCCTCGTCCACCACGACGGAGTCCTGCATCAGGTCCGTGCCGGAAAAATACGTGCCCTGAACAAGCGGCACCGGGTGAAACATGAAGAAATCTCCGCCGATCCCGCAGGCGTTTACCGTGACGTTCCCGGCCCTTCCCTCGATCACGACGTGACCGAGCGCGGAGTAGCAGTCCGCGAACAGGCGCGAGCCGGACTTCGACAGATCCCGCGTCACCGACGCATCCGCAAGCGCCTGGGAAATGTTGTACTCGAACTGCCGGATGCTCTCGGTCGTGATGTTCGCGCTCTGCGCAAAGAAGCAGCTGATCTGTGCCGCATCGCCCTCCTGCGACCAGCGGGTCCCCTCGTTCTGGTCATAGAGCGAGGCCGTCACCTGTCTCGTGTAAAGCTCAAGCACGCCGAGGATCAGAAGAATGACCGCAACAAAGATAAGCCTTTTCGACTGGCGTCTGAAAAAGCTCTTAACGGCTCCGGAAATTTTTCGAATGGTCTTACGCGTTCTCATTCGAAAGGCGGACCATGTCTCCTGCCTTGATCGGGGCTGTCGAAGTCGTGATCACGTATTCCCAGCTGTCCACGGCCCCTGTGATCGCAGTGAGCTTGTCGTCGCTCGCGACGACCTGCACGTCCACGCGCTGTGCCCGGTAGCGGTTGCCGATCGGGCTGGATTTGCTCTTTAAGATGAGGATGAACTTGCCGTTGTTGTCCTCGCGGACCGCGCTGTTGGGCACGGTCATCTCATACTGGCGCGGCGCTTCGCCCAGCTGAAGCGATACGGACTGGCCGGCCGTCACCTCCGGCGACTCGATGAGGAAGGTCAGCTGCTTGTGACCCGCGGGGTCGGCCTTGTCCGGCTGGATGGCCTTGAGTGTCGCCTTGAAATCCGTGTAATACCAGACATTCTGCGGCTCCGCGATATCTCCCACCTTCAGTTTCTTCGCCTGCTCCGACGTCACGGAGAAACTGGCCGTCATGGGCTTCCCGGCGACCTGGATGACCGCGGCCGCCGCATCCGGCTGGGTCGATTCTCCCGCCGTGTAGGCAAGGGATGTCACAATGCCCTCCACGGGCGATGAGACGACGGCGCCCACCGCCTTCTCCTGCAGCTCCCTGATCTTGTCCCTCTGCTTTGCCATCTCCTCCTGCTGCGAGACAAGGTCGATCTCCAGCTGGAGCTCCGCGAGCTTTTCCTCGCGCTCCTCGGATGCCCTGGTGTAGACGGAGGAGGTCAGCGCCTTCTGATAGTCAAGGCTCGCCTGCTGTGACGCGAAGTGCTGGTCCACCTGGGCCGTCTCGTTGTCCAGCTGGCTCTTCTCGCGGTTTTTGGAGGCAATGAAATACTGCAGCTGCTCCTTGCGGTCCTCATCGATGTTGGGATTTGCCAGCTCCAGCTCCGCGTCCGCCACCGTGTAGCCCGGCGTCAGCGAATCATATGCCCGCTCCGCGTCTGTCCACGCCTGGTTGCTGGAGAGGATCTGCTTTGCGAGGTCGACATCCCTGTCCGCGTTCTTCGCCGCCTTGTACTGGTCCTGCAGCGCGCGAAGCCTTGCCTGGTAGCCGTCCATCGTGTCAGTCTGCCCCGCCCGGAGCCTCGAGATCGTCGCGTCCGTGAGCGTCCCCGAAAACAGCGACTTCTCGTAGGCGGTCTCCATGGTATCCAGCGTCTTCTGCGCCTCCTCCAGCTCCGCGGACTTCTTGTCCTCCAGGTAATAGATCACGGTGTCCTTGTGCACCGTATCACCCACCTTGACCGCGACCGACGAGATCTTGCGCGTCTCCTGGACCATCACGCTGTACGGGTCGTTCGCCTCCAGCGTCCCGGTCCCGCGGATCTTCGGCGAGATCTGCCCCGCCTGGATGGCCTGTGTCGCCACCTCCGGCAGCGTGTAGTTCATGAACGTATTGGAAAAGAGCGTCAGCAAGAGGAGTATCGCAAGGAACGCGATCGCGATGTTTTTGATGCGGTCCTTTCTCTTCTGCCGTCTTCTTGCTCTTCTCTCCGCCGGGGACATTGTTCCTGTCATGACTTGCTCCATTCTTTTTGATTCTTACACGATTGTTCCTATAGTGCGTAATGCCGGTTTTTTGCTTACGTCTTCACGCCGCCCTGGAAGGAGATTCCCTCCACCAGGTAGTCCTCGCCGTAGAGGAAGATGAGGAGCGGCGGCACCATATAGATCACGGCGACCGCGAACGCCAGGGAGATCTCTCCCGCGTTGATCTTCGAGAGGAAGACCGACAGCGGATGCATCTCCTCGTCCGATAAAAGGATCAGCGGCTGCTCCACCATGTTCCAGTAATCGATGAATACGAGGATCGCGATCGACGCAATGCCTCCCTTGCACAGCGGAAGGCAGATCCGGGAAAAAATCATCCACTCCCCCGCTCCATCGATCTGGGCCGCCTCGATCACGCTGACCGGGATCCTGCGCATGAACTTGGTCAGCAGGTAGACCGCGAACGGCGAAAAGATCCCCGGAAGCCAGATCGCCCATCTGGTGTCCAGAATGTGCAGGTAGCGGGAGACGAGGAAGTTGGGGACCAGCGTCACCTGGTAGGGCATCAGCATCAGGATGATATAGCTGAAGAAGATGACCTGCTTCACCCGCCCCGTATGCCGCGCGAAGCCGTAGGCCGCAAACGCCGCCACTGCGAGCTGGAACACGACGATCGGCACCACATAGATCACCGAGTTCCAGAACTTGAAAAGGTATTCCGGACTCTTTACCAGCACGGTGAAGTACTGGGAAAACGTCACCATGTCCGGAATGAATTTGAGCGTGACGCTGCGCGAGACAAAGACCTTGCCGCCCGTGTCGGATGTCGCAAAGACCGCGCCGTAGTTTGCGGCGATCTCCGACGGCGACATGAGCGAGTTCGTGAACGTCAGGACGATCGGCGCCAGAAAGAGTACCGCGAACACCGCTGCGGCCGCCGTCCCGAGCACCGGGAATAACCGGTTTTTCCATCCGCGCTTTCTAGACATTGTCCACATCCCTCCCGAAGCGGTCCTCCGCAAGAAACAGGACGCCGATGATGACGATCATGACGGCCGACATGATGATGGCAGCCGATGAGAGCCTCTGGTAATCCAGCGACTGGAAGGTATTGTTCATGAAATGCTGCAGCATGTAGAGGGAATCGTAGGGATAGTCCCCCGTCATCAGGTAGATCTCACGAAACACCTTGAAGGAGTTGATGAGCGACATGATCGTGACAAACAGCGCCGTCGAGGAGAGATACCTGAGCTTTACGATCCGAAAGATCTGGAATTCCGTTGCCCCCTCCAGCCTTGCCACCTCGATCAGGTCCTCCGGCACGCTGGAGAGCGCCGCCATGAAGAGGATCATGTTATAGCCCAGGTTTTTCCACAGAAACAGCGCGATGATCGCGACCTGTGCGTGCGGACTCTTGAGCCAGTCGACCTTGTCGAGATGAAACAGCGCACCTGTGATGCTGTTGACAAGACCGTTGTAATTAAAAAGGATCTGCCATATGAGGACAACAGACGCCACCGGAACCATGAGGGGCGAGAGGAAAAAGCTCCGGAACTGGCTCTTGTAAGGGATCCGGCTAAGGAGCACCATGGCGAGCAGGAGCGATAAAACGACGGCGAGCGGCACTGCGATCGCCGAGAACTTCAAGGTATTGAGCGCCGCCAGACGGAACGCGTTGTTCTTCAGGACGCGCGCAAAATTATCGAAACCGACGAATTTTCTCTGGATGACATTGTTGATGAGCGAATAGTACGCCACGACAAAAAACGGCGCCACAAAAAACAGCAGAACACCGACAATGCTGGGGGTCAGAAACCCCCAGCCTGCCAGTCTTTGATATCTTGTCCTTTTTCCGCCCTTACGAATTCTCATTAATGTAAACGCCCACGCGCGACTGAATGATCCGCGCGGCCTCGGAGGCGGGCTTTTGACCCTCGAAGACGGGGGTGACCTCCTCCTGGATGATGTTCATGATGTTGACGTCGTAGCTGCTGGTGGCGGTCAGGCTCTTTAAGTAGCTGATAAACCGGTCCGCCTCGTCGCGCGTCATCGGCGGGATTTCGATCTCATGGCCGTCGACCCACCATGTCTGATTATACTCCACATCAGCCCCGTTCTCGTCCTTATAGGTAGGTTTTTTCTGCGCGTCCTGCGCCATCTTCTCCAGCGTGCTCATCAGGACCGGGAATGCGCCCTCCTGTTCCGGGATCTGGTCCTGGTAGTCCTTCGTGAGGAAGGTCCGCAGGAACTGCCATGCGCCCTCCTGGTTGACGGAGGTGGAGCTCATTGCGTAGCGCCTGTTTGCGTTGATCATGGAGCCGGAATAGTCCTTTGCACCGCCGTTCGGGTAACCCACCATCGTGATGTCCGTGCCGAAGGTCCCGTACCTCTCCATCATGTAGTCATTAAAGCTGCTTAGGTAAGCGGACTCGATCAGCGAGCGTCCGCTCCGGAAGAAGGAATAGGTATCCTCGTTGTAGTCTTCTTCCGTGAGCTCGGCGGGGAACTTCCGGATAAACTCCAGAAGGCTGATGAACTCCGGAGAATCGTAGCTGCAGCGCCCGCTCTCCCAGTCCACATAGCTGTCATTGCCGAAGATCAGCATCATGTACAGCATCCATTCTCTCGTCGTGAGGCCGGTGAGATATTTGTAGTCAATATTTCTCTCTCTCTGCAGCGTCTCGAGACGGTCCACCGTAAGTCCGGGCTCCGGTCCGAAGTCGGAAGTTTTTCCGATGAGGGTGCGGACCGTAAACGAAGGGATGATCTGGTACATGCTGCCGCCCCGGTTGTAGGCATCCAAGACATTTGTCAGATACTGGTTTGCCGAGAGCTCCGCATCGTCCTTAAAGTACGGCGTAAGATCCTCGAACAGGCCCTTCGCCATGTAGCTCTGGATCGGCATATCCTCGCTCAGCTCCAGAAGGTCCGGGATATTGCCGGAAGCCAGATCCGCGTTGAGGCGCGTCATGCCTGCCTCATAGTCGGTGTCGGTATTGAACCGCGAATAGTCATTGATGTTGATCCTGTAGGTGTCGTTCGTCTTGTTGAAGTTAACGACCGCGCGCTTGGTCCGCCAGCCGATATAGCTCGTTGCCATGGTAAGGACCACCTTGTCCTTTACCTGTGAAGGATCCACCTTTGTGTAAAAGCTGATCTTCTGCTGCCCGCTCTCTTCGTCCCAGCCGATCGTGACGAAGCGGTCCCTGCTGATGCTGCAGAGCCTGTAGAAATTCGGTTCCGCGATGTCGGACGCAATGGCATCCATCAGCTTCTCCGGCTCTCCGCCGCCGAGATTCGCGCCGTAAATCCCGATCTCGTCCGTCAGGATCAGGTCGTAATCCGTTCCCGTGAAGTAGTTGTAGCGCCATGCGTTGCCCGGAAGCTGCACCTCCTCGCCGAAGCTCCCGTCCTTCATGTTGAGCTTTTTAAATTCCATGCCGCCTTCGCCTGTCGCCTGATTCCAGGAATACCCGCCGGCAAGCACCGTTCCATCCTTTGTCACCACGACGCGGTCGATGGAGGAGCCCTCCTTCATTTTCACCTTTTTGATCAGGGATCCGTCGGCGGGGTTATAGACGCGCAGCGTGTCATTATTGGATGCGACGAGCCCTCCGTCCGCACAGACAAAATTGCTCACCCAGTAATAGCCCTCTTCGCCCTCCTCGGCCTCGAGCTTCACATCATACTTCTGCGCGCCGTCCGGGCCGTAAGCGGTCAGATACACGGTCGTTTCGTCAGAGTTCGCGACATAGACTTCCTCCGCCGCCTCCGGCGCTTCTTGCGCCGAAGCCTCCTGTGTCTCTTCCGCCAGGACTTCTTCCGTCTGCGCCTCGTCCGATGCTTCCGTCACAAGGATCTGCGTCGGTCCGTCTGCACCGCCGATCATGCCGCTTCCCGCAGCGTCTTCGGGAAGCTCCCCATCTGCCGGGACATCTTCCTCGTAAGGCTCCCATGCATACTCGATCCGGAGCATGTACACATTTCCCTCTTCGTCAAATGCGACGTGTCCGACACTGTCCGTCTCTGCGAGCGGATACTCCTTTGTCTGAAGGTCGCTTCCGTCCTCCGCGAAGTTAAAGACACGCAGTACCGGGCTTTCGCCGTAGCCTGCTCCGGCCGCATAGATGCGTCCGTCCACATACTGGATAAAGTCGATGGAGGTCTCCTCCATTTCTTCAGTGACGGGAAGATCCTCAACGCGGTACACATAGTTTTTCATCTCATCCGACGAGGCCTGCGCGGACGCGCCGCCCGGCGCCTGCGCACTCTGCTGCGCGCCGGCCGAAGCCTCTTCTTTTTTCTTTTTGCCGCAGGCAGCAAGGGACGAAAGCGCCATTACCGCTGCAAGCGTCAGAATCAACAGCCTTCTGATTTGCTTTTTCATTCGAAATCCTCCTGTCCGAAATCTTTTATTGTTTCTGGAGCAATTCCAGGTCACGGATTACAAATCCGGGTGCACCGTCTGCGTCAAAGAAACCGTAATGAACATAGGAATCCTGATAGACGTTCTGCGCGCTGTCATAAGCCGTCTCGACAGTGACTTCCAGATTATCACGCCCGTAGCTGTGCAGATAGGTCGACAGCTCCGTGGAACAGTAGTTTTCAAGGATCTGCACGATCTGTGCCCTGTCCGTATACTCCACGGTGAGAGTGCGCGGCGCACCGTAATACTCTGCTGTCGGTCCGTAATAGGCAGTCGGACCGTCGTCCGGGTAATCCGGAATATCCTGCATTTCCTCTTCGGGAAGGTATTTTGTCACAACGATGCGCGTGACCTTCTGCGCTCTTTCTGCAGCTGCAGCATTTGCGCGGATGCCGTGCCTTTCCAGGAATGCGATCGTGTGCGTGTAGCAGGGATAAACATCAAAGGACTGATAGGCCTTGACATAGCTTCCCACGCGGTCCGTGCCGTAATTGAAATCGATCCTGCCGCACGGCGCACTGCCGCGAACCATCGAATAGCTGAACTGCTTTAAATCCTCGCGGTATGCGTCCGCGAAGGCGGCATACAGATTATCGGATTTGTCGAACGTAATATGCTCCGATGTCGTAAGTCCGTCCGTATACTGAAGTCTGCACAGTGTTCCCTGCGCGATTAAACTCTCCACCGCCTCATTCCCGTATACCTCGAAGGCGCCCTCCCTGAAGGCGTTCGTATACATGAGCGAGTCCATCAGCTCCGGATCCACCGACGTCGGAATGGCGATCCTTCGCGTGCAGGTCCTGCCGTTCTTTAAGCGGTATATGAGGATGCCGTTAAAGGCTTCTTCATAATTGGCGGCCTCCCATTGGTTTCGCTTCTTTTCCTGTCCCAGCTCTCCCAGTCTCGCGACCGCCTCCGTGTTCCGAAGGAACATGTGCTCCTTTGCAAAATCAATCGCATCCAGATACCTGAGGTCCTCCGTGAAGAAGTTCGTCTGGTTTCCGTAGATGCGCAGCGCCGCGCTCTCCATTTTATCAGGCGCGGGCACATATCTGTCATAGCCCAGAAGATCATACCGGAAGGTGAAGAAAATGAGGATGGAAAGACCGGCAATGAGGGGAATCTGCCAGATGTTCTTAAACGCAGCGCGGATACTCTGCGCGAAGATGACCTCCGCCATGCAGCACAGTACAGCCGCGGCGATCGCCAGAATAAAGGCTGTCAGCAGCGTCGTGCCGCCATGCCTCCCCCCTGTCATAGTCGAGACGACCAGTCCGCAGATCAGCGTGCTCACGATGCAGATCACGAATTTCAGGACAGGCTTTGCGAAGGAGAAGGCGATCGCCGTTCCGGCCGTCTCGTTTTTTCTGCGAAGGAAAAGCGCCCGCGCCGCAAAGAAGGCGGCAATCGCGATCCCTGCCGTGACAAGGTCCTTTGCCCACACAGCTTGCGCTACGCTTCGGACGACATCCGCTGCGCTGCCGCTTTTGAGAAGCGCATTCATCCGGTCCGTTCCGCCGGAGATCGACGTGACGCCCTCCAGGTAATGGAACACGGGAGACAGATGCACTTTGTCAAGGAACCCGTCCTCAAAGTAGGTGCTGAAGAACGTGGACATGTAAGCCTTGACCGTCAGTACCGTCACAGGCTCCGCCAGCAGGAGGAAGGCCGTGACCAGGGTACCCATCACGGTCGTTCCGGCAAGGAGCGCTCCGACCATGGTGATGTGGTAGACCGCGAGGTACAGAAGGCTCACGCGCACCGCGCCGCATGCGATGTCCGCAAGAAGCGCCCCGTTCACGATGCCGTATGCGGCAGCAACGAGCGTCGCAAGTACAAGACCTGTGACAAAGGGCACGAAGAAGATTAACAGCCCGCTCACATAAATGGTGGAAAAACGGGTCCTCTGCTTCATCGGCTGGCTCGCGTAGAAATCGATCTTTTTCCTGTCGTAAAGGTAGGAAAAACCATCGATCCCCACGATGACCGCACCGATCACGACAAAGATCCAGAAGATCTGCCGGCAGCCCAGAATCGTGGATACCGTGTTTCTCAGATTGGCAAGGAAGAGCTCCCGCGTCGCGAAGCTCTGCGCCCTCTCCGCGCCGTCCGCAAGGACAAGAACCGTCGCGATAACGTAGCAGACAAAAGAATAGAG
>CACZQP010000120.1 GCA_902783385.1 uncultured Lachnospiraceae bacterium | reverse complement strand
TTCGAGCGCCGGTTTGCCGGCCTTCTCTTCAACCTTGGCAAAAGCCCCGTATACAATCTTCTGCGCTACGCCTTTCTTACCGTCGAGCATGACGGAGTTGATCAGCTTCGTAACGACAACATTGTTGTATAAGGGATCTGCCAGGACCTCTCTTTTTGCTACATGTCCTTTACGTGGCACGTTACTTCCCTCCTTATCAATCGATAATTCATCGGTACTCACAATAGATGTGTCCGTGCGGAATTATTTCAGTAAAACCGAACTCCAACACTTAACTCTATTTCCTGGTACACCTTATTTGTCGCCGTTACGCTTTCGCTGCCTTCGGCCTCTTGGCGCCATACTTGGAGCGAGCCTGCTTGCGGTTCGCAACACCTGCCGTATCCAGCGTACCGCGGATGATGTGGTATCTGGTACCCGGCAGATCCTTGACTCTTCCGCCGCGGATCAGCACGACGCTGTGCTCCTGCAGATTGTGGCCTTCACCCGGGATGTAGCTGGTAACTTCGATCCCGTTCGAAAGACGTACTCTGGCGATCTTGCGGAGAGCCGAGTTAGGCTTTTTAGGCGTAGCAGTCTTCACTGCGGTGCACACGCCTCTCTTCTGCGGAGAGCTCTGCTCGACCTGCTTCTTCTGCAGGGAATTGAAGCCTCTCTGAAGTGCGGGCGCCTGCGACTTCTTGATGGAAGATTTGCGGCCGCTCCTGACTAACTGGTTAAATGTGGGCATTCGGTTTCACCTCCTTTTCTTTAATATTTATGTAAAATCCGCATGCGCCCGCAGATGTCTGTCCGCAGGGCGCAGCGTTTTACACTCGCACGAAAATCTAATATAGCTTATCTGACGGCATTTTTCAAGCGAAATCTGCACTCCGGCATTATTCTTCCGCCGTCTCCTCCGCTTCGGCATCCGCGAGATCATCGGCTGCCATGTCAAGCTTTTCCATCACGCGTGCCGCGGAGAATTCCGTCCTGCGTCCGACCGCGTTCGCAAGTCTCGCGTCGGTGGACAGATAGGTGTTGCGGTAGCGCTTCATGCCTGTGCCGGCCGGAATCAGCTTTCCGATGATGACGTTCTCCTTGAGGCCGATCAGCGGATCGATCTTGCCGTGGATCGCCGCATCCGTCAGGACCTTGGTCGTCTCCTGGAAGGATGCCGCCGACAGGAAGGAGTTCGTCGCGAGCGCCGACTTCGTGATGCCGAGGATGATCCTCTGGCCGTCCGCCGGCGTCTTGCCCTCTTCGATCATCTGCGCGTTCTTGTCCTCGTAGTCCAGGAAGTCGATCAGGCTTCCGGGCAGGAACCCGGTGTCGCCCGTCTCCTCGACGCGGACTTTCTTGAGCATCTGCCGCACGATGACTTCGATGTGCTTGTCGCAGATGTCAACGCCCTGCAGGCGGTACACGCGCTGGACTTCGCGGAGCAGATAGTTCTGCACGGAATCGATGCCCTTGATCTTTAAGAGATCGTGAGGGTTCACGCTGCCTTCCGTCAGCTCGTCGCCGGCCTCGATGACCTGTCCGTCGGAGACGTTGATGCGGGAGCCGTACGGGATCGGATAGGCCTTCGATTCGCCCATTTCCTTGTTCGTCACGACGACTTCGCGGCTCTTCTTCGAATCCTTGATCGCGACCTTTCCGCCGAACTCGGCGATGATCGCAAGACCCTTGGGTCTGCGGGCTTCAAAGAGCTCCTCGACACGGGGAAGACCCTGTGTGATATCGCCGCCCGCGACGCCGCCGGTGTGGAACGTACGCATGGTCAGCTGCGTGCCGGGCTCGCCGATCGACTGCGCAGCGATGATGCCGACCGCTTCGCCGACCTGCACCATTTCGCCGGTCGCCATGTTCGCGCCGTAGCACTTCGCGCAGATGCCGAGGTGAGAGCGGCAGGTAAGGATCGTGCGGATCTTGACTCCGTCAAGCGGCTTGCCGTTTTCGTTCACGCCCTTCTCCAGGATCGCGGCCGCACGGCTGGGTGTGATCATGTGGTTCTTCCGCACGAGGACGTTGCCCTTCTTATCCAGGATGTCCTCGCAGGACACACGGCCGGTGATGCGGTCCTTGAGCGTCTCGATCACTTCGTCGCCGCCCGGCGTGCCGTCGGCATGCGTCGTCTTGATGACAAACGCCTTGACGACGCTGCCCGGGATCTCTCCCGTGATCTCACCGGTCTCGCTGTCCGCGCAGCAGTCCGTCTCCCGGATGATCAGTTCCTGCGAGACGTCGACCATGCGGCGTGTGAGGTAACCGGAGTCCGCGGTACGGAGCGCCGTATCGGACAGACCCTTGCGGGCGCCGTGCGCCGACATGAAGTACTCCAGAACGTCCAGGCCTTCGCGGAAATTCGACTTGATGGGCAGCTCGATCGTGCGTCCCGTCGTGTCGGCCATCAGTCCGCGCATGCCGGCCAGCTGCTTGATCTGCTGGTTGGAGCCGCGGGCGCCGGAGTCGGACATCATGAAGATGTTATTGTATTTGTCAAGGCTCTCGAGCAGCACGTCTGTCAGCTGCTTGTCGATGTCGATCCAGGTGTTGACGACGCTGCGGTATCTCTCCTCCTCGGTCACAAGACCTCTGCGGAAGTCGCGGGATACCTGGTCAACCGTCTTCTGCGCCTGCTCAAGCAGTTCCTTCTTCTGCGGAGGAACCGTGATGTCGGCGATGGAGACCGTCATGGCCGCGATGGTCGAGTACTTGTAGCCGATCGCCTTGATCAGGTCGAGCACCTCCGCGGTCTTGAAGGTTCCGTGTCTGTCGATGATGCGCTGCAGGATGTCTTTCAGGTGACCCTTCTTGACAAGGAAGTCGATCTCCGGCTTTAAGAGGTTCTCCGGGTTCGATCTGTCGACGAAGCCCAGGTCCTGCGGCAGGATCTCGTTGAACAGGAGCCGTCCCAGCGTCGTCTCGATGGTCTGGGAAACCTCCTGACCCTTCGCGTTCTTCCCGGTCATGCGGACATGGATCCGGGAGTGCAGCGTAATATAGTGGTTCTCATAGGCAAGGATCGCCTCGTTCATGCTGCGGAAATACCTGTCCTCGCCGGCTGCGCCTTCGCGCATCTGCGTCAGGTAATAAATGCCGAGGACCATGTCCTGCGAAGGCACCGCCACCGGGCCGCCGTCCGAAGGCTTTAAGAGGTTATTCGGAGAGAGCAGGAGGAACCTGCACTCCGCCTGCGCCTCTACGGAAAGCGGAAGGTGGATCGCCATCTGGTCGCCGTCGAAGTCTGCGTTGAACGCCGTGCAGACGAGCGGATGCAGGCGGATCGCCTTGCCTTCCACGAGGATCGGCTCAAAGGCCTGGATACCGAGCCTGTGCAGCGTAGGCGCGCGGTTCAGCATCACGGGGTGCTCCTTGATGACGTCTTCGAGGATATCCCACACCTGGGGATCGACGCGCTCAACGAGCTTTTTCGCGTTCTTGATATTCTGGGAAATGCCGCGCTGCTCCAGTTCCTTCATGACGAAGGGCTTGAACAGCTCGAGCGCCATTTCCTTCGGCACGCCGCACTGGTAGATCTTCAGCTCGGGGCCGA
>CACZQP010000119.1 GCA_902783385.1 uncultured Lachnospiraceae bacterium | reverse complement strand
TCCATGTGGGAGCGCGGCTGGTCCTTCATCAAGAAGGCCGGCACCATCATCCTCCTGTCCACGATCGTGATCTGGTTCATGACCTACTTCGGACTTGAGGGCGGTCTCCACATGCTCTCCGAGGACGAGCTGGATCAGTCGATCCTTGCAGGTCTCGGAGGCGCAATTGCCTGGATCTTCGCACCGCTCGGCTGGGGCAACTGGCAGGCGGCAGTTGCGTCCATCACGGGCCTCGTCGCAAAGGAGAACATCGTCGGTACGATGGGTATCCTCTACGGCGGCGGCGAACGCAGCGTATACCAGACGCTGGCATCCGAGTTTACACAGATCACCGGCTACTCCTTCCTGGTGTTCAACCTCCTGTGCGCACCGTGCTTCGCGGCGATCGGCGCGATCAAGAGAGAGATGAACAACACGAAGTGGACGTGGTTCGCAATTGCGTACCAGTGCGGATTTGCCTATGTCGTAGCGCTTATGGTCAACCAGTTCGGCGGGCTCTTCGCGGGACGCGTGAACGTCATCGGCCTGATCGCGGCGGCGGCGTGCCTGTGCGTCATCATCTACATGCTGTTCTTCAAGAAGTATGAAGAGGCGACGAAACGCACGGCGGAGGACGTGAAGGTGCAGAAGTAAGGAAGCGCGGAAGACTTTAATGCGCTGAGGTGAGATATGAGCTGGCTGATGAATAACATGGGGACCATAGTGGTGCTGGCGATTCTGGCAGCGATCGTTACGGGGATCATCCGCGTACTGATCCGCGACAGGAAATGCGGGCGCTCCTCCTGCGGCGCAGGCTGTGCGCACTGCGCCATGCACGGCTCCTGTCATGCACCGGCAGGACACCGGTTGGGCAGAAGCCTTAAACGCTGAGCGGCGACCTCCAGCGGACAGGGCGCTTCAGAGGATAAGAAAACGATGATCAAAACGGTACTGGATATCGACGGCATGGCTTGTTCCATGTGCGAAGCGCATATCAATGATGCGATACGGAATAATTTCCGGGTGAAAAAGGTAGCCTCCTCCCGGAAGAAAAAAAAGACGGAGATCGACTCGGAAGAGCCGCTCGACGAGGCTGCGCTGAAGTCGGTCATCGACCGGACGGGCTACACGCTCACCGGCATCCACGTGTCGTGATGCGGCGCAGACTGGGAACAGCCGCCCCGTGACCGCCGCGATAATGACGCGCAGGGAATATGTATACAGAGACAGCTGCCGCATGGCAGCTGTCTCTGTGGATTGACTTTAAGTACTATATATGTCGGCGTCCGTTACGGGCCGAGCGACACCTGCCCGTGGCCATCGTGGTCGCAGGTGATCAGAATATCGTAAGGGTCATTTTTATTGACCAGGACATGATAGGTCCCTCCCGAAAGGCAGGGACCTTTTATGATGTAGCTGTCTCCCTCTGCAGAAAGCGAGGTGCCCTCCGGGAACGGCTTATCCACGCAGGAGGAGAGAGCGGCCTCCACGCCCGCATTTTCCAGGGCTGCCTGATACTGCAGGATCAGCTGGATCCGCGCCTTGCGGCAGGTTTTTGCATGGTCGTTTTCCACATAACTCCGGTACCACGGCGCAAGGAGAAAACAGGCCGCAACCGCGGCGGCGAGAAGAAGGATGTACTTGATCAGTCGCTTTTTACTGCTCATGAACAGATTATATCCTGCGGAACGCACAAAGGAAAGACGCACGGACGTGCATCCGCCCGGAAAACAGCGCTTCAGCGCCTTCCGCGCCGGCGGGAGATCCGCCATTTAAAGCGTTTGGTAAACAGGGAATCCGCAATATTGAACGAGAGCAGATAGGCGATCAGGATGATGACTGCGGTCACAGCGCCGGCGGCAAGACAGATATCGCGGAGAAGAACGGGCAGGAACACATACAGTGTGCTGTCCGTTTTTTCTATATAACGCGAAAAGCGCGGGGAGGCGGAGACGGCCGAGCTGTCTTCGCTTCCGTAGACGGCGCGGACACCGGAAAGATCCTTCGGCACATCCCCGGAGGGAACGGCGCGCAGGTACGCGGTGGCGACCGGAAGTCCGTAGTAGGCATAGTCGATCCGGGCGATCGTGCGTGCGTCCTCCTCACCGGCCGCGTCAACACCGGAATGGCCCTCGTCCGCCGCTTCGTCCAGGAAGCTGACAGACTTTGTCAGGTCCTCCGCGGGCACTTCCACCGGGAGCACGGCGCTTCCGCCCCCGATGACCTCCAGCGTGTCTGCGGGCGCACCGAGGATCGTATTGCCGTTTTTCAGGTAGTCTGGCGTCGTCAGCGCAACCGTCTCCTCATTCACGGAGAACGTGAGACGGTGGAAATACTGGAAGGCATAGTTGATGAGTGTGACGGTGTCCTCGTACTGGAGCGGGGACTCCTCCTGCATGACGACACAGATGACGCGCATGCCGTCGCGCTCCGCGCAGGTGACAAGGCTGGCCCTGGCAACGTCCGTGTAGCCGGTCTTGCTCCCGACAAGCCCCTCCACCGGCATTTCGCCGTTGATCAGCATGTTGCGGTTGTTGATCCAGATATCGTCGGGCTGGCTGATCGTCGGCGGGATGTGATAGCGCCTGGTGTTTGCCATGCTGCACAGAAGGTCGACGCTGAAATACTCGCGCGCGATGAGTGCAAGATCATAGGGTGTCGTATAGTGATTCTCGTCGAAAAGACCGCTCGGGTTGACGAAGTGCGTATCTTCGCATCCCAGCTGCCGCGCCCGTTCGTTCATGATATCCGCAAATGCCTCGATACTGCCGCCGCCCATGGCTTCGCCCAGCGCGTTGGCGCATTCGTTTGCGGAAGCGCTCATAACGGCAAACATCGCCTGTTCCACCGTGAGCATTTCCCCTACGTCCATGCCGACGGAGGAACCGTCGGCGGGAACGGAGTAGACCGCCTCCGGCGAAAAGGAGACAGAGTGCGTCATGTCCATCCGCTCATAGGCGAGGAGAGTCGTCAAAAGCTTCGTCGTGCTGGCGGGATAGTGCTGCTCGTGAATATTCTTTCCGTACAGGACGGTACCGGAGTCCGCGTCGATCAGGATCGCGGCCGGCGCACTGATCTCCGGTCCCTGCGGCCAGCCGGGGATCTGCGACGTATCGTTGTCCCCCTCGCGGAAGCCGGGGGATGCACAGACGGGTAAGCTAAGTTTCGGAACGGAGAGCACTGCGGCCGCAGACAGGGCAAGGCACACAAAAAACAGCTGCCATGCGCGGAGCATGCGGCTGCCCGGACTTGATATCCGTCCTGCCCGCTTCCTGGCCATGGCTCTCACTCCTCCTTCCGGGTGAGGATATATTTGCAGATTTTGTTTCCCTTTGCGGAGAAGCGTTCCTCGTATTCCGTCATGATGTTCCCCTCATTCATGACAGGGTCCGCGTGAAGATCAAATGTGACCGCCGCCGCGCGGAACGCGCTTCCCTCCAGCGCCTCCAGCGCAAAGTCGAACAGCGGACGCTGGTCGGTCTTGAACTCGATCACGCCGTCGCGGGCAAGGATGTGGTCATACCGCGCGAGGAATTCCCGGGATGGAAGGCGGCGCCTTGCGTGCCGGTCCTTCGGCCACGGATCGGAGAAGTTCAGGTAAATGCGCGAGACCTCGCCGGGTGCGAAGTAGGTCTCGATGGCCTCCGCATCGCCCCGGATCAGAAGGAGGTTTTGCAGCTGCGCCTCCTGCTGCTTTTCCAGGAGCCGGAGGAGGACGCTGGAGTATTTTTCAATGCCGATGTAGTTGATCCCCGGGTTTCTCGCGGCAAGCTCCATGATAAAACGGCCTTTGCCGGTGCCGATCTCTATGTGAAGCGGCGCCTTTTCCGGGAATTCTTCCTGCCATCTGCCCCGGTATGCGGCCGGGTCTTCATATACATACGGGCTTGCGGTCAGTTCCTCCCGCGCCCGCGGAACATTTCGAAGTCTCATGTTTTTGCCTGTCCTTTTTGCCTTCGCGGCTTTCTTTACGCGTAGAATTGTACCATATATGAGGCCCGGCCGGCGGCAAAAAGAAAAGCCGCCCTGTTTGTGCTGGCGCCGGGCGTATGGTATAATTTTACACACGGGGCCGTAGCGCAGCTGGGAGCGCGTCTGCATGGCATGCAGGAGGTCGCGGGTTCGATCCCCGTCGGCTCCATAATGGAGAGGTTACTCGGACTTCTGCGGGAAAGCAGGCGCCCGAGTAATTTTGATTCACAGCGCGTTTTGAGCCGGGAGGATTTCGGGGGAGAATGGATCATGAGCACTATGCCGTTTGAAAAACAGCTTGCCGCACACGGCGGGAACAGCACGCAGACGTTCCTTTTCCGGCAGGCGGAAAAAGAGGATTTCAGCGCCATCATGGCGCTGCAGGACATCGCGGCGGCGGCAGTGCCCAAGGAAAAGCGCCACACCTTTGTGCTTCTGACAAAGGAGGAGCTGACAGAATCGCTTGCCGAGGACTTCTGCGTCACAGTATGGGCATCGCGCGGGAAGGCGAGGCACGATGCGCAGGAAGAGGCCGTCCTCGCCGCCTTTTCACTGGTCGTCCTGAACCGCATCACGGACCGCAATCTGGGGACGTATCTGGGGTACGACCGGGAGCAGCTCCTCAGGACCGTGACGTACGACACGACCTTTGTGCACCCGGATTTTCGCGGATTCGGGCTGCAGCGCATCATCATCGGAATCAAGAGTGACGAAGCCCTCCGGCGCGGCGCATCGCAGGCGCTGGCGACGGTCTCGCCGGACAATGCACAGAGCATGGCCAACACACTGGCCATGGGGTTTGAAGTCGCGGAGAGAAGACCCATGTACGGCGGCCTGGACCGCTGCATCATGCGCAGAATCCTGCGGGAAGAGCAGATGCCGCAGGACGGATAAACAGGAGGAAAATGGCCGGCACCAGTCTGGAAGTCGATCTGAATAAAATACGGGAGAACACGGCCAGGATCGTGGAGATCTGCACGCCGCACGGCATAGAGGTCCTGGGCGTGACAAAGGGCTTTTCCGCCGTGCCGGAGATCGTTTCGGCCATGCTCGCGGGCGGCGTGGAGCGCATCGCGGACGCGCGTCTTGAAAATGTTGAACTGCTGCGCAGCGAAGGCTTTGCGCAGCACATGACGCTCCTGCGTATCCCGATGATCAGCCAGGCGGACCGGATCGTCCGTAAGACGCAGTGCAGCCTCAACAGCGAGATTAAAACCATGCGTGCGCTCTCGGAGGCCGCCACGGCAGCAGGCGTCACACACGAGGTCATCCTGATGATCGATCTGGGGGACCTGCGCGAGGGTGTCGTGCCGGTCGATGCGGTGGGCACCATCCGGGAGGCGGAGAAGCTTCCGGGGATCCGCGTGGCAGGCATCGGAACAAACATGGGCTGCTACGGAGGAATTCTGCCGACCGCAACAAACCTCTCGCTCCTGTGCGCGATCGCGCGCGTGATCGAAGAAAAGCTCGACAGGAAGCTGGAGGTCATCTCCGGCGGCGGAACCTCTTCGATCCAGCTCGTCAAGGACGGGAAAATGCCGCCGGGCGTCAATCAGCTGCGCATCGGCGAGGGGATCCTCCTCGGAACAGATACCACGCACCAGTTAAAGCTCGACTATCTGCATCAGGATGCCTTTCTCCTGAAGGCGGAGATCGTGGAGCTCAAGGACAAGCCGTCCGTTCCGATCGGAAGGATCGGACGGGATGCGTTCGGCAACGTGCCGCAGTTTGAGGACCTGGGGATCCGGCGCCGCGCGATTGTGGCGCTCGGCCGCCAGGACGTGCAGCCGGAGGGACTCATCCCGGTTGACCCGGGAATACAGATCATGGGGGCGAGCAGCGATCACATGATCCTGGATGTCGAGGAGTGTACGCGTGAGCTTCACGTCGGAGACAGAGTTGCATTCCGCCTGAAATACCAGGGACTTCTGAATCTGTTCACCTCCCCCTATATCCCGCGGATATTTCTATCCTGACCGCTTCTTATGATAAAATATCTCTGTATGGTCTATGACAATACCACAGTGCCGCACAAAGCCGTGCGGAAAACAGTTACCGTGGAAAGGATAAGCACATCGGGGGAAACGGTATGAAATCCCATGCCTTTAAGAAAGACCTGCGCCGTCTTCTGCGGCGCGGCGTTTCGTTCGTTTTATGTCTGGCCGCGGCATGCGGTGTCCTTACAGGCTGTGCCGGCGCACAGAGTGTGCCGGAGCAGGAGCCGATATCTCTCACGGTATGGACCTACTATAACGGCGACCAGCTGGCCGCGTTTCAGGAGCTGATCCGTCATTTCAACGACACGGTGGGAAGAGAGAAGAAGATCACGGTCGAGAGCTATAATCTCGGGAGCGTGAATGATCTGCAGGACGCCGTGATGAATTCCGCGGACGGCAAGATCGGCGCACAGCCGCTGCCGGATATCTTTATGGCCTATGCCGACACGGCATTTGCCATCGACGAAAAGGGACTGCTTGCCGACCTGACGCCGTATCTTACGCCAAAGGAGCGGGAGGAATACGTGGACGGATACCTGGAGGAAGGGGCGCTTGGCGGCGGGGACACCGTCAAGATCTTTCCCATCGCGAAGTCAGTGGAGCTGTTTTTGCTAAACCGCACGGATTTTGCACCGTTCTCCGAAGAGACCGGCATCACGGAAAAAGATCTCGCGACCTTTGAGGGCGTTGCACGAGTGGCGAAGGCATACTACGAGTGGACGGACGCAAAGACGCCGGAGCCGTATGACGGGCAGGCATTCTTTGGGCGTGATTCCATGTCGAACTACTTCCTGATCGGCGCGAAGCAGCTGGGCGTGACGCTCGTGCGCGTCGAGGACGGAAAGCCTGTGATCGATTTTGATAAAGACGCGGTCCGCAGAATCTGGGACAATTACTACGTTCCCTTTGTGCAGGGATATTTTGACGCGTCAGGCCGGTACCGGAGCGACGATATCAAGACAGGCAACATCATCGCACTCGTCGGATCCTCCTCCGGCGCGACCTATTTTCCCGATACGATCATTCGCGATGACGCAGACGCGTACGAAGTGGAGCTGGAGGTGCTTCCCTGCCCGCAGTTTGAGGGAGGCGAAAAATATGCCGTCCAGCAGGGTGCCGGAATGGTGGTGATCGACAAGTCCGAAGAGGTGGTAAAGGCGGGTGTGGAGTTCCTCAAATGGTTTACGCAGAAGGAGCAGAACATCCGCTTTTCAGTCCAGTCGGGATATCTGCCTGTCAAAAAGGAATCCAATCACATCGATGTGATCAGGGAGGCCGGCATCACGCTGGATGCACGCATGGAGGCGGTTCTTTCGACTGCCCTCGAATCGGTGGAGCAGAATACTCTTTATACACCGCAGGCATTCCGGAACGGAACGAAGTTCAGGGAAATGCTGGATTACGGAATGTACGACCGCGCCCTGGCCGACGCAAAGACTGTGCGTGAGGCGGTGGAGGCGGGAGCGTCTCTGGAGGAAGCGTCGGCGCCTTTCCTCTCGGATGCCTGTTTTGAGGAGTGGTACGCATCCATATACAACAGACTGGAAAAGCTGGTACAGGAAGACACATGAACAGAAGAGCAAGCAGCCAGTCGATATTCCGAAGAATTATTACTCCGCTCCTGGCGCTTCTGGCATTGGAGATGATCCTTTTTGCGGGAGTCCTCTATGCCAGTGATGCGCTTGCGCGCCTGACGCAGAACGAGAAGGACAGCCTGAGCAAGCAGATCGTAAACCGGAAGGAATATCTCGAACACTACCTGACGGG
>CACZQP010000118.1 GCA_902783385.1 uncultured Lachnospiraceae bacterium | reverse complement strand
GCACTCTGTGTGAGGAGTCCAGGCGACTCACCAATCCCCACCAGGTCCACGTCGACCTCTCGCAGAAGCTCTATGACACGAAGATCCGTCTGCTGAATGAAGTGAGCGACGCCCAGCTCTGATATGACGAAGCTGTCTGGGGAAATTGCCGGAAAGCGATTCCGGAACGAATGGAAGTACGTACTGCCGGAGCCGGAGCTCGCTGTGGCCGAAGGGCGCCTGAAGGGGCTCCTTACGCCCGACGGACATGCTGGGAGAGACGGTCGCTATACCGTCAGCAGCCTGTACTTTGATGATTGCGCGGACTCCTGTGCATCGGACAATGACGCAGGCTCATCGCGCCGCTTCAAGTGGCGGATCCGCTACTACGGAGACGATCCCTCGCATCTTTTTCTGGAACGGAAGGAAAAAGAGAACGCGCTCTGCCGCAAGCAGAGCGCACAGATTACACACGGGCAGTTCGAACAGCTCGCAGCGGGACGCGCAGAGGAGCTCATCTATACTGCGGACTCCGAACTTCTGCGGAAATTCTGCGTACAGATCCTGACGCGCCGCTTTGCGCCGAAGGCGGTGATCCGATATGACCGCGCAGCCTATGTGGAAGAAGCATCGAACGTGCGCGTCACACTGGACGAAAACATCGAAGTATCCCGCGATGTCGCGTGCTTTCTTTCCGGCGACGGCATGTTTTACCCGGTCCTTCCGCATGGCAGACATGTTCTCGAAGTCAAATTCGACGACCTGCTGCCCGGCTATCTCAAAAGCGCCCTCTCCGGAAGAAACATGACGCTGACCGCCATGTCCAAGTATTACCAGGGACGGCTTGCTCTCCTGCGCATGGGGCGTTACTGACAGCCTCTTTCCGGAATGTCGCAGGAAAGAGAAAGCAAATAATAGTACGAATGTTTTGGAGGAACATCCATGATCACAACTGCGTATTTTTCATCCTTTCCCATCCTGGACTACATCGGGGACGGCCTTCGCTCGCCGGAGCTCTCCTTCTCCGCAGTCATGTCTGTTCTGCTCATGGTATTTCTTCTCTCAATGTATGAATTCCTCGTTTACAGACTGGTGTCGCGAAGGGCGTTTTACAACAGGTCCTTTAATATCAGCATTACGGTAATGCCCTTCTTTATCGCCACGATCATCCTGTGTCTGCAGTCAAATCTCGTCATCACGCTCGGCACGATCGGCGCGCTGGCGATCCTGCGTTACCGCACGGCCGTCAAGGACCCCGTGGACATGCTCTATCTTCTCTGGTCCGTTCACACCGGCATCGTCTGCGGCTGCGGACTGTATCTGGTGGGAATCCTGACCTCCGTCGCCGCGACCCTGGTCCTCCTTCTCATGGAACACCTCTCACTGGGAAGACGGCCGCTCATTCTTGTCATGCATCTTTCGGAAGGCGCTGAGCAGGAGGTCCTGCCGCAGCTGAAATCCGCGGTGTCCTCTCTCCGGATCAAGAGCCGCAGCCGCACGGCACACGGCATGGACTATGTCGCGGAGATCTCGGCAAAGGACCCCGACGCGCTGACATCGCTCCTGTCTTCGCTCCCCGTCGACAGGTTTTCCATCGTCGAATACGACAGCGAAGACATCCTGTAGGTCCTGATATGCGGGTAACGAGCACGAGAAAGAGAATCTCTGCGGCGCTGCTTCTGATCTCCGCGCTGCTTCTGATCGCGGTTTTTGCCGTGCGCAGGGAAAAGGGCAGCTTTTCCTCCTTTCTGGTGACGGAAGATGCCTTCCTGCAGCTCATGGATGACCGATTGGAGGATCCATCCCTTCTGCCCGCATCCGTTTCGTTTTCCGATGCCCCGCTGTTTTTTGACCGATCCGCACAGACCTGCTATTACTCCCTGATCGAAGGCGCCGCAGACGCCTTTGACCCGTCCGTTTTCTTTACTGCAGCAGGCACCCTGCCGGGCGGCGGAGTCAAGCTGGCCGTATCAGGCGGAGACATCACGGAAGCAGCCATCGCGGAGGATCACACCTGGCAGCTGCTGTTTTATAACGACACAGCCTATGCGCTCTGCTCACTCAAGTGCACGACGCTCCCTCTCCTGTCCCTGAACAGTGATCAGTCAATCGGCGATTCGGAAAACGAAATGTCGCTTGTTCTTTTCGACAACAGGAAGAATGTTCTGCAGCGCTCTGTTCTCTCGGACGGAATGGTGCGGCTGCGCGGACGCACGACACGCTACCTGCCGAAACCCGGTTTCCGTTTAAAGCTCACAGAACGCTCCCTGGGCGATAACCTGCGCAGCCGCAGAGTATCTCTCCTCGGTATGCGCCAGGACGATGACTGGCTTCTCTATTCGGCCTATAATGACCAGGAGCGCGTCCGCCGCGTCTTCTCCTGCAACCTCTGGTACGACACCTGCGCCTCCCACAACGATCTGGGACTCCCGCTCGGCATGGAATTCCGTTATGTGGAGCTGTTCGTCAACGGAGAATACTATGGTCTTTATGCACTCGGCTACCCCATTGACAATGGCGTCGCACATACAAATCCCGAAAAAGGCGAGGTGCTTTACAAAAAATATGAGTGGTACGAGGAAGAGGATGTCATATTTGCTGCAGGCAGCAATATTAAGGGCTATCACATCGCCGGTTTGCAGGATGACCCTGACAACGGAGGCGCTGCAGATGACACTCCGCCAATGGATGATGGCTTTATCTTTCTAAGGGATTACCTGAAAGGCCTTTTCCTGAACGCAGATGACCCTGCGGCGCTTGAAGCTATGGTCGACATGAACAATGCGATCGACAACTATCTTTTTTACAACCTGATTCAGGGTCTCGACAATGTCAGTTACAACAACATCAAAAACATCTTCCTGGCGTCAAAGGAACAGGATGGAATCAGAAAGACTTATTATATCCCCTGGGACATCGATGTGACCTGGGGCAACGGCTTCGGTATCCCGCAGGAAGGAAAAATCAGTTCATACACCTATGCCATACCTGCATCGCGCAATACCATTATGCATCAAAGCGTGATAGAAGAGCTGATTAATGCGGATCCGGAACGAATGTTGAAAATGATCACAGACCGATACTTTTTTCTCCGTTCTGAGATGTGGTCTGACAGGCGCCTGGACGATATGCTTCTTGCTCTGGAGAAAAAGATCTTTGCTTCCGGCGCATACCGTAGAGACATCGCGCGCTGGCCGGGAAGCGACAGGGTGGATCCTGAAGAAGGACTTGATCGCTTCCGCTCCTATGTCCGCGAAAGGCTTGCCTGCACAGATGCCTATTATGAAAAGCTCGCGGAAGAAGGCGCAGAAAACTTCTATCGGCGACAGCTCCTTGCGGCGGATGACGCAGATAACCGCAGCTTATTGATTGGTCTGAATGATCCGGACATCCTTCGGGATGATCCTGAGCTTGCCGCGTTTCTCAACGATCAGGGCGTCAATATCGACAGCCTCATGCCGGATGACAGATATATCCTGATAAGCCGCGCGGGCAACACTGCTGCGACCGTTACAACTTATCCCGCCCTCTCCTCCTATGAAGACTCCATCCCGACTCCGATCGGACAGCTTCGCATTCTGGATGAATTTGGAATGCCGGTCGAAGATGACTTCACCGTTTCTGACGAAAACGCAATCCTTCTTTATCTGGGAGATAATGAGGTCTGGGAGCTCAACGCTCCGGCCAATCGTTTCGCGGATCCTCCGGTGCAGATGGCACTGCTGAATGAAAATGGTGCTGCCGAGATTCTGAATACCGAGAGATACTTTACGCCTCTTCGCGGCATCAGAGGATGCGCCGATTTCGAAGTGTTCACTGCTCTGCTCGCCCTCCGCCGCTGCGATGTCATTGTCGAGATTTATGATCCTGACCTTCTGGAAAATGAGGCGTTTCTCTCGTCGCTGAGCGCAATTGGGGCAGACACACGTCGAATCGGCCCGGCCTGTGATACCATCGTATTTCCGGCAGGCTACCTGCCTGTGAGTTATCATGACGCGCACCTTTTGTCTGCGCTCGAGGATCAGACCGCCATCGGCATCCTTGCGTCCTATCAGGGACAGGACGGGTATTACGGTGCGTATCTGAATGGACAGGAGTTGTACAGAAGCGATGAAAAGGATATCAGCTGCAGATTTGTGCTCCTACAGCACGACCATTCGCCTCTTGTGATCGGGTATTCGGAATGGACCTTTGACCTCAACGAGAAGAAAAACCCAAGCCTTCTGCCCAAGAATGTCTTGTGGGATTACTGAGGAAAGGTTACTGCCGCAGCTGTTCGGAAATCTTTACCAGCACATCCTCCGTCATGGAAAGCAGCATCTCCTCATCCCGCACAGTGACGCCTGTCGGCTTGAAGCGGTAGGTAAGAGACGGCTCCGGGCGCGGCGCAAAGGTCAGCGCACCTCCGTAGATCTTTAAAAGAGAAGGGATCCCCTCCACTTTCACGTCCGCCTGCGGCTGGAACGTAAAGCGGATCGTCCCCGCGTAACCGGTGATGTCGGATATATCAAGGCGCCCGGCAATTGCCCGGATGAGCGCGATGCGCAGGAGGTTTTCTGCGGAAGCGGGGACCTGCCCGAAGCGGTCGAGAAGCTCCGCCCGGATATCCTCCAGATCCTCGGTGCTCCCGATCAGCGCGATCTTCTTGTAAATATCCATCTTCTGCGCTTCATTCAGGATATAGCTTTCCGGAATAAAAGCATCTGCGGACAGGTTGACGCTTGCGGACTGCTCTCTTTTCGTCTCGATTCCCTTAGCCTTCTTCACTGCCGTATCCAGCAGCTTGCAGTAAAGATCGTACCCGACGGCCTGCATATGTCCGTGCTGGGCATGCCCCAGGAGATTTCCGGCCCCGCGGATCTCCAGATCCCGCATGGCAATGCGGAAGCCGCTCCCAAGCTCCGTGAAATCGCGGATCGCCGACAGGCGCTTCTGCGCCTCCTCCTTCAGGAGCTTTCCGCGCCGGTACATGAGGAACGCATACGCCGTGCGGTCAGAGCGCCCGACTCTTCCGCGCAGCTGGTAGAGCTGTGAGAGTCCCATCCGGTCCGCATCGTGTACGATCATGGTATTTACATTGGAGATGTCGAGTCCGGTCTCGATGATCGTCGTGGAGACAAGCACGTCCGTCTCCCCGTTCACGAAATCATACATGCTCTTTTCGAGCGCCTCTTCCGACATCTGGCCGTGTGCATAGGTAAACCGCGCCTCCGGCACCAGCTGCATCAGCCGCCCCGTCACCTCCGCAATATCGTTCACCCGGTTGTAGACGTAATAGACCTGTCCGCCGCGGGAGATCTCGCGCAGGATCGCTTCCCGCACCATCTCCTCGTTGTATTCCATGATGTAGGTCTGGATCGGCACCCTGTCCTCCGGCGCCTCCTCCAGAACGCTCATGTCCCGGATCCCCACGAGGCTCATGTGGAGCGTCCGGGGAATGGGGGTCGCCGTGAGCGTGAGGACGTCCACGTCCTCCTTCAGCTTTTTGATCTTCTCCTTGTGCGTGACGCCGAAGCGCTGTTCCTCATCCACGACGAGCAGTCCCAGATTTTTGAAGTGCACGTCTGCAGAAAGCAGCCGGTGTGTGCCGATGACGATATCCACCTCGCCCTTCTCCAGCGACCGGATCGTCTTCTTCTGCTCCGCTGCCGTGCGGAACCTTGACAGGAGTCCGATCCGCACGGGATAATTCTTCATCCGCTCAACAAAGGTATTGTAGTGCTGCTGTGCGAGGATCGTCGTCGGAACAAGCACTGCAGCCTGCATGGAATCCTGTACCGCCTTGAACGCGGCGCGAATTGCGATCTCTGTCTTGCCGTAGCCGACATCGCCGCAGATCAGACGGTCCATGATCCGCTCCGACTCCATGTCCCGCTTGGTATCCTCGATCGCACGCAGCTGATCGTCCGTCTCCTCGAAGGGAAAAAGCTCCTCAAATTCCCGCTGCCAGACGGTGTCACGCTCAAACACGTGCCCCTTTCTCTGCTGCCGGACCGCATAGAGCTGCACAAGATCATCCGCAATCTCCTCTACCGCGCGCTGTACCTTTTTGCGGACATTTGTCCACTCCTGGGTCCCGAGCTTGTTGATCTTCGGCTTTGCTGCATCCTGCGCGGCATATTTCTGCAGTACATCCAGCTCTGTCGGCAGCACATAGAGCGTCCCGCCGCCCGCGTATTCGATCTTGATGTAATCCTTTTCGATATGGTCGATCTCCACCTTTTCGATGCCGCGGTAGATGCCGATTCCGTGCGTCTCGTGCACGACATAATCGCCGACGGAAAGATCCGTAAAATCGCGGATCCTCTCCCCCTCGAATTTTTTTGTCTTTTTCTTTTTGCGACCGCGCCCTCCGAAAATATCAGACTCTGCGATGACGACAAGCCTGCAGGCGGGATATGCGAAGCCGTGACGGATCGGCCCGAAGTACGTCATGATTTCGCCATCTTCGAGAACGCGCGAAGGGTTTTCGCTGTAAAACGCACTCACGCCCTCTTCCGTCAGCTCCGAGGCAAGCGATTTTGCCCGGGAACGGGAGAAAGAGAAAAGGACGACGCGGTACTTCTCCTTCCTGTACTGCTTCAGATCGGCGAGGAGCGAAGAAAAGCTCCGATTATACGGCGCGATCTCGCGCGCCCGAATCGACACCAGAGGGGCAGTGGGGAACACAGATGTGTTCTGTGCCAGCTCCGTCAGTCCTGCGCGGCGGAAACTTTCCGTCTCCTCCGCGATTTTTCCGACCGGCGTCAGAAACTCCATGAGCCCAGGGAGGATCAGTCCTTTTTTCGCCCGGACGAGCATGCTCTCCTTAAATTCCATGGAAACAGCGTTGGCCTGCTCCTCCACACGGGCTGGCTCATCCAGAAACAACATGGTATTTCCCGGCGGGAAAAGAGAAAGAAAGCCCTCTGTATGCGGGTAGAAATAATGGATGTAGCTCTCAAGGCTGTCGTAGCTTCCCCACTCCCGCGCCTGTTCCGCAGCCTGTTCGATCTCCTCCGTGAGACGATGCGCTTCCTGCACATGTCCGTCGCGCTTAAACCGCTCCGCGGCTGCGTCGCATTCTTTTTTCATGCGCGCCAGGCCGTCTGCGAGTCTGTCACTCCTTAAGATCATTTCCGTAGCGGGGAAGATATCGATGCTGTGAAGCTCCTCCACGGAACGCTGGCTGAGCACATCAAAGCTTCGGATCTGGTCGACCTCGTCTCCCCACAGCTCGATGCGGCACGGATTCTCACGGGTCAGGTCAAAAATGTCCAGGATGTCTCCGCGAATTGCAAACTGGCCCGGTGCCTCCACCTGATAAGTCTTCTCGTACCCCATCGCGGTCAGCGCCGCCGAGGCCTTGTCCAGAGGAAGCGCCTGCCGCTTCCGGACGGAAAGAATGCTGTCCTTTAAGAGCGAGAGCGGCATAAGCGGTGTCATGAGCGCCGCAAAAGTCGTGAAGACCGCCGCGCTCTTGCCTTCAAGGATCCTTTTGAGGCAGATCAGCCTCTCGCGTTCGATCTCTCTGCCGCGCAGATCCGCCTGGTAGAAGATGAGATCCTTCGTCGGGAACACAAAGGTGTTTCGGTTATAGAAGCTGTATTCTTCCGCGAGCTGATGCGCGCGCAGATCGCTGTAGGTCAGGACGAGCGTGTATCTCGCGCCGCCCTCCATCACCCCGGGATCCGATGAAAGCGTATATGCCAGGTGGAGCTTTTGCGAGGACGCGCAGCCGTCAATCAGGACATGGCCTCCGTCCCTCTGCAAAAGCTTTGCTGCTTCAACGTATTTGTCTGTCTGCCGGAGCGGCTCTGTCAGTGCTCTCAATTCTGTGCGTTCTCCGCTTCCGTCTTTTCTTCCTCGCACTTTTCGCGCTTTGGCTTCGTATTATACAGACTCATGGCACGCGCTGCGCCTTCGGTCAGGATGCAGCGGACAGCCTGTGCCGCCCTCTCCATCGCCTCGTCCATCTCTTCCTTTTCCTGTCCCGCAAAATGACCGAGCACGTGATCCGCCAGATCCTCGCGCCTGTCCTTACGGTCACCGACGCCCACCCGCACGCGCAGGAACCGGTCATGTCCCAGGTGCCGGATGATATCCTTAAGTCCATTGTGCCCGCCGTCGCTTCCCTTCTCGCGGATCCGGATCGTGCCCGCGGGCAGATTGATATCGTCGCAGATGACGATGAGCATCTGCGTCGTGTCGATGCGGTAGTAGTCTGCCGCTTCGCGCACCGCTTCGCCCGAGAGATTCATGTAAGTCAGGGGCTTTAACAGCATGACTCTTTTCCCGTCCAGAAGCCCCCTGCGCGCCGAAGACTTCACGAACTTCTCCGGCGAGGGGTTTTCTGTCCTGTCATACAGTATATCCAGCACATCAAAACCCACGTTGTGCCGTGTGTGCTCATATTTTCTTCCGGGATTCCCGAGTCCCGCAATCAGGTACAAATTGTCCATTCCCGCTCCGCTGTCTGTGTCTTTTGGTCTGTCATAGAAAAACTGCCGCACGGGTGCGCGACAGTTCCCTAGAATGCTATTTTCCGGGTCCGACCTTAAAAGTCAGCGCTCTCTCCGGCAAGCTCCTGTTCGCTGATAGCGCCGCCCCGGGTGATCTCGTACTGATCGAGAATAATCTGCTCAAGCTTGGACCGTGTCTCCGAATTGATCGGATGTGCGATATCCCTGTACTCTCCGTCAGCGCTCTTCTTGCTGGGCATCGCGATGAAAAGTCCTTTTTCGCCTTCAATGACCTTTATGTCGTGCACGACGAACTCATTGTCAATGGTGATTGAAGCGACCGCTTTCAGCTTCCCCTCTTTCGCGATTAGGCGTATCCTAACGTCTGTGATCTGCATTACCCTCTCCATTCCGGCGCGTTATTCGCGCTCCTCATGATGCAAGGGCAGTTTGAATACAAGTGGTCTCTACAAGGTGTAACGTTCTCCCTGCTCAACTATGATTCTGATTCCGTCTTCGCCAATATGATGTGAACCTTCTTTGATGTCGCCTCGACTCTCCACAATACAGTTTTCAATGTACACATTGTCACCGAGATGTACGTCGTTCAGTATGATCGAGTTTCTGATGATACAATTATTCCCCACATAAACCTGTTTGAACAGAACTGAGTCCTCCACCGTCCCATTGACGATGCAGCCGCTGGACAGCAGACTGTTCTTTATATGTGCGCCGATGTTGTATTTTGCCGGCGGAAGGTCCGAGTGCTTGGAGTGCACCTCCGGATACTCCCAGAAGAAAAAGCTTCGGATTTCCGGTTTCAGGAAATCCATATTCGTGCGGTAGTAGTCCTCCACCGAAGCGATATTGCTCCAATAGGATTCCAACCTGTACCCGTAGATCGAACGAATTCCCTGCTGCCGGACAAGAATATCCTGCACGAAGTCATATTGCCCGTCGCGCTGGCTCTTTTCCAGCATTTCGATCAGGAGCCTGCGCCTGATGATATAAATCCCGCAGGAGATGATATTGGATCTTACGACCATCGGCTTTTCCACAAGCTCCAATACCTTCCCGTCCCCGTCGAGCCGAAGCGATCCGTACCGCTCCGTGTCAAATTCCGGAGGCATCTCCTTGCAGACAATGGTGATGTCTGCCTCCTTGTCGATGTGATATTCCAGCACCTTGTTGTAATTGAGCTTGTACACACAGTCGCCTGATGCGATCACGACATAGGGCTCATGCGAGTTCTTCAGGAACGAAAGGTTCTGCGCCATGGCATCGGCAGTTCCGCGGTACCAGTTGCTGTTTTCATTTCTGAAAGACGGGGTGAACACGAACATTCCGCCCTGTTTGCGCCCGAAATCCCACCATTTGGAGGACATCAGGTGTTCGTTCAGACTCCCCGAGTTGAACTGTGTCAGGATCGCAACTTTCTGTACACGGGAGTGCTCCATGTTGCTAAGTGCAAAGTCAATGCTGCGGTAGCTCCCGGCAACAGGCATCGCACACACGGCGCGTTTGCGGGAGAGCTCACGCATGCGGCTCGATCCGCCGCCCGCCAGAATGATTCCGATAGCTCTCACAGCTCGCCTCCTTCCAGGATCAGGGACCGCCCGCTTTTCAGACGTCCGCCCGCATAGTTTTCCGCGCGCGTCTGTCCGGCGATCAGCACATTTTTGCCGACAATGATGTCATCCGGCACGGTCGTGTTCTCTCCGAGAACCACCAGGCCATCCCGATAAATTGAGGCGTTCGTCTCGTTCGGCGCCTCTTCGCCCTCGCCGAGCCTGCACCTGTCTCCAATGACGGCGCCCTCTGCGACGATACATTTTTCAAGCACACAGTTCTTCCCGATCCTTGCGCCGTGCATGATAATGGAGTCCTTTACGACACTGCCTTCACCGATCACCACATTGCACCCGAGGACCGAGCTGTTTACCGCGCCGTAGATTTCGCTTCCCTCGCCGATGATGGAACGCTCCACTTCCGATGCATTCCCGAAATACTGCGGCTGGATGGAAACGCTATTGGTGTAAATGCGCCAGTACTCCTCGTAGAGATTAAACTCCGGCACGATATCGATCAATTCCATGTTGGCCTGCCAGTAGGAGGTAAGCGTGCCGACATCCTTCCAGTAGCCTCCGAATTCATAGGCATAAAGCGGAAGCTTCTTATCATGGATATACGGGATCACGTGCTTGCCGAAATCCAGTCCCGGCTGCGCCGAGTTGGTGATCAGCGCCTCCTTCAGGGTCTCCCATGAGAAGATGTAGATTCCCATGGATGCAAGGTTGCTGCGCGGGTTTTCCGGCTTCTCCTCAAAATCCGTGATCCGTCTGTCCCCGTCCGCGATCATGATGCCGAAGCGGCTTGCCTCCTCCATCGGAACCGGCATGACCGCAATCGTGCATTCGGCGCCCTTTTCCTTATGGAAGTCCAGCATCGCTTCATAATCCATCTTGTAAATATGATCGCCGGAAAGGATCAGCACATAGTCAGGATTATACTGCTCCATATATGCGAGATTCTGGTAAATAGCATTGGCCGTGCCGGTGTACCACTCGGTACCCGCCATTTTTTCGTAAGGCGGCAGCACAGTGACGCCGCCGAAGTTCTTGTCCAGGTCCCACGGAATCCCGATGCCGATATGTGTGTTGAGGCGCAGCGGCATGTACTGGGTCAGTACCCCCACTGTGTCGACACCGGAATTAATACAGTTGCTGAGCGGAAAATCAATGATACGATACTTGCCTCCGAACGAAACTGCCGGCTTTGCCATTTTTGCCGTAAGAATTCCGAGCCGACTTCCCTGTCCGCCGGCCAGAAGCATCGCTATCATTTCTTTTTTGATCATCCTGATACTCCATCCTGCAGCCCGGGAAACAGAATTCTTACCCGAGCATGCACTATTATTGCAAATTATACCATAAGTGTTTCCAACAGAACAATGGAAAATATCATATATATGGCGTTCCTATTAAATGGTGCATGGTTTATAATAATTAAAAACCGAAACTGTTATGCATTCGGCGCTTTTAGTGCGCCCGGAAAGAGGACATCATGTATCAGATCGACTTTGACAGGCCGATCCGCGTGTATTTTTGCGGGATCGGCGGCATCTCCATGAGTGGTCTTGCGCTGATTTTAAAGAGCCGCGGCTTTACCGTCTCCGGCTCCGACCGTTCCGCCTCCGCCGAAACGCAGCGTCTGGTTGCGGAAGGCATCCCCGTCGCGATCGGGCAGCGGGGAGAAAACATCACGGACGATATCGATCTCGTCATTTTCACTGCCGCGATTCACCCGGACAACCCGGAATACATCGCTGTACAGGAAAAGGGAATCCCCTCCCTGACGCGCGCGGAGCTCGTCGGCGAGATCATGCGCAATTACGGCATGCCGTTCGCCATCTCCGGCACGCACGGGAAGACGACGACCACCTCTATGTTGTCTGACATCCTGCTTGCTGCCGACGCGGACCCCACACTGTCAATTGGAGGAAACTTAAAGACGATCGGCGGAAACGTCAGGATCGGCCACTCCGATTTCTTTGTCGCGGAAGCCTGTGAATATACGAACAGCTTTCTTAGCTTTGCGCCCCGTATCGGCGTCATCCTGAATATCGAGGCAGACCACCTGGATTTCTTTCACGATCTCGCCGACATTCGCCGCTCCTTCCGCGCCTTTGCCTCACTTGTGCCCGCGGACGGATGTCTTGTCATCAATGCGGATATTCCCGATTATGAGGAGATCACAGAGGGGCTTGCATGCCCTGTCGTCACCTTCTCGGAGCATCCCGGCGCAGACTATGTATGCGCAGGCATCTCCTATGACAAGAGCGGTGAGCCGTCCTTTATCGCGGAGACGGACAAGCGCTCGCTCGTAAAAAAGAAAATGCCCGTCGTCGCACCGCTCTCGCAGGAGTTTACGCTTGCAGTCCCGGGACATCATAACGTGTTGAACGCGCTGGCCGCCATCGCGTGTGCGGACATCGCCGGCGTCGACCGCGCCATAACGCGCAGCGCCCTCGCAGAATACCGCGGCGCAGACCGCCGTTTCCAGTACTACGGGGTGCGAAACGGCTTCACGATTATCGATGACTACGCACACCACCCAACAGAGATCCGTGCGACCCTGGAGGCCGCGGCAGCTCTGCCGCACGATAAGCTCTGGGTCGTCTTCCAGCCGCACACCTACTCCCGCACCAAGGCGCTCCTTCCGGAGTTTGCAGATGCCCTTAGCCTCGCGGACACCGTTATTGCTGCCGATATCTACGCCGCGCGGGAGACCGACACCCTCGGCATGAGCGCGGAACTTTTGAGCCGGGAGATATCGGCGCGCGGCACGCCGGGGTTCTACGTGGGCGGTTTTCATGAAATTGAGGAGTACCTGTTGAAAAACTGCCGAAAAAATGACCTGTTGATAACTATGGGCGCGGGAAATGTCGATACTATCGCAAAAGACCTGATGTCGGGCGGATGATATTCACTTCATCCGCTTTTTTACTGCCATGCCGTTTGTGGATATCCGGCTTTTCATAAAGCGCGGTTTTATGAGATCCTTCGGACTTCATACACATTATCCACGCTTTCCACAAACCGTGCAAAGCCCGTCGTTATGCGGCTTTCGAATGTTTTTTCTGTCTATTTTTACCATTTCGGCAGGCGCCTTTGCTGTGCTATAGTAAAGGCACTCAGACGAAGCAAAGACAGTACGGAGGCAGTAAACGTGTTTACGGTCTACAGTGAAAACGATACGGATTCGACGCTTGTTTCGAATCTCTTCATAGACGAATACATGTGCGGCGCAAATGATGCACAGATCAAGATTTACCTGTATCTCATCCGCATGATGAGCGCGCGCCGCGCCACCAGCATCGCCGACATGGCCGACAAGTTCAACCACACCGAGAAGGAAGTGTGCCGCTCCCTGGAGTACTGGGAGAAACAGGGGCTTCTGTCTCTGGAGTACGATGCGTACGGCAAGCTCCGCGGCATCCATCTCAGCGACCTGAAGGAAAAGGCCGCGCAGGCGGGTGATCGGGTGATTTCCATCACGCCCATGCTGAGCGCGCGCGCAAGACTCGCGCAGAGCATTCCGCAGGATAAGCTGCACGCACAGGTTCCGCAGTCCCCTGCCGCCGCGCAGGATGCTGCGGAGACCGTCCCTGCAAAGCGCACCCTCTCAAAGGACGACCTTGCATCCTTCTGCGGAGATGCACGCCGCAAGCAGCTTCTGTTCATCATCGAGCAGTATATCGGAAAGCCGCTCTCCCCGCGGGAGATCCAGACGATTTATTATATCTCCGAGGACCTGCGTTTCTCGGACGATCTGATCGACTATCTTCTGCAGTACTGTGTGGACCGCGGGAAGAAGGACTTCCGTTACATTGAAAAAGTCGCCGTGAACTGGGCACAGGAGGGCATCACCACGCCTAAGCAGGCAGAGCGTGCGCTCCAGAGTGCCGCCGCAAAGGGGACGATCCCCCGCCGCGGCAGGAAAGCCGATGCGGGATCCTTTACCCGGATCGCGCGCAATCACTACGACTTCAACATGCTGGAAGAAGAAGTACTGGATAACCAAAGCTGATGGCACTGACCAACGAACAGTACGAAAGCATTATGCGCGGGTACGCTGAAAAACGCGAACGCCACCGCACGGAGGCGCTCGCGTCAAAACGCGCGCTCTATTTAAAGCTGCCGGAGTACAAGGCGCTCGACGACGAGATTTCCTCCGCCGGCGTCTCATTCCTGAAAAAGCGCCTTGGCGACGCGCCGGGCGGGACGGCGCCCGCCTCTCCCGAATCTTACGCCTCCTACGTGGCAGCCCTGGAAGAAAAAAAAGAAAAGCTCCTGCGGGACGCGGGGATCTCACCCGATGTGCTCCGGATACGCTTCGACTGCCCGCTCTGCCGGGACACCGGCTTTGTGAACGGCGCAAAGTGCCGGTGCTTTAAGCAGCAGGAAACCGCGATCCTGTACGACCAGTCAAGACTTGCCGACATGATCCGCGGCATCTCCTTCTCCATGGCCGACGAGAGCTACTACGAAGGAGAGGATCTCGACCGCTTCCGCAATGCGCTCGCTCTCTGCCGGCAGTTTGTCGGCGAATTCGGCAGCGTCTACCGGAACCTGTATTTCTACGGACCGGTCGGAACGGGAAAAACCTTCCTGTCCGTCTGCTGCGCAGGCGAGCTGATGCGGCAGGGGTATTCCGTCCTCTATTTCAGCGCGGCGGATCTGTTTGACCGCCTCTCCGCATTCGGGTACGATACAAAGTCGCGCGACGAGCAGAAAAGCCTTTTAAACGATCTGTACGACGCGGACCTCCTGATCATCGACGACCTGGGTACGGAGCTGACCAATACCTACACGGCGGCGAGGCTCTTTGGCCTCATCAACGAGCGGCATCTCCGCAGGAGATCCACTATGATCTCCACCAACCTCTCTCTGGAGGATCTTCAGACGCGCTATTCCGATCGCGTCTTTTCCCGCATTGTCAGCGGGTATGAGCTTTGCAAGATCACCGGCCGGGACATTCGGCTGGTCATGAAACTGAACCGAAAACAGCAAAAACAGCAGTCCTGACACGACAGAAAAAGGAGCCGAAAGACTAATGGATGCATTAAAGCACGAAGACAAGCGCAACCTGGAAACCATTCCCGTAGGAACACTGGGCATCATCCCGCTGGACGGATGCCAGGAGATGGCGCAGCGCGTCGACAGCTTCCTGGTACAGTGGCGCGCAGAGCGCGAGAGTGAACACAAGACCTCCCTCGCCTTTGCCGGCTATCAGCGCCCCTCCTACATCGTAGAGGCATCCGTTCCCCGATTCGGGACAGGCGAAGCAAAGGGCGTGCTGAAAAGCTCCGTCCGCGGCATGGACCTGTACATTCTGGTCGACGTCGTCAACTACAGCAAGACCTACAAGCTCTTCGGCGAGGAAAACCATATGTCCCCCGATGACCACTTCCAGAACCTGAAGCGCGTCATCGCCGCCGTCGGCGGAAAAGCGCGCCGCATCACAGTCATCATGCCCTATCTCTACGAGAGCCGGCAGGCAAAGCGAAACAACCGCGAGTCTCTCGACTGCGCAATCGCGCTGCAGGAGCTGGTCAAGATGGGCGTCGACAACATCATCACCTTTGACGCGCATGAGCCGCGCGTCATGAATGCCATCCCCTTAAGCGGCTTTGATACCGTGCAGCCCGTCTACCAGTTCATCAAGGCACTGGTTCGCAACGTCGACGGTCTCTCCATCGACAGCGAAAACATGATGGTGATCAGTCCGGACGAAGCCGGCATGAAACGTGCGATCTATATTGCGAGCGTACTGGGACTCGACATGGGGATGTTCTACAAGCGCAGAGATTACACGCGCACGGAAAACGGCCAGCACCCGATCGTTGCGCACGAATTCCTCGGCGCGAGCGTCGAGAACAAAGACATGATCATCATCGATGATATGATCTCCTCCGGCTCCGCTATCCTGGAGATCGCGGCAGAATTAAAGCGCCGGAACGCGCGCAAGATCTTCGTGTTCTCAACCTTCGGCCTGTTCACCAATGGTCTCGATGCCTTCGACAAGGCTTATGATGAGAGCATCCTGGACTGCGTCTTCACGACCGATCTCATCTACCAGTCGCCGGAGCTTCTGCAGCGGCCTTGGTACCACACGTGCCCGATGGGCAAGTACATCGCCTATATCATTGACACACTGAACCACGACAGCTCTATCAGCGACCTCCTGAATCCGCTCGACCGCATCCACAAGATCGTGCAGCGGTACAACGAAAACGGCAAGCATCTGGACTGAGCACGCTGCCCGGATTCTTCCAAAATACGTAATTTCGTCGGCCGTCCGGTGTTTTCCGGGCGGTCGTTTTATATGTACTCCGCGCGGCGCTCCCGCTCCGCAAAAAAAGCAGCCTATCCCCGGCAGCATACATATGTACTCCGCGCGACGCTCTCGCTCCGCAAAAAACGCAGCGGTACATAATGCCGCAAAGTACGCGGCAT
>CACZQP010000117.1 GCA_902783385.1 uncultured Lachnospiraceae bacterium | reverse complement strand
TTTGAAAATCGCGGACAGTATCTGATCGACAGGGATTTTTCCACGCGCAGCACGGTGCAGATCCAGTTAAAGGATACACGGATCGCCTGTGAGACAGCGGAGAAAGCGGGTGCGCCGGCACTTCTTGGCAACACGGCGCGTCAGATGTACGCGCTCGGCGTACAGAATCTGAAGGATCCGCTGGAGGATTCGATCGCAGTGATCCGGCTGTATGAGGCGATGAGCGGCCGGGAACTCTGATGATGTCCGGCCTCAGGACATGACGAAAAAGTGACGCCTGCGCGGAAGTATCCGCACAGGCGTTATTTGTATTATAATCATTGTCATGACAGTACGGAGGATACGGAAATGAAAAAGATCGGTTTTATCGGCATGGGAAATATGGCGCAGGCGCTTGTGCAGGGCATGCTGCACGCGGGAGAGGATATCGCGATATGCGCGTTCGCGCCGCATCAGGACAGGCTGAGACATAACGCGGAGCGGCTCGGCTTTACGCCCGTGTCATCTCCGGAGGAAGCTGCGGATGAAAGCGACATGGTCGTGATCGCCTGTAAGCCCGCCCAGGTGGAATCCGTGATCGCCGGAATCGGTCCGCACATTGCCGGGAAAGCGCTGCTTTCCGTCGCTGCGGGCTGGGACTTTCAAAAGTATGCGAAGATCCTGCCGGAGGGTGTGCGCTTCCAGTACATCATGCCGAATACGCCGGCCATGATCGGCGAGGGTGTGTTTCTCTTTGAGGAGGCGAATTCGCTGACGGCAGAAGAAAGAGAGTTCTGCACCAGGATTTTTTCCGCGATGGGAATGGTGGAAGAGCTGCCGAGCGCGCAGATGGAGCTGGGCGCGGCGCTCACGGGCTGCGGTCCCGCCTTCGTGGACATGATGCTGGAAGCTTATGCGGATGCCGCGGTAAAGCACGGCATGCCGCGGGAGAGGGCGTTTCGGCTGCTGTCCCAGATGATCGCAGGAGCTGCACTTTTGCAGCAAAAGACCGGTGAGCATCCGGAGGCCTTAAAAGACAAAGTCTGCTCCCCCGGCGGCACGACCATCAGGGGGTGTGCCGCGCTGGAAGAAGCAGGCTTTCGGAATGCATGTATTCGTTCTGTTGACGCGGTGCTTGCGCGCTGAAACAGAGGTTCAGCGGATCTGTCCGCTGCCCCGGACAATATACTTATAGCTGGTGATTTCCCTAAGTCCCATCGGGCCGCGGGCATGCATCTTCTGTGTGGAGATGCCGATCTCAGCGCCGAGGCCGAACTCCCCGCCGTCCGTAAAGCGCGTGGAGGCATTGACATATACGGCGGCAGCGTCGATTGCGAGAACAAACGCATCGGCGCTTTTTTTATCCTCCGTGACGATCGCCTCAGAGTGCTGCGTGGAGTGTGCGGAGATGAAAGCGATCGCCTCCGCCGTATCTTTGACTGTCTTTACGGCGAGCGTATAGTCGCCGAACTCCGTATCCCAGTCCTCCGGGGAGGCGGCGCGGAGTGTGAGGAAGCCGGTTTCATCCGGGCTTTGTTCCGCAATCCGTTTCGCCGCCGCAAGGGATGCTTCGTCACACCGGAGCTCCACATGGTTCTGGTTTAAGAGAGGCATCGCCTTTTCAAGGAACGGCGCCGCGATGTCCTCCTGCAGGACCACGCACTCGCAGGCATTGCAGACAGACGGTCTGGAACACTTTGCATTGTGTGCGATCCGCGCAGCCATTTCAGGATCCGCCGATTTTTCGACATAGACATGGCAGACACCGTCGCCGGTGCGTATGACGGGGACGGAGGCGTTCTCCGTGACGGAGCGGATCAGTCCCTTGCCGCCCCGGGGAATGAGCACGTCGACATATTCCGTCAGATGCATGAGCTCGTTCGCAGACTCGCGGGAGGTGTCCTGGACGAGCTGGATGCAGTCGGCGGGAAGTCCCGCGTGCTGCAGTGCGCCCCGCATGATCGAAACGACGGCCTGATTGGAGCGGAAGGCTTCCTTCCCGCCGCGTAGGATACAGGGATTTCCGGCCTTGAGACACAGGACGGCGGCATCGACGGTCACGTTCGGCCGCGCCTCGTAGATAATGCCGATCACGCCGAGCGGCACGCGCACTTTTTCGATATGCAGGCCGTTCGGTCGGTCCGTCTCCTCTATGACATCCCCGATGGGGTCGGGGAGGGAAGCGACCTGGTGGACGCCCTCGATGATGCCGTCGCTTCTGGCGGATGTCAGGAGCAGGCGGTCAAGGAGGGCATCGCTTGTGCCGCTGGCTTTGGCGGCTGCCATGTCCTTTTCGTTCTCTGAAAGCCAGACATCACGCTCTTTATCCAGAGCTTCCGCAATCGCATTCAGCGCCCTGTTTTTTAATTCCGTTCCGGCCACAGTCAGTGCCGGCGCACTGCGCCGCGCTGCCGCACCCTGCATTTCCAAGGGAGTCATCATGCGTCCTTCCCGCGCGGATCACGCGCCGCGCCCGCGCTGGATTATTGTTTCTTTCCGATAAAACGTGTCCCGATTCTGGCGCCCTCGACGATGCGGTAAAGATCGTTCATGTTGGCGCCGTCGGTGATGATCATATCGCAGCCGCTCTCCATGGCAATGCTGGCGGCCGTAAGCTTTGTCGACATGCCGCCGGTGCCGAATGCGGTGCCCGCGCCGCCTGCCATCTCCAGAATCTCAGGTGTGAGGTCCGTGACGACCTCCAGCTTGGCCGCTCCGGGGTCCTTGTGCGGGTCTCGTTCGTAGAGGCCGTCGATATCGGAGATCAGGATCAGCTGGTCCGCGTGACAGAGCTTTGCCACGATGGCGGAGAGCGTGTCGTTGTCGCCGAGGACCTTATGTCTTCCGGTCTCGATCTCTGCGGAGGAGACGGAGTCGTTCTCGTTGACGATCGGGATGATATGCATGGAGAGGAGTGCCTCGAAGGTGTTGGAAAGGTGCTCCGCGCGAACGGGATTCTCCACATCTTCTCCGGTCAGCAGGATCTGGGCAACCTGCCGGTTGTATTCCGCAAACAGCTTGTCGTAAATGTGCATCATGGAGCACTGCCCGACGGCTGCCGCAGCCTGCTTCATGCGCAGCTCTTTGGGCCGCTCGGGGAGCGAGAGCTTTCTCGTGCCGACCGCGATCGCTCCGGAGGTCACGAGGATCACCTCGTGCCCGTATCCCTGCAGATCTGCGAGAACGCGGACGAGTTCCTCCATCTTACGCAGGTTCATCGCGCCGCCCAGATGCGTCAGCGTCGAAGTGCCCACCTTTATAACAAGACGATAACAGGTTTTTTGCCACATGGATCCTTATACTCCTTTCGCTGACCATTTCGGGAGGTCCGCAGGACCTCTGCCGCGGAATGCTGATTCCGCGGCTACTGCCCGGCCGAGCGGTTCAGGCGGTAGCGCTCTTTTACGAAATCGAGGACGGTCTTCACGGCTGGCGGCATCGTTCCGCGCTTATCATAGACACAATATACATTGCGGGTCAATTCCTCTATGTGATCGGTGATTGGGAGGACCGTGATCTTTTCGGAGTCCATGGCCGGGACGCGCGGCAGGACGGACACGCCGAAATTCATGGACACGTACTGGAGCGCCGCGTTGCACTCGCGCACCTCGAAGATGATATCCGGCTCGATGTCCTGTGAAGCAAAGAGGGCATCCATCATGGAGCGCAGGTTTGCGGAATGATCCAGCATGATCTGGGGCTCTCGGGCGAAATCCAGGAATGAGACCTCTGTCCTTGCGGCGAGCGGGTTCAGCGGGGAGACGGCCAGAAGCATAGTCTGCTGCATGACCGGGAAGGCTTTTGCCCAGGTGTCCCGGTGCATACAGAACGCGATGTCCAGCTCGCCGTTTTGCAGGAGCTGGAAGATGTCAAAGGACGGCGCCTCGGTAAACTGGAAATGGATGCCGGAATTGCCGGCCTTGTAAAACTCCTCCACCATGCTCGGAATAAAGGAGGCCGAGATGCTGTGGAAGTAGCCGATGCGCACGATCCGCTCCGCATCCGACGCGGAGACCGACAGTTTGCTTCGTCCGTCAGCCAGAAGCTGGAGAGATTTTTCCACATAGGGAAGAAAAACCTTCCCGTTTTCCGTCAGCGCAAGCTTGTGCTTTTCGCGCCGAAACAGCTCGACGCCCAGTTCTTTTTCGAGTTCCTTGATGGCATAGGAGAGCGAGGGCTGCGAAATGTGCAGCTCGGCAGCGGTCTTGGTGTAGTGCAGGTTGTAGGCAAGCGCCTGAAAGTATCGTAGCTGGAGAAATGTCATAGGAGTACCTCCGAATGCTGCGTGACATTACCCATAGAGATAGTTCAATGATACCATAGAATAATCATATGATACAGATGAAAAATCGGCCGGCAGATTATGAAAAAAAAATGAAAAAAGCCGTGTTTCCATGTATATGACCGGTGGGTGTGTTAAAATTACACGCGGTGCATTCCGGATTGGAGGATACAGTTTGACAAAGATCATTGCGCTTTCCCTGTTTGTGATTATGTATATTCTGATGATCGTCTTTCCCAAGAGGCGTGTGTTCGCGGTCCTGGGAACGGCGGTCATTTTTCTGGCTGCAGGAATCCTGCCGCTTTCAAAGGTGCTTCCAGCCATCAACTGGAATATTCTGCTGATGCTGACGGGGACGATGGTTCTGGTCGACTACTTTATTGATTCCAGGATGCCGGCGTGCATGGCGGACTATCTCCTGGACAAGTCAAAGAACGTGATGTGGGTCACGATCTACATGTCTTTGTTTTCCGGATTTATCTCGGCCTTTGTCGACAATGTCGCGACGGTGCTCATGGTGGCGCCCGTCGGGCTTGCGATCTGCAGGAAGCTGAACGTCAAGCCGGTGCCGATGCTTTTGTCCATTGCGGTCTCCTCCAATCTGCAGGGCGCTGCGACACTTGTGGGAGATACGACCTCGATCATGCTGGGCGCCTATGCGCGTATGGATTTCAACGATTTCTTCTGGATGCGCGGCAGACCGGGGATTTTCTTTGCGGTGGAACTGGGCGCGCTGGCTACCATTCCGGTCATGATGTTCCTGTTCAGGAGGGATAAGGAGCCCGTCCATGCGGGAGAAAAGGTGCAGGTCACCTGCTATACGCCTACTGTCACGCTCATACTGATGGTGGTCCTTCTGATTGCGGCATCTTTCTTCCCCGGAAAGCCTGCCGTCACGAACGGCGTCATCTGCGTGCTTCTGGCTGTCGTGACGATGCTGCTGGACTATTTCCGCACAAAGAACACGGGCAACGCGCGGCGTGCGCTGCAGAGTCTCGATCTCGAGACGCTCATCCTGCTCACGGGTCTTTTCCTCGTGATCGAGGGAATCACGGAGGCAGGCATTATCGACGATTTCTCCGCGGCGATCGTCAGGATCGGAAAGGACAATATCTTTGTCCTGTATTCGGTGATCGTGTGGGGCTCCGTCCTGATCTCCGCATTTGTGGACAATATCCCCTATGTCGCGACGATGCTGCCTGTGCTGACGGTCGTCACGCGGACCATGGGGATCGAACCGTATCTCCTGTACTTCGGTCTTCTGACCGGCGCGACGCTCGGCGGGAACCTGACGCCGATCGGCGCCTCCGCAAACATTGCGGCAGTGGGGCTCCTGCGCAAGAACGGACACGAAGTATCCTTCCGAGATTTCATACGCATCGGCGTGCCGTTTACGCTTACGGCTGTCTTTGTGGGGTATGTATTCCTCTGGACTTTCTGGCACTAAGCGGATTTAAAAGCCGGTGCACAACGCTTTCCAAAAAAACAACAAAAAACATACGGAAAAGGAATAGACGCAGAAAAAGCGGTTTGCTATAATCGCTCCTGATGATTTTTTATACCGATTCAGGAGGAGGGTAGCATGTCGCAGATCACGGACATCAAAAAAGTGCTTATTATCGGCTCGGGCCCGATCATCATCGGCCAGGCGTGTGAGTTTGACTACTCCGGAACGCAGGCCTGCAAGGCGCTCAGGAGCCTCGGATACGAGATCGTGCTGGTGAATTCCAATCCCGCCACGATCATGACGGACCCGGAAATGGCGGATCACACGTATATTGAACCGCTCACCGCCGCATCACTTACCCGTATTATTGAAAAAGAAAGACCGGACGCGCTTCTCCCGAATTTGGGTGGACAGTCCGGTCTTAATTTATGCGCGGAGCTCGCGAAGGAAGGCGTTCTCGACAGATACGGCGTGCGCGTCATCGGCGTGCAGGTCGACGCGATCGAGAGGGGAGAGGACCGGATCGAGTTCAAGAAGACCATGGACATGCTGGGGATCGAAATGGCCCGCAGCGAAGTCGCCTACAGCGTGGAGGAAGCGCTTGCGATCGCGGAGAAGCTCGGCTACCCGGTCGTCCTGCGGCCCGCCTATACGATGGGCGGCTCGGGCGGAGGACTTGTCTACAACCGCGAGGAGCTTAAGACTGTCTGCGAGAGAGGTCTTGCGGCATCCCTGGTGCACCAGGTGCTCGTCGAGGAGTCGATCCTTGGCTGGGAGGAGCTGGAACTGGAGGTCGTGCGCGACAAAGAGGGCAGCATGATCACGGTGTGCTTTATCGAGAACGTCGACCCGATGGGGGTACACACCGGCGATTCCTTCTGCACGGCGCCGATGCTGACGATCTCTGAAGGGGTGCAGAAGCGCCTGCAGGAGCAGGCCTACAAGATTGTGGAGCACATCGGCGTCATCGGCGGAACGAACGTGCAGTTTGCTCATGACCCGAAGTCGGACCGCATCATTGTCATCGAGATCAATCCCCGGACGTCCCGCTCGTCGGCGCTGGCGTCCAAGGCGACGGGCTTCCCGATCGCACTCGTGTCCGCAAAGCTGGCTGCAGGCCTGACGCTCCGCGAGATCCCCTGCGGAAAATTCGGGACGCTCGACAAGTATGTGCCCGGCGGGGACTACGTGGTCGTCAAATTTGCCCGCTGGGCCTTTGAGAAGTTCAAGGGAGCACAGGATAAGCTCGGCACGCAGATGCGCGCGGTCGGAGAAGTGATGAGCATCGGCCGCACCTACAAGGAGGCCCTTCAGAAGGCGATCCGCTCCCTGGAAAAGGACCGCTATGGCCTGGGCCACGCAAAGAATTTTGCGGAGATGAGCGCGGACGAGTTGACGTCGATGCTCATCGAGCCGACCTCCGAGCGGCACTTTATCATGTATGAAGCCCTCCGCAAGGGAGCTACTGTAGATGAAATCTATGAGATTACCAGAGTGAAGAAATACTTCATCCAGCAGATGAAGGAGCTGGTGGAAGAGGAGGAAAAAATCCTGACCTATAAGGGATCTCTTCCTGAAGATCAGCTTCTCATCAGCGCCAAGAAGGATGGTTTCTCTGATAAATATTTAAGCCAGCTGCTGGAGAT
>CACZQP010000116.1 GCA_902783385.1 uncultured Lachnospiraceae bacterium | reverse complement strand
GGCATTTCCGAGGATTTCAAAAGGGAAACATATGGATAAAAAAAACAAAGCCCGCAGCATGTTTGCTACGGACTTTGTCTTCAATCTCAGGAGTCCGGCGCCGCCGGGCTCCTTCTGTGTTAAACTGAAATCAGGTGTGTAAAAACCGATTCAGCCGAAAGGAAATTATGAATACGCAGACCTCCTCTTTTTCGTATCTGGAACCCTCTGATATCCGGCTCAGCAAGGTGCGCCTCCTCCATCACAGTGCAGCGCTCGCCGATGTTCCCGGCGCGGTGACGAAAGCCCTGTCGCCCCTGTGTGACAAGCTCCGTCCCGGCATGCGCATCGCCATCACGGCCGGCAGCCGCGGCATCCGGAACATGGACATCATCCTGCGCACCGTCGCGGAATATGTTTCTTCCCGCGGAGCAAGTCCCTTTGTGATTCCTGCCATGGGGAGCCACGGCGGCGCTACGGCGCAGGGCCAGAAGGAGCTGCTCGCCGGGTATGGCATCACGGAGGCATCTGTCCGTGCGCCGATCATTTCCTCCATGGAGGTGGTGCAGATCGGGACGACGCCGGGGGAGCCGCATATTCCTGTTTTCATGGACAAGAACGCGTGGGAGTCGGACGGCGTCATCGTCGTCAATCGCGTAAAGCCCCACACGGACTTCCACGGCACACACGAGAGCGGCGTGGTAAAGATGATGACCATCGGGCTTGGGAAGCATCGCCAGGCGCTGGAGATACACCGGCACGGCTCCGCAGGGCTGCGGGATTATATTCCGGAGGTCTCCCGCGTGGTCGCGGCAAGCGGCAGGATCCTGGGCGCACTCGGCATCGTGGAGGACGGCTATGACAACACCAGCATTGTCCGGTTTGCGCAGGGGATGGAGATCTTTGACATGGACAGGGAACTCCTTGTGACGGCGCGGGAGAATATTCCGCGTCTGCCGTTTGACGATCTTGACCTGCTGATCGTGGATGAGATCGGAAAAAACTACAGCGGCACAAACCTGGACACGAACGTGATCGGCCGGATTGCCGTTGCGGACGAAACGGACGGAAAGCCGTTCTGCCGGGTGATCGTCGCGCTTAGCCTGTCGGAGAAGAGCCACGGAAACGCGCTCGGCGTCGGCCTGGCCGATGTTGTCACTGAGAGGCTGCGCAGCAGGATCGACTGGAAGGCGACCTACGAAAACGTGATCACCAGCGGCTTTTTGAAGAGGGGATTTCTTCCTGTCGTGCAGGAGACGGACCGCGATGCCGTCCGGACCGGGATACGCGGACTGGGCCGCGCCGCGACCGCGCATGACATCCGCCTTGCGAGGATCCGGAATACGCTCCGGCTCGATGAGATCTGGGTATCCGACGCGCTGAAGACGAAGTTTTCCGCAGAGGATTTTGTCGACAAAAAGACAACGGATATTCCGCTGTCATTCGACGAAAACGGAATCATAATGCCGTTTTAAGGTCCCGGGAAAAACGGCTGTTTTGCATATATGACGCTGATTTTCTATAATAATACATATGAGTGTCCGATCGGGAAAATACCAGCAGATTCTTCAGGGGATCATGATCCTCTGTTTTATGCTGTCCTTTGCCTTTTTGCTGTTTCGCATCGGTTTTCTGAATCATCCGGAGCAGTTTCCCGTACAGATTCTCGATGACGGCTGGCAGATCGAAAGAAACGGCGTGCAGGAAGGGACGGCGCGCTTCTCCGCGACCGTCGTAAATGACGTCAGACGGGGCGAAGTCTTTACGCTGACCTGCAGGCTTCCGGAAGAGGAGATCTATCCTTCCGCCGCAGTCTATTTCCGTGCGCTTCATGCCGCGGTCCGCGTGTATGCGGACGGAAATCTCATCTATGAAGAGGGAACAAAGCTGTTTGATGCCGGCAAAATGGTCGGGCGCCTTATCTGCTTTGTACCGCTCCCGGCGGACTTTGAAGGAAAGACCTTTACCGTCGAGCTGACCGCGGCGGAGGACGGCGCTTTTTACGGCTTCGGCCCGTTCAGCCTCGGCACGGAACAGGACCTGCTTACCCGTTTCCTGAAGGAGCGGGAGATTGCCTTCTTCGTCGCGGCATTTCTCTGCGTCTTCGGCCTGATGCAGCTTTTATGGATGCCGCTTCTGCTGCTGAGCGACAGCAAGAACGAGAAGCTGTTGTTCAGCGCCCTGACGACCCTGGTCCTGGGCATCTATCTGATGGGGTATTACAACCTCATTGATCTGTTTACGGATCTCCCGAACGTCAACACGATGTCGGAGTATCTGGCGCTCTACCTGATTCCCTGTGTGATGTCCGGGTATATCGCCGCCACGATGACGGGATGGATGCGGCGGATGTACCATTTCTTTGTTGCCTTTGACCTGTGCTTTATCGCGGCGGCTCTTGCGGCGCACTTCAGCAACCGGATCCACTTCACGCGGTTTCTCTATGTGAGTTATGCGATATCCTTCCTTGAAGCGGCGCCGTTCCTCGTGGCGATCACAAGGCGCGGATGGGGACGTCACAGGGCGGAATACTATGACCGGCTGGAGGAGATGGCGGACCGCGCGCTGTCGATCGGATTCTTCAGCTATGTCCTTGGCTCCTTTACCAATGCGGCGCTGTTTTCCTTTGTGAAGTTCATGGGAGGACAGGAGGCGACAGTGCGCATCCCGTTTGTGACGGCGGGGAGCCTGATCTTCTCGTTTGCCATCTGTCTGCACTATTTCCTGTATGCCGTCGTAAATCTCCGCGTGGAGACGACCAAGCAGATGCTTCGCAACGAAGCCTATTCCGACGCGCTGACCGGCCTTTCCAACCGCACGCAGTGCGAACACATACTTGATGAGCTGGGCAGGCGGGGCGCAAGGTTTACGATCATCAGCATGGATGTCGACCGGCTCAAGATCGTAAACGATACATACGGACACACGGAAGGTGACCGGATGCTCAGCGGCTTCGCGGATCTTTTAAAGGAATGCTTTGCCGGCTGCGAGCTGATCGGCCGGATGGGCGGCGATGAATTTGTTGTGTTTCTAACGGACCGCGACACGGAAAGGAGCAAAGAGCTTCTCGAAAAGCTTCACGCGGGGATGGATGCGCACAACCGGGCCGGCGAGGGACAGCCGTTTTATGTCTCCTACGGAATTGCAGAGAGCAGTGAGATGCAGGAGGGACAGCGTGCCCGTGACGTCTATATGCTGGCGGACCAGCGGATGTATAACATGAAACGGAGCCGGCGGACGATGGCCACCGGAGCGGAGGCCGCGCATGAGAACTGATAAAAGAGCGGCAGCCGCGATGGTGCCGGCAATGATGACCATCGTTCTGACCATTGTGTTTCTCGTGACGGTCATCCGTTACCGTCCCGCCTATCCTGTCCATACGTTTGAAAACGGCTGGTCGGTGGCCTGCGGGGAGGACAGGTGGGAAGATGTCTCCATCTCCGGGATACAGGATGTGATCCAGGAGAAGCTCCCGATTCGTTCCGTGGTCGAGATGGAGCAGGAACTGAATGTTAAAACGCTACCGTCACCGACCCTTGTCCTTATCACAAAGCACTATGCGGCGGAGGTGTTCCTCGATGGGGAAAAGATCGGGGAATGCGCGATGGACAAATACGAAAACGGTTATGTCGGGGGCAGCAGGTATTTCCTGTCGCTTCCGGATCATTTCGCCGGGAAGACGCTCTCCATCCGCTACTATGCTGCAGAGGATGGCCTGACGCCGAGGTTTTATCCGGTGCGTCTGGGCGCGTGGCACGATGTGATCTGGCTGATGCTGCAGACATATGGGTATGTGCTTGTGGCAGGTGTTTTTCTTTGCTTCTTCGGCGGATTCTTCCTTCTGTTTTCGATGTTCTTCTCTGTCATCCTTCCCGAGATCAGGGGACAGGGGATCGCTTCCATCCTGTCTATTGACCTGGGTGTGTGGCTCCTTTCGCACTGCCGCGTATTTACACTCTTTACAAGAGATTCCCAGACCATGATGGTGGAGTATATTTCTTTCTACTGCGCGCTGCCGCTTCTGTACTGGCTGGTCGGGGTCGTGCGGAAGAGGGGAAGACTCTACCACGCGGCTGCGGCGGCAAACTCGCTGGCCGTCGTCGTATTCTTTATCCTGCACTTTTCGGGGATCATGCACCTGCACCGCGTGCGGAACGTATACTATGTCATGAGCGTATTGTTCCTGTGCATCGTGCTGTATCTGTCGTTCAGCGGGCTGCGGGAAGGAGAGCGCACGTTCATCGACATCCTGCAGATGGCCGGTCCGGTCCTGTTCTGCAGTATGGTTTTCATCTCCATGATCTTTTATCTCAGAACTTCGAATATCTATATCGAAGACGATCCGATCTCGGTGTTCATCATGACGATGGGAGCCGTCCTGTTTGCCATGACCCGGTTTCTGATTTACCTGTGGCTTCTGATAGAGAACGCGCCGCACCGTCTGGAGTTTTCATCCCTGAAACAGCTTGCCTATACGGATGCGCTGACGGGACTTGCCAACCGCACACTGATGAACGAACTGTATGCGGAACTCGACGCCACGGCACAGGACTACTGTCTCATCAGTCTTGACCTGAACGGGTTAAAGCAGGTCAACGATACGCGCGGCCACGGGGCGGGCGATGTTTTCCTGTGTACCTTTGCGGAGACCCTGCGGGCGGCGTTCCCCGCGGATGCGGTGATTATGCGGACGGGCGGCGACGAGTTCCTTATTGTGATGCGAAACGCGGACGAAAAGCAGATCCGTACATATCTTGAGAGAATGGATGATATGCTGGAGGAGGAGACGCAAAAATCTTCCGGCATCGTATACAGCGCGGCATCCGGATATGCATTCCGGCATGAGCTGAAAAATGCGGCAGCACACAGCGTATTCATCGAGGCGGACAGCCGCATGTACGCGCGCAAAAGGCAGATGAAGGCAGGACAATAAGGCATGGATTCGCAGACAAAAGAAAAGAGGATATGCATTCTCCGCGGCAGTCCGAGGGCGGACGGAAACACAAATGAGCTGACGGATATCGCGCAGGAGGAGCTTGAAAGCAGGGGCGCAGTTGTCACGTCGTTTACGCTGTATGATATGAAGCTCCTGCCGTGCCGCGCATGCCGGATCTGCCAGAGTAACTGGTCTGTGTTCGGATGTCCGCTGGATGATGAGATGGAGCGGATCTTTGATACCGTCATGACTGCGGATCTGATCCTTCTTTCAACGCCGGTCTATTCCTGGTACTGCACTCCGCCTTTGAAGATCGTGATGGACCGCATGGTATACGGAATGAACAAGTACTATGGTGAAGAGAAGGGACCTTCGCTCTGGGAGGGAAAACATCTCGCGCTCATCACGACCTGCGGTTATCCGGTGGAGAAGGGTGCGGATCTGCTGGAGGAGGGACTCCGCAGGTACTGCAGGCATTCGAAGCTCCGTTATGACGGAATGCTCGCGGAGCGCCACATGGGCTACGGAACGACGTTCATGGACGCCGGGAAAACGGAGAGGGCAGCTGACTTTGCAGCAAAGCTGATGACGGGACTGCAGGGATGACGGGAACTGTTATCGGAGACCTACAGGGATTTATAGGGTTATAGGACAAAAAGAGTTGGTGGCTAATTCCACATCTCAGGAAATGGGGATGATGTATGAAGCTCATTCCAAACGACAGCATCACCCCATGTAGGAATTGAACCATCGACCTTT
>CACZQP010000115.1 GCA_902783385.1 uncultured Lachnospiraceae bacterium | reverse complement strand
GGCATTTCCGAGGATTTCAAAAGGGAAACATATGGATAAAAAAAACAAAGCCCGCAGCATGTTTGCTACGGACTTTGTCTTCAATCTGAAAGAAGCGACTTGATCGCTTCTTTTTTTGTCCCTGGGCTTGCCCTGTCATCGGAAGCGATTATGTCGCTTCTTTTTTTTATCCTTTAAAGGGTGTGACCGCAAGCTGTTTCCGGGCACGGAGCAGCTTAAAACGTGATATGCTGTTTATGGATACAGCTTCATGTATACGGGCGGCGGGACCGCCGGAAGCATCCGCAGGCAGCTGGCCGGGGAGCTCTCACGGGACAGCGGGATGCAGAATGCAGATGATTGGGAAGACACATCGGGGATCTCCCTGGAAGTCCTTAGATAACACGGAGGTGCTTTTATGAAACTGGTTACTTTTCTGAGACAAAACGGCGCTGCGGAGGAAGTCGGCATCCTTCGCGCCGATGATACGGTTCTGCCCATCGCGGAGGCAGGTCTTTCCTACCCGGATATGAATTCTCTCATCCGCGGCATGACGGCGGAGGAGAAAAAGGCGTTGGAGGAGTGCGCCGCGGCGGGTATTGCGATCGGCGACGTGCGGCTTCTGGCGCCCATTCCGAGGCCGCTGCAGGACGTGATCTGCCTGGGCCTTAACTACACCGAGCACGCGAGGGAGGCTGCGTCCTTTTCCGAAGAGGCCTTTACGGCGCCGCCGGCGGCCGTCTACTTCTCCAAGCGGGTGAACTATGCGCCCGGGCCGGAGGAAGAGATTCCTGCCCATCAGGATCTCACATCCCAGCTGGATTACGAGTGTGAGCTCGCGGTCATCATCGGCAAGGATGCCGTGAAGGTGGAGACGGAGGATGCTGCGGAGTACATCTTCGGCTATACGATCTGTAATGATGTCTCGGCGCGGGAACTGCAGACCGGACATAAACAATGGCTCTTCGGAAAGAGCCTGGACGGGTTCTGTCCGATGGGGCCGTGCATCGTCACGGCAGATGAACTGTCCTATCCTCCGGACCTGCGCATCTATACGACCGTCAACGGCGAGCTTCGGCAGGACAGCCGGACTACTTTTCTCCTTCACAGTATTTCTGAGATCATCAGCGAGCTCTCGCAGGGAATGACGCTGCAGGCGGGAACCATCATTGCCACCGGCACGCCGAAGGGTGTGGGCATGGGCATGGATCCGCCGCGGTTTCTTAAGCCCGGGGACCGCGTGGTCTGCGGTATCGAAGGAATAGGGGAGCTCGCAAACACCATCCGGTGAGACTGCCGGAATTCGAATGACAGGAGGAGTTTTATCATGAAACAGATCGAGGGAAATACCTCAAAAGGCGGGCATTACTCTCCGGGCGTCATAAGCCGCGGAATGCTCTATGTTTCCGGACAGCTTCCGATTGATCCCGGAACGGGAAAGATCGCGGAGGGCGGCGCTGCAGAGCAGACGAGGACCGCCCTCGGGAATATGGAACGGATTTTGCTTGACGCTGGTGCGCAGAAGGAGAACGTCGTCCTGTGCCGCGTGTATATCCCGGACGTTTCGCTTTGGGACGAGGTGAATGCCGTCTACGCGGAATTCTTCGGAGAGCACAGACCCGCACGTGTCATGGTGCCGACCACGGCGCTTCATCACGGCGCGCTGGTGGAAATCGAGGCGGTCGCGGAGCTGCCGGAGTCGTAAAAGGGTAGTTTACTCCGTCAGGTGGAAGCAGAAACCGCCGAGCTGCTCGTTAAAATACACGAAGTGGATCCTTCCGTCTTCGTGGCGCTTGATGGAGGATTCCTTGACGGTATAGCCCTTGTCGATGAGGTCCTGCATGGCGCCTTCCACGTCGTCGGTCTGGATCGCAATATGGCCGTGCGTGCCGATGTTGCTGTGCTTCATGATTTCAAAGATCTCTCCCGCGAAATTTGCGGTCGGCTTCTCCGTGATGCCCTCCAGGCCGAAATCGTTTACCAGCTTTTCGGCGAGCGCATGGGACTCCTCCGCGGAGTTTGTATTGATGCCGACATGTTTGATTCGGTAGTTGAATTTGTTTGCCATTTTTCCTTCCTTTCGTGGGCCGTGGCTGCGGCGCCGTCCTGCCTGTATTTTGTGGATTTCTGCAAGTATCCGCTTCGCTGCTGTAGTATTGTTAAATCTTAACAGTTTTCCGTATCTTCCGCATCAAAAAAATGATTTCATCACGAATGGCGTAAGCTTGCCACAATAGAACAAATGTTCTACAATACTTGTGCTATACTCATAAAACACTGTTCAGGAAACATATTGCAGAAACCCGGCACTTTTGCCGGGAGGAGCTGACATGGAATTTAAGCTGACATCCGAATATGCGCCCACGGGAGACCAGCCGCAGGCGATCAGGGAGCTGGTCGACGGTTTTCGGGCCGGCAATCAGTTTCAGACACTGCTCGGCGTGACGGGCTCCGGCAAGACCTTTACGATGGCAAATGTGATCCAGGCGCTGGGCAAGCCCACGCTGATCATCAGCCACAACAAGACGCTCGCCGGGCAGCTCTACGGTGAGATGAAGGAATTCTTCCCTGAGAACGCAGTGGAGTATTTCGTATCGTATTACGACTACTACCAGCCGGAGGCCTATGTGCCCTCCTCCGATACTTATATTGCAAAGGATTCCGCGATCAATGACGAGATCGACAAGCTTCGGCTCTCCGCCACCGCAGCGCTTGCGGAGCGGCGTGACGTGATCGTCGTGGCCAGTGTCTCCTGCATTTACGGCCTGGGAAGCCCCGATGAATTCAAGGGGATGTCCATTTCGCTCCGCCCGGGCATGCGCAAGGACCGCGACGAGGTAATAAAAGAACTGATCGCCATCCAGTATACGCGAAATGATATGGCGCCGGAGCGCTGCGACTTCCGTGTGCGCGGCGACACGCTGGAGATTTATCCCGCGCAGGGGAGCGAGTACCTGATCCGCGTGGAGTTCTTCGGCGATGAGATCGACCGCATCTGTGAGGTGGAGATCCTCTCCGGCAAGGTACACGCACAGCTGGAGCACACCATGATCTTCCCTGCCTCTCATTATGTCGTGCCGCAGGAGAAGATCAATCTTGCCTGTGACAATATCGAAAAGGAACTTGCGGAGCAGGTTCGGTACTTCAAGGGCGAGGACAAGCTGATCGAGGCCCAGCGAATCGCGGAGCGCACAAACTTTGACGTGGAGATGATGCGCGAGACGGGATTCTGCTCCGGGATCGAGAACTACTCGCGGCACCTGAATTTCATGCCGCCGGGCGCGCCGCCCCTGACGCTCATGGAGTTCTTCCCGGACGATTTCCTGATCATTGTCGACGAGTCGCACATGACGATCCCGCAGATCGGCGCCATGTATCACGGTGACCGCTCCCGCAAGGAGACGCTGGTGGAGTACGGCTTCCGGCTGCCCTCTGCGCTGGACAACCGGCCGCTCAACTTTCAGGAATTCGAGAGCCATATCGACCAGATGCTGTTTGTCTCCGCGACGCCCGGCCCGTATGAGGCAGAGCACGAGCTGATGCGGACAGAGCAGATCATCCGCCCGACGGGTCTTCTTGACCCGCGGATCGACGTGCGCCCTGTCAAAGGCCAGATCGATGACATGATCGCGGAGATCCGGACAGAGACAGATAAAAAACAGAAGGTGCTGGTCACCACGCTGACGAAAAAGATGGCGGAGGATCTCACGGATTATCTGCACGAGGCGGGGATCCGCGTGAAATATCTGCATTCGGACATCGACACGCTGGAGCGGGCTCAGATCATCCGCGACATGCGGCTGGATGTCTTCGACGTGCTGGTCGGCATCAACCTGCTCCGCGAGGGGCTGGATATCCCGGAGATCTCGCTGGTCGTCATCCTGGATGCGGACAAAGAGGGGTTCCTCAGGAGCGAGACCTCGCTCATCCAGACGATCGGACGTGCCGCCCGGAATGCGGACGGACATGTGATCATGTATGCGGACACCGTGACGGACTCGATGCGCCGCGCGATAGATGAGACGAACCGCCGTCGGGAACTGCAGGAGGCCTACAATAAAGAGCACGGCATCACGCCGCAGTCCATCC
>CACZQP010000114.1 GCA_902783385.1 uncultured Lachnospiraceae bacterium | reverse complement strand
CTCATGGGGAAACCTCCTCTTCAATGTCGCATGGGTAGTTTATGATTCGACGACATCCCTCGCATTAGGGCTTTGCCCGGCGCGTGTTGATCCTATTATAGCGGATAGAAACTCAATAATCAATAGAAAAACGATTTTTTCTCGATTTCTGTCTCGAATGACGGCGCAGATGCTGCGTGCTGAGCCGGCGTGCCACGGTTTTTCCTCTTGACAAAACAGGAGAGTTCCCTTAGATTATTAAATGGGGTTGAAGGAGGAGTGATCTTTTGTCCAGCATAAAAGATGTCGCGCAGCGTGCCGGGGTATCCATATCCACGGTTTCCAACGTTTTGAACGGCACAAAGTATGTCAGCGAAGATCTGACCCGGCGCGTCCTGATCGCGGTCGAGGAATTGGGATACCAGGCGAATCCGATTGCAAAGAACATGAAGAGCAACAAGAGCTTCACGGTGGGAATCATCTCTACCGACATCGGCGGCTTGTTCTATCCCTATGTCGTCAAGGGCCTGTACAATACTTTCAACCAAAATGGCTATAACGTGCAGATGTTTGAGACGGACGGCGTTCACGACCCCCAGAATTCCTGGGAGAAAGCGGTGGAAGGAGTTCGCCATTTTGTCGACTATCGGGTGGACGGCATTGTGCTGACCTCGATTTTCCCGGCGAATATGGAAGAATACTACGTCAACCGCATCCTGCACATGATCCACAGCCCAAAGGAAATCGCGCTCGTCAGCCTCGAGACGGATTTTACCCGCTACGGAATCGATTCCGTCTATGCAAATTCCGTCGCCGGTGCGGAGCGCGCCGTGGACCATCTCATTTTGAAGGGGTGTCGAAAGATCGCACACATCACCGGCCCCATCTTTACTCGCGTGTCCATCGACCGCCTGAAGGGCTACAGGAATGCGATCAAGCGCGCCGGCCTGCGCGAGGACAACGCGCTGGTCGGCTACGGCGATTATTCTCACCTGAGCGGCTACAAGGCCATGAAGGACATCCTCGGCAGGGTATCGGATTTTGACGGAGTGTTTGTCGCCAATGACCAGATGGCCGTGGGGGCCATGCGTGCGCTGCATGAAGCAGGAAGGCGGATTCCCGAGGATGTGAAGGTCATTGGATACGACGATGTGTTTATCTCCTGCGTACTGGAGCCTCCGCTGTCCACCATTCATGTGCTCAAACGCACCATGGGAGAGAGCGGCGCGAGCCTCTTGATCGACCGCATGCAGGGCACGGCGCGCAAAAAGGCTCCCATCGCCATAGAACTGGAGACGAAACTGGTCCCGCGGCGCTCCACTTGCATTGACGCGCCGGACGACTGGATCCTGAGCGACTGGTAAGTGCATCAATCTTCAGAGACATAAACCATAACCTTCGGGAGAACAGAACATCATGAGCGATTCCACCGGGGATCGCTTTTCTTTTGGCTCCTCACGGGAACGTGAAGAACCTTTCTTTTTTCACGCGGTCTTTAGTACACATATTATCTTTGCCTTTAGGTAAATCACAGGTGAAAAATATAAGCGGAAACACGGTTGACAGAGAAACGTTTTTCTGCTATACTGGTCAAAAAGTTGGGATTTCGATTAAAAGATTTACAAAACTGCGAATGGAGGGAGCTGCGTGGCAGAAGAATGCATTCTGCAGACAAAGGGAATCAGCAAGTCTTTCTTCGGCGTCAACGTCCTGAACGAAATTGATTTCAGTATCAGGCGCGGCGAAGTCCACGCGCTGATGGGAGAAAACGGTGCCGGCAAGTCCACGCTCATGAAGATCATCATGGGCATCTACCATGCGGACGCGGGCGAGATCCTCTTCGAAGGGAAGCCGGTGGTCATACGCGAGACGAAGAACGCGCTGGACCTGGGCATTTCGATGATCCACCAGGAGCTCAACCCGATTCCGGAGATGACCGTCGCCGAGAACGTGTTTCTCGGGCGCGAACCGCACGTGGGGCGGCTGCCGATTGTCGATTTCAAGAAGCTGAACCAGATGACGCAGGACCTGCTGGAAAAATACGAAATGGCCGACAGGATCTCGCCGCAAATGCACATGAGCAGCCTGTCCATCGCGCAGATTCAGATGATGGAGATCATCAAGGCAGTTTCCTACAATTCCAAGGTCATCATCATGGACGAGCCGACCTCCTCCCTGTCTGAGAGCGAGACGAAGCAGCTGTTCAAGACCATCGACCTGCTGCGTGCGTCGGGCGTGGGCGTCATCTACATCTCCCACAGAATGGCGGAGGTCTTTGAGCTGTCAGACCGGATTTCGGTGCTGCGCGATGGGTCGCTGATCGAAACGATCGATCGGGCGCATGCGACGACAGACCACATCATTGCCACGATGGTGGGTCGCGCGTTGTCCAGCGGCTATCCCCGCAATCACGCCGTGCCGGGCGAAGTCATTCTTGAGGCGAAAGGGGTCTCCGGCGCGGGCTTTGAGGATGTATCCTTTCAGGTGAGCGCAGGGGAAATTCTGGGCTTCGCCGGCCTGGTGGGCGCAGGCCGAAGTGAGACCATGCGCGCCATCGTCGGCTATGATCGCATGAAGTCCGGCGAGATATACGTGGATGGCCGAAGGGCTGCAGTGCGCCATCCTTCGGATGCGCTGAAACTGGGCATCGTCATGGCCTCAGAGGATCGCAAGTCGCTGGGATTGATCCTCTGTCGCGACATCAAGGAGAATATCTCCATTCAAAATGAGCGGCGGTATTCGCGCTTCGGATTCATGAACCATCGGCAGGAGAGGGAACAGTGCGAGGGCATCGCCCACGAAATGTCCGTGAAGATGAACGGCATTGCGGACATCGCCGGCAACCTCTCCGGCGGCAACCAGCAGAAGGTGGTGCTGGCCAAGTGCCTGCTGACGCATCCGAAGATCATGATTCTCGACGAGCCCACGCGAGGCATTGACGTCGGCGCCAAGGCGGAGATCTACAAAAAGATGGTCGAACTGGCCGAGGGCGGCATGGCCATCATCATGATTTCCTCGGAAATGCCGGAGCTGATCGGCATGAGCGACCGCATACTCGCGATGAGCGGCGGAAGGGTGCGCGCCGAGTTCGACAACCGGGAGCGACAGACATCCCAGGCGGAAATCCTCAGGGCAGCGTTAAAAGGGGTGGAATGAGATGGAAAAGACGATTTCAAATCAGCGCAAGGCTTCGAATATCCTAAAGCGGTTTGGCCTTCTGCTGGTGCTGGTACTGATGGTCATCGTCATGTCGCTGGTGTCAGATGTGTTTCTGACGACGGGCAATATCATCAATGTGCTTCGCCAGGTCTCCATCAACGGCATCCTGGCGGTGGGCATGACCTTCGTCATCCTGACCGGCGGCATCGACCTGTCGGTGGGCTCGGTGGTTGCCGTCACCAGCGTCATCGCGGGCAATCTCCTCCAGAAGGGATACAGCCTGCCCGTCACGCTGGGGGCCAGCATCGGCGCCGCGCTGCTCTTCGGCGTGTTCAGCGGCGTGCTGATCGCCTATGCAGGCTTGCCGCCCTTTATCGCCACGCTGGCTGCGCAGACCATTGGCCGCGGCTTTGCGCTGGTATACTCTGATGGCCGCCCCTATATGATCGCGCATGATACGTACAAGGCCATCGGCAAGGGGAGCTGGATCGGAATTCCCGTGCCGATCTGGATCATGGCCGTGGTGATACTGATCGCGGCTGTCGTGCTGCGCTACACCACATTCGGGCGTCACGTCTACGCCTTCGGCGGAAACCGAAACGCCTCCAAGCTCTCCGGACTGAATATACGCACGACAGAGATGGCCACCTACATCATCTCCAGTTTCTGCGCCGCACTCGCGGGCACGATCCTGTCGGCGCGCATCAGTTCAGGCCAGCCCACCGCCGGCCAGGGCTATGAGCTGGACGCCATTGCCGCGGTGGCCATCGGCGGCACCTCCATGTCCGGCGGCATCGGCCATCTGAGCGGTACCATACTTGGCTTCATTATCATCGGCGTGCTCAGCAACTCGCTGACGCTGTTGAACGTATCGTCCTTCTACCAGGACATCGTAAAGGGATTCATCATCATCTTTGCGGTCCTGATGGACCTGCGGACAAAGCGCAGCGGGAACTGAGGCGCCGGGATAAGAATATTAAAGGAGGGTATAACGATGAAGAAGCTGTTTTCCCTGGTTCTCTGTGTCGCCCTGATCGCCATGTGCATGGGCGCGACCGCGTTCGCCGCTGAAAAGGACAACTACGTGATTGGCGCGCTCATGAAGCAGAATGCCGACACCTTTGTCAAGAACATTTCCGACGCCATCGTGGCGCATGCCAACGAGCTGGGCAACGTCACCCTGGACATGCAGGATGCCGAGGGCGACATCAACAAGCAGCTGGAACAGGCCGAGACCATGCTGACCAAGGGCGTGGATGCCGTCATCCTGAACGCGGTCGATGTCGAGGGCTCTGCGCCCATCGTCGACCTGTGCCTCGAGGCGGGCGTGCCCGTGATTGAGTGCAACACCCTGACCAACAATTCCGACGCCGCCACCTGCTATGTCGGCTCTGACGACGTGGACGCCGGCCGCATCCAGGCGGAGTTCCTGAAGACCGTGCTGCCCGAGGATGCCAAGGTCTGCTACATGATGGGCCCGATCGGCGTGTCTCCGCAGATCTATCGCCTGGAAGGCATCACCACCTATCTGTTTGACGAGCGTCCCGAGATGCAGGTGCTGCAGTCCCAGACCGCGAACTGGAAGCGCGACGAGGCCATGGCGCTGGCTGAGACCTGGCTGACCCAGTACCAGGATCTGGATGCCATCATCTGCCAGAACGACGACATGGCGATGGGCGCCCTGGAAGCCGCTGAGGGCATGGGCCGCAAGGAAGGCCTCGTGATCGTGGGCATCGATGCCATCACTGACGCCGTGCAGGCCGTCTCCGAGGGCCGCCTGGAAGCCACCGTGTTCCAGGATGCCGCCGGTCAGGGCGCGGGCGCTCTGGACGTCGCCATCGACTGCGTCAAGAACGACCTGATGAAGACCGAAGATGTGTGGATCCCCTTCATTCCGGTGACGCCCGAGAACGTTGCGGACTACATGTAAGTCTTCCTTTCACCGCCGTTGCCTTCCGGAATTCCGGCAGGCAGACCAATGGGCCGCTGCGTTAAGCTTCCGCTTTTCATGGCGGCCCTTTTTTCAAACCCTGGCTGCGCATCGCGCAGCCCAGAAGTCAGGAGTGATACTATGAGCGATCGCAATATCATCCAGAAAGCCATGGAACAGGGCAGAGGCGTCATGCGCCTTGCGCCGAACTGGGTGCCCCGCGCCTTCTGCCGTCCCGGCCGCAGGCTGCGCCTGCATCCCGACGACTATTTCGCGCTGGGTACGGAACGAGGCGGAATCGATGAGCGGTGGTTTTCTTCGACCACTCCCGCCGACAACGGCCCAGGCACCCCGGAAAACCAGGGCCTGAGCTTCATCGTCACCGAAGAGGGCGAGCAGGCCCGCCTGATCGACGCGGTGTCGGAATTCAAGGGTGAGGTAATCGGAGACGCGCTGTACGCCAAGTATGGCCGCTGGCCGATGTATTCGAAGTTCTTCGACAACAAGGGACCGCTGCCGCATCACATCCACCACAACGATGAATATGCGGCCAAGGTCGGCGAGGCCGGCAAGCCCGAGATGTACTTCTTCCCGGCACAGTACAACAATGTGTACGGGGGCGAGCTGCCCTTCACCTTCTTTGGATTCAATCCCGGTACCACCAAGGAGCAGGTGCGCGATGCATTGGCAGCGTTCACCAAGGGAGACAACAAGCTG
>CACZQP010000113.1 GCA_902783385.1 uncultured Lachnospiraceae bacterium | reverse complement strand
TTTTGCGGAGCGAGAGCGTCGCGCGGAGTACATCTGTGTGTTGCCGGCGGTAGAAGCATCTTAAAAGCACAAAGAAAGGCGGGAGACTGCGCTCCCGCCCTGTTCTTGCGTTTCTTGCTCATGTTCTCAGCCTGTGCGATATGTGAAGCTGAGAGGGTACTGCCGGAATACTTACTTCACGGAACCGGCGCCGCCGAATTCTTTCAGATGGTCCATGGCGCGACCGAAGAAGCCCTTCTTTTTCTGCGGCACGACGGTTCGCGCACCGTGGAGCTCCTTGATATCTGTGATGTAGATGCCGCTCACAACCGCCTTGACGTTCTTTTTGACGGGGATCTGGTCGAAGATGCTCTCTTCGCTGACCAGAGATAGGATCTGTGGTCCGACCTTTGCCTTGACCACCGGCACCTTGGAGCGGCGGTACAGCCATGGTGTTGAATCGATGACCGCCTGCGGAAGCCCCGATTCTTTCAATTTCAGTTTTTTCTTGTCGATAATCAGCATGGAGACGGTCTGCTTGTTGGCCTCCATCTGGACCTGTGCCTCATCCTGCCGCTTCTGGAGCTTTCTGCCGTAAAAATACATGGCAATCAGCACGCCGATCAGAATGACAAGAATGACCAATAAGACGATTGTAAGCGGACTCAAATCATTACCTCCTGTGCCCGGGGCACTCTGTATTCTAGGATTCTTCTGTCTTGAAACAGCTTTTTTATTCTAACAAAGTTCAGTGACTGCGGCAACATCCCGCGGAGAAATCCGTGAAATAAGTGTGAAAGGCTTATCTTTGGCTCCGTCGGCGGTTGAAAATGAAGGGGATTGTGTTAAACTAAAGAGTACTTTTCCGGCGGAAAACGCTCCGTCCGGATCATTTTGATGTGTTTTCCCGCAAATGGAAAATATGAGGAGATGAAATGAAAAAAAACGTGTCTGAGAGATTACTGGTGGTACTGATGGCGGGTCTGATCCTTGTGACGGCGGCCGCATGCGGAAACAAGGCGGAGACGCCGGCCAATTCGGCTGCAGCCCCTGCAGAAACCGCAGCTTCCGCGGAGTCGGCGGAAGGCGCGGATACAGCTGACAATGCGGCGGATGCCTCTTCGATTATCGAAAAGGTGGAGTATCCGGAAGCGGCGTACCTGAAGTCTATCAACGTGAGTGACTACGTGAAGCTTGCCGATTATACCGGCGCAACGATCACGACGGAGCGCACGGCAGTGAGTGATGAGGATGTCGAGGAACAGATCGACTCCATTCTGGAGAATTACGGGGAGCTGGTCGAGGTCGACCGCGCAATTGAAGAGGGCGATACGGCAAATATCGACTATGTCGGAACCCGTGACGGCGTGGCATTCGACGGCGGTTCTGCGACCGGCTTTGATCTGGAAATCGGATCCGGCCGCTTCATCGAGGGCTTTGAAGAGGGTCTGATCGGACACAAAAAGGGTGAGAAGGTATCGCTAAACCTGAAATTCCCGGAGACCTATTTCAATACGGATCTCGCCGGTGCGGACGTTGTATTTGACGTGACGGTCAATGCCGTGAAAGCGATGCAGAAGGCGGAGTTTACGGATGAGTTCGTTGTGGGTCTCGGGGCAACGGACAATGACGGAAATACGATCACGACCGTCGATGATTTCCGTGCCTATATCCGCTCCTACATGGAGGAGAGCGAGGAGACCGCCTACAAGCAGGCCGTGCAGGGAGAGGCGCTGCAGTATCTGATGGACAACAGCACGTTCGCGGAGCCCCTTCCGGAAGAGATGGAGAAGAGGCTTGAGGATATGATCCGCAACGTCTTCACAAGCTATGCGAATATGTACGGAATGCAGATCGAGGACTTCATGACATCCGTCTACGGCTCCGCGGAGGGGCAGTACGAGCAGGATATCAAGGATGCGGCCTCGGAATACCAGAAGCAGCTTCTTATCATCCAGGCGCTCGCAGAGCAGGAAAAGATCGAGCTGAGCGATGCGGATTTCGAGAAGGAGATGGAGGACCAGGCGGCATCATCGGGCATGACGATCGACGAGTTTAAGGATGCCGTTGACACAGAGGCCCTGCGTGAGGATCTTATCGGCGAGAAGGTACTGGAATTCCTGTACGGAAAGCTCGGCAAGTGATCAGCCGGGACTGAGAGAAGAAATACATCGGGGAGAGCATTGAGGATATGAGAGAAAATGGCGCATTGACAACTGTAAAGGAGCTCTTTGCGGATCCGCAGGCGTATGCGGACCGCGAGGTCACCGTCGGCGGCTGGGTAAAGAGCAACCGCGACGCGAAGCAGATCGGTTTTATTGTCTTAAGTGACGGGACGGATTTCCGCACCCTGCAGGTCGTCTATACGAATGAGAACAAGGATTTTGCGGCTATCGCGGGCTTAAATGACGGAACGGCGATTCTGGCAAAAGGCCGGATCGTGCTGACGCCGGACGCGAAGCAGCCCTTTGAGATGCAGGCGCAGGAGATCACGGTGGAGGGTGCATCTACCCCGGACTACCCGATCCAGCGCAAGCGGCACAGCTTCGAGTTCCTGCGGACCATGCCGCATATGCGTGTGCGGACGAACACGTTTCAGGCGGTATTCCGGGTGCGGAGCCTGATTGCGATCGCGATCCACTCCTTCTTTGCGGAGCGCGGCTTCGTATACGTCCACACGCCGATCATCACCGGCTCTGACGCAGAGGGCGCCGGCGAGATGTTCCAGGTCACAACGCTTCCTCTCGGCGATCTTCCGAAGACAGAGGACGGCGCCGTCGACTACAGCGAGGATTTCTTCAAGAAACCGACCAACCTGACGGTCAGCGGTCAGCTGAACGTGGAGTCTTTCATCTTCGCGTTCCGTGATGTCTATACCTTTGGTCCCACCTTCCGCGCAGAGGAGTCCAACACGACGCGTCATGCGGCGGAGTTCTGGATGATCGAGCCGGAGATGGCTTTTGCGGACTTAAACGACAACATGCGGACCGCGGAGGACATGCTCAAGTACGTCATCCGCTATGTTCTGGAGAAGGCGCCGGAGGAGATGGCGTTCTTTAACAGCTTCATCGACAAGGGGCTTATTGACCGCCTGCAGCATGTGCTGGATTCGGAATTCGGGCACATCACCTACACGGAAGCGGTGAAGATCCTGGAAAAACACAACGACGAATTTGAAAACAAGGTGTTCTGGGGCTGCGATCTTCAGACGGAGCACGAGCGTTATCTCACGGAGAAGGAGTTTAAGCGCCCGGTGTTCGTCACGGATTATCCGAAGGAGATCAAAGCTTTCTATATGAAACTCAACGATGACGGAAAGACTGTGGCGGCCATGGACTGCCTGGTGCCCGGCATCGGCGAGATCATCGGCGGCAGTCAGAGAGAGGACAGGCTGGATGTCCTGGAGAAGCGGATGGAGGAACTTCATCTGAACAAGGAAGATTACCAGTTCTACCTCGACCTGCGCAAATACGGTTCCGTGCGGCATGCGGGCTACGGCCTCGGCTTTGAGCGGTGCGTCATGTACCTGACCGGTATGGAGAATATCCGTGATGTGCTGCCGTTCCCGCGCACGGTGGGGACCTGTGAGCTGTAATGCGAAAACCTGATCTGAACGGCAAATCCGGGAATGGATTCTTCCATTCCATGCGTATTTCCATTCTCCTGCTGGCACTTGTGCTGACGGGCGGATGGTTTTCGCCTGCACTGACAGTACTTGCGGATCCGGAAGAGGAGACGGCGGTCGACACTTCCGCGGAACAGGAAAAGATCAAAAAGGCGCAGGAGCAGATCGATGAGCTGCACCGCCAGCAGCAGGAGACGGAGAATCAGATCTCCGGGATCCAGGCCGAGAAAAACGCTGTCGAGGGGCAGCTGAGCTCCACACAGGGGAGCATCAGCTCCATGCAGGGAATCCAGAGCGCGCTCACCGAGGAGATGGGCGAAGTCGGCGAGAGCATCGTGCAGAGTATCGCCAGTATCGAGATCCTCGAGGAGCAGATCGCGGACCTGCAGGGCGCAATCGAGGTGAAGCAGCAGGAATACGACGAGGCAAAGCACCAGGAAGAGGTGCAGTACGAGGCCATGAAGAACCGTGTCCGCTTCATGTATGAGAAGGGCGAGATCGGCTACATGGATCTCCTCACGAAGGCCTCATCGTTCGGCGACATGCTGAACAAGGCGGACTACGTGGAGAAGCTCTACGAATATGACCGGAACATGCTCTTCGCTTTCCAGGAGACCCAGCGTGTCGTCGCGGAGATCCAGGAGGAGCTCGAGGACGAGAAGGCGGAGCTGGAGGAGTCACAGCGCGGACTGGAATCGGAGAAGGCGGAGCTGGAGGAAAAGCTCGCCGCGCTGGAAGAGGAATACGACGACTACGAGGATAAGATCGCTGTCGCGCAGGCGGAGGCGAGCGCGCTTCGTGCCCGCGTGACACAGCAGGCCGCGCAGATCAGTGCTCTGCAGCAGGAAAACGCAAACCGCGCTGCCCTGGAGCGTCAGCTAAGCGCGGAGAAGGCAGCCGCGGAGGCGGCGGCAGCGGCAAAGGTAAACGGCACGCCCGCGCCTACTCAGGCAGCGGCAGGAGTATCTGCGGGGCTCGACCTCTCCAATGCGGCTTCCGTGGCGAAGGCAAAGACAAGCCAGTCGTCCGGCGGAAGCAAAAGCTACGCGGCGCCCGGGGCGCCCACCGGTGCAAATGTCGTGGCGTACGCGAGCCAGTTTGTAGGAAATCCGTATGTGTACGGCGGCACGAGTCTGACGAACGGAACGGACTGCTCCGGTTTTACGATGTCGGTCTACGCGGCCTTCGGCTACTCGCTCCCCCGCACGGATGCGTCGCAGCGCAGCGCCGGCATCGCGGTCGACTCTCTGGAAAACGCGGTGGCCGGGGACATCATCTGTTACGCGGGACACGTCGGCATCTACTGCGGCGACGGGACGATCGTGCATGCCAGCACACCGCGGTCGGGAATCAAGTACACGCAGGTCAATTACCGGCCGATCCTCGCGATCCGCAGGATCATCTACTAATCGTCATAATGTACACCCGGGCCGGCTGTATCCGGCCCGTCTGCGTTTCTGAATTCATAACTGCGCGCCGCAGCTTTGCAGCCTGCGGGAAACGCTGCATTTGTCATTGTAAGAGGGAGATGGAATGAACTGGGAAGAGCTGCTCTGTGCGGACAGGATCCGCAGTTTTCACAAAACGGGATCGACGGATCTCCGGTCGGAATACGAAAAGGACCTTCACCGGATTATCGTCAGCGCTTCGTTCCGGCGCCTGCAGGACAAGACCCAGGTCTTTCCGCTCGACAAGAGCGATTTTGTGCGCACGCGCCTGACGCATTCGCTCGAGGTCTCCTCCGTCTCGAAGTCCCTCGCCCAGAACATCGGGAGGAGCATTACCCGGAATATCAAGGATCCGACCTTTAAGCCGGAGAACCAGGCGGATATCTGCGATATCCTGCAGTGCGCGGGTCTTCTGCACGACATCGGGAACCCGCCGTTCGGTCATTTCGGCGAGACAATTATCCGCAGCTTTTTTGAAAAGAATCTCTCCACGATCACCTACCGCGTGGAGGGGACCGAGCATGCGCTCCCGCTGTCGGAGCTTTTAACGCCGCAGATGCAGAATGACTTTACGCACTTTGAGGGCAACGCGCAGGCTTTGCGGCTTACGACAAAGCTTCACTACCTCGTTGACGAGCACGGGATGAACCTGACGAAGGCGCTGCTTGCCACGATCATTAAATATCCTGTCAGCTCGCTGGAAATCAACCGGCACGGCGCGATCCGCGAGCATAAGATGGGCTATTTTTACGCGGACCGGGAGGTGTTTGACAACATCGAGACGTCTACCGGCCTGTACGGTGCGAGACACCCGCTCACGTTCCTGCTGGAGGCCGGCGATGATATCGCCTATCACACGGCGGACATCGAGGACGCATTCAAAAAGGGCTTCATCAATTATGACCAGCTCCTGCAGGAGCTGGAGGACGACGCGGATCCTGTCATCGATGCAAAACAGAACGACAGGTTCCGCCAGTCCCAGTACCGGCAGCTGATCGAGAACCTGAAATACCGCTATCGCAAGGCGATTGAGCGCGGCATGAAGGACCCCGCCACTTATGCGGTACAGAACTGGGTTATTGCGGCGCAGGGCGCCCTGATCGCTGCGGCGACGGAGGGTTTTACAAAGAATTACAAGGCGATCATGGAAGGGACCTATGGGGAGGAGCTCTTCGCAGGGACCGGCGGACAGCACATCAACGACCGCCTGGGCGAGATCGCAATGAATTATGTTTTCGAGAGCCGTTCCATCAAGACGATCGAGATCTCTGCCGAGCGGATCCTTTCCTATCTGCTGGACTGCTTCGTGCACGCCGTCCTGGACTACGATGTCGAAGGGAGGACGCTGACGCCGATCAACAGAAGACTGATGATCCTGGTCTCCGACAATTACAAGGAGATCTATCATATTTACTCAAAGGACAAAGATCCGGTCGAGAAGCTGTACCTGCGCCTTCTCCTGATCACGGACTTTGTGTGCGGTATGACGGATTCCTATGCGCAGGATCTGTATTGGAAACTGAACGGGAGGATTTCATGAACGAAAAGATTCTGATACTGGATTTCGGGGGACAGTACAAGCAGCTGATTGCCCGACGCGTCCGCGAGTGCAATGTGTACTGCGAGATCCGTCCGCACACAGTCTCCCTCGAGGAGATCCGCGCCTATGCGCCGAAGGGCATCATCCTGACGGGCGGTCCGAACAGTGTCTATGCGGATGATTCGCCGACCTGCGATGCGGCGCTCTTTGCCATGGGCGTGCCGGTACTGGGTATCTGCTACGGCGCGCAGCTCATGGCACACAAGCTGGGCGGAGTCGTAAAGACGGCGCCGTCAAGTGAATATGGGCACACGGAGCTGACGGTAGACGTAAGAAATACGGAACCCAAAGCGGGGTCCGGATCGACAGGGTGTGCATATGATTCTGCTCTGTTCGACGGTCTGCGCGGGCGGTCGGTGACGTGGATGAGTCACACGGATTATATTGCCGCATGCCCCGATGGCTTCACCGTCACGGCGCACACGGACAAATGTCCGGTCGCTGCGATGGAAGATGCTTCAAGAGGTCTCTACGCCGTGCAGTTTCATCCTGAGGTCGTGCACAGCGAGGACGGCTTTGCGCTGCTTCGGCATTTCGTGCGCGATATCTGCGGCTGCAGCGGTGACTGGAAGATGGATTCCTTTACGGAGGATACGATCCTTGCGCTCCGGGAGAAGATCGGAAGCGGCAAAGTGCTCCTGGGCCTGTCGGGCGGCGTCGATTCCTCCGTCGCAGCGGCGCTCCTTTCAAAAGCGGTCGGAAAGCAGCTCACCTGTGTCTTCGTGGACCACGGGCTTCTGCGCAAGAACGAGGGGGACGAGGTGGAGGCCGTCTTCGGGCCGAAGGGAAGCTTTGATCTCAACTTCGTGCGTGTCAACGCGCAGGAGAGATTCTATATCAAGCTGGCCGGCATCACGGATCCGGAGATGAAGCGCAAGATCATCGGCGCGGAGTTCATCGAGGTCTTTGAGGAAGAGGCCAGGAAGATCGGCGCAGTCGACTTCCTTGCACAGGGAACCATTTATCCGGATGTCGTGGAGAGCGGAACCGGCGCGGGAGGCGCCGTCATCAAGTCCCATCACAATGTCGGCGGCCTTCCGGACCATGTCGATTTTAAAGAGATCATCGAACCTCTGCGCCAGCTCTTCAAGGACGAAGTGCGTGAGGCCGGATTAAAGCTCGGCCTTCCGGAGAGCCTCGTGCGCAGGCAGCCTTTCCCGGGACCGGGACTTGGGGTCCGCATTGTCGGAGACATCACGGCGGAGAAAGTCCGGATCGTCCAGGAAGCCGACTATATCTTCCGTGAGGAACTTTCAAAGGGCGGCATCGACATGAGCCGCGGCCAGTTCTTCGCTGCGCTCACCAACATGCGGAGCGTCGGCGTCATGGGGGACGGCCGCACATACGACTATGCGGTCTGCCTCCGCGGCGTCATTACCTCGGATTTCATGACTGCAGAGGCTGCGGATATTCCGTGGGACATCCTGCAGACATCCATGCGCCGTATCATCGGCGAAGTAAAGGGCGTCAACCGCGTCGTCTACGACCTCACGAGCACACCGCCGGGTACGATAGAACTGGAGTGACACACAGGGATTGACAATCCCGGAAAACGGCAGCGCCCGGCCGACAATCCAGGTCAGCCGGGTGCTGTGAACTGCCAAATATCAAATCTAATCTGATTTCGGAGTCCCATCTGCAAGGAAAGAACGCACAGGGACTGCCATCTGCATCAAACCATCTTCCCGGGAGATCGCCTGATCCTTACAGTCGAGACTTCCCGGATACCGCTTAATATAGCCGTAATACGGCAGATGATCCGGCACTACCTCTGACAGTTCTCACGGCAACAGCAATCGGAGACATTTCATAATCAAAATATTTAGAAAATCTTCTAAATAGTTATTGATATTATTTCACGAGCACATTACAATCTAATTAGATAAGATTCTAAATTGTAATCTAAACGGGGGTCATTCCATGGCATTTGCGGAAACCTTCAAGGCACTGTCGGATCCCGCGCGGCGGCAGATCTTAGAGCTTTTGCGGGAGGGCGCGCTCTCTGCAGGGGAAATCGCTTCGCACTTTGACATGACGGGCGCGACCATTTCCTATCATTTAAAGATCCTGAAACAGGCGGATCTCGTGTTTGAGAGCAGGGAGAAAAACTTCATCTATTATCAGCTGAACACCAGCGTGCTGGAGGAGATCCTGCTGTGGGTCTCCGGACTGAAGGAGGGCAATAAAGATGCTCAGAGCAAGTAAAAGGACGATGCTCCTCACGAGCATCATCACGCTTCTGCCGGTGCTCGTGGGGCTGTTCTTCTGGGACCGGCTTCCGGATCAGATGGCGACGCACTTCGGCGCGGGCTACAGGCCGGACGGTTACAGCAGCAAAGCCTTTGCCGTGTTTGGTCTGCCGCTTTTTCTTCTTGCAATGCACTGGTTTGCGGCATTTGTCACCACAAGGGATCCAAAGAGACAGAACATCAGCCCGAAGCTCTTTGCGCTGGTGTTGTGGATCGTACCGGCCGTATCGCTGATCTGTGCGGCAGCCATTTACGCCTATAATCTGGGATATGAGGCCGACCTGTCCCTTCCGTTCATGCTGTTGACAGGTATACTGTTCATCATCGTCGGCAATTATCTGCCGAAGGCCAGGCAGAATTATACGATAGGCATCCGCGTCCCCTGGACGCTCGCAAGCGAAGAGAACTGGAACCGGACCCACCGGCTTGCAGGAAGGCTCTGGGTCGCCGGGGGAATTCTGATCGTGCTCCTTTCAGTGACCGGGCAGACGGATTTTCGCCTGATGCTTGCCGTGCTGATTATCATCGCCGTCGTCCCCTGTATCTATTCCTATCTTCGGTATGCAAAAGAAAAAGAATAAAAAAGTCATCCTGTTCCTTCTGCTCCCTGTTGCTGCGGCAGTCCTGTTTCTTTCCTACACCGGCCGGTACTACCGCGCGGATGATGCGGCGCGAATGGCCATGGAGCCGGATGCGGCCGTTCTGATCACAAAGACAGACTACGGCTTTTTCTTTGACGGCCCTTCCGAAGAAAACACGCTCATTTTTTATCCGGGCGGGAAGGTGGAGGAGACTGCGTATGCACCGCTTTTGCATGGCCTCGCACGCGAGGGCGTGGATGTGTGTCTGGTGAAAATGCCGCTGCGCATCGCCTTTCTGTCGCCTGATAAAGCAGCGGCCGTCATGCGCGTGCAGAGCTCCCCGCACTGGTACATCGGAGGCCATTCCCTAGGCGGTGCTGTCGCATCAGTGTTTGCCGCATCACATCCCGATGCATTTGACGGCGTGTTCTTCCTGGCTTCCTACCCGATGAAGGACCTGGGAGAAAGCCTGCCGGCAATTCTGATCAACGGGTCGGAAGATGAGGTCCTGGACCGGGAGCGCTACAGCGAGAGCCTTGAACTGTTGTCTGGCGATGTAAAAGAATATGTCATACAGGGCGCCAACCATGCGCAGTTCGGTTCGTACGGCGCGCAAAAAGGAGACGGAAAAGCTTCGATCACGATGGAAGAACAGGTACAGCAAACCGTCCGCATCGTGACCGAAGCCATTCAGTAGAAAATCAGTCGTAATCAGTCGTTTTTACATATCCATCGAAAACAGTGTGTAGCTGAACCGGATCATCTCCGGATCATTTTTGCTGTTGAGGAAGGTGATGCTTCCGCGTCCCGGGTCATCCGCGAGAAGAGAGCGCTGCTCAAGAATATCGCGCGTTGTCTCCGCGACCTTTTCCCCGGCATCGAAGAACGTCACATCGTAGCCCAGCGAAGCCCGGATGGCCTCCTTGGCGAACGGGAAGTGGGTGCAGCCGAGAACGACCTCATCTACGGGGGCATCCAGCGCGGAGAACTGCTCTTTTAATTCCGCCGTCACACCGTCCCAGTCCTTCTTGTTTCCTTCGACATAGCGGACGATGCAGGGAGCGCCCATTGGAATTATGACATTACTGTCACCTTTTTCCTTCAGAGCTTTCAGCTGAGCCGCGAAGGAGTCGGAATTGATCGTGGACTGCGTCGCGAGCGCGAGGATCCGGTGCGTCCCCTCTGCGGCACTTGCACGTTCGACGTCCGGCTTGATGCCGATCACAGGGACTTCGCCGCAGGCGGCCTGTACCTGGGGAAGCGCTGCCGCAGTCGCCGTATTGCAGGCGATCACAACGGCCTTCGGGTCCGACGGCAGAAGAGAGGTGATCGCGGCTACGGTCAGCTCGACGATGTTTTCTTTTGTCCGCACGCCGTACGGGGCGTTCGCGGAGTCGCCGAAATAAAGATAGTTCTCACAGGGCATGAGGTCGACGAGACGCTTCAGGACGCTGATGCCGCCGAAACCGGAGTCGAATACGATGATGGGCGAAGATTTTTGCATGATTGAAGTCCCCTTTCATTTTTGTCTGCTGCGCCATTAAGATACTCCTTTTCCACAAGATATGCCATAGTTTTGGGGAAAAGAAATAATTTTAACTATATTTAGTATTACCCTCTTGCAATTGGTACAAAATGTGGTTATTCTAATAATACACGCTTTCCCGCCTGCGGGAGAGCGTTTTGTGAGGGAGAAATGAGCAACGAAACGGCCCGCGTGGCGGGCATTATCCGGCACTCCTCCGTCGACGGGCCGGGCGTCAGGTTTACGGTCTTTCTGCAGGGATGTCCGCATGACTGTCCCGGATGCCACAACCCGGACACGCACGATCCCATGGGAGGGACGGAGATGCCGGTCGGAGAGATTATCGCGCAGCTTGCGGCGACAAAGTATCTCGACGGGATCACGCTCTCGGGAGGCGATC
>CACZQP010000112.1 GCA_902783385.1 uncultured Lachnospiraceae bacterium | reverse complement strand
GGCGATCGATGAGACGGCGGAATACAACCAGCTGCGCGTCCTGCGCGCCTTCCAGGAGGCCAGGATCGGCGAGGCGCATCTCAAGGGAACGACGGGCTACGGATATGACGACCTGGGACGCGAAGGGCTGGAAAAGGTCTACGCGGCCTATTTCCACACGGAGGATGCCCTCGTGAGGCCGCAGATCGTCTGCGGAACACACGCGCTTACCCTTGCGCTTTCCGGGAACCTGAGGCCGGGTGACAGGCTTCTTTCTATTGCGGGAAAGCCTTATGACACGCTTGAGGAGGTGATCGGGATCCGGCCGTCCCGCGGGTCCCTGAAGGAATACGGCATAAGTTACGGACAGGTGGATCTTTTGCCGGACAGCAGCTTCGACCTTGCGGGGATCCGAAGCGCGCTGTCTGATCCCGCGGTCCGTCTTGTGACCATTCAGCGGTCAAAGGGTTACCAAAGCAGGAAATCGCTGTCCGTACAGGCGATCGGAGAGGCGATCCGCACGGTGAAGGATGTCCGGCCGGATGTGATATGCATGGTGGATAACTGTTACGGCGAGTTTGTCGAGAGGCGGGAGCCGTCCGATGTGGGGGCGGACATGGTCGTCGGGTCACTGATCAAGAATCCCGGCGGCGGACTTGCCCCGATCGGGGGATATATCGCCGGAAAGAAAGAATGCATCGAAAATGCCGCGGTGCGGCTGACGACGCCGGGTCTCGGAAAGGAGGTCGGCGCGACGCTGGATGTCCTGCCGCAGCTATACCAGGGCTTTTTCCTTGCCCCAGTGGTGACGGCAGCGGCCTTAAAGGGCGCCGTCTTTGCGGCATGCTGCTATGAAAAGCTGGGCTTTGTGACGCTCCCGGACGCGACGGAGAGCCGCCACGACATCATCCAGGCGGTGACGCTGCGGAGTCCGGAGGCCGTCGTCGCCTTCTGCCAGGGAATTCAGGCAGCCTCGCCCATAGACAGTTTTGTGAGCGCATATCCGTCGGATATGCCGGGGTATGACGCCAAGGTCATCATGGCGGCCGGCGCTTTCGTGTCAGGCTCCTCCATGGAGCTGTCGGCGGACGGGCCGATCCGCGAGCCCTACAACGTGTATTTTCAGGGGGGACTCACGTTCCCGCACGCCAAGCTCGGGATCCTCAGGAGCCTCCAGAATCTGCTTGACCGGGGTTTGATTACTTTATAAAATGTGATATGACTTCTTTTGCCCGGAGAGGCGGAAGGAGTTTTATGTCTCAAAATGTTTACAGAGAAGAGCTTCCGTACGAGCGTTTCCTGAAAAAAGGCGCTGAAAGCCTCACCAATGCCGAGCTTCTGGCGGTGATCCTGCGCACGGGAACGCGAAATAAGAGCGCGCTCGCGCTCGCCCGGGAGATTCTTCGTATACGGGATACCGGAAACACCGGCCTGAGCGTCCTGCACGACCTGACGCTCACGGATCTGACACAGATCGCAGGGATCGGAGAGGTCAAGGCGGTCAAGATTTTATGCCTTGCAGAGCTTTCCAGAAGGATCTGCGGAGAGGCCGGAAGCGAATCCTTTTCCTGTTCGGATCCGCAGACGGTCGCGGAACGCTATATCGCATGCCTTGCCCACAAGCCTGTGGAAGAGGCATATGTGCTGTTTCTGGACAATAAACTGAAACTGCAGGGGGAGGCGCTTTTATCCGTCGGAACGGTCAACAGGACGTTTCTGGACGTGAGAGAGGTCTTCAGGCTGGCGGTGCGGCACGGCGCCGTTCAGATCATGCTGGTTCACAATCATCCGAGCGGAGACCCGTCGCCGAGCAGGGAAGATATCGAAGTGACGCGGCAGATAAAGAGCGCCGGAGCGCTGCTGGGCATCCCACTGATAGATCATATCGTTGTCGGGAAAGGATGCTACTGCAGTCTCTTCAGGGACGGTTTCCTTACGTGATCCGGTATCGCACCTTTATGGATATGGGAGGTGTATTTTGGCACAGAACGTGTTCGGTATCGATCTGGGTACCAATAATATAAAGATCTACAATGCGGTTACCGACAAGATTCTCGTCGAGAAGAACATGCTCGCGATCGAGAACCGCAGGAATATGATCGCCTACGGCGATGATGCCTTTGAGATGTTCGAGAAGGCGCCGGCTTCGATCGTAGTCTCCAGTCCCATCACGAACGGCGTCATTGCGGATATCCACAACATGGAACTCCTGATCCATGCTTTCATTACAGAGCTTCAACGCGGAAGCGTACGCTCCGGGGATTATTTTGTGACGATCCCGTCCGATATCACAGAGGTTGAAAAGCGCGCATTTTCCGATCTGATCAAGGATGCGCGGATCCGCGCCAGGAAGGTCTATGCGGTCGATAAGGCGATCGCAGACGGTCTTGGGATGGGAATCGACGTCAAAAACTCCCAGGGTGTGCTCATTGTGGACGTCGGCTATGACACGACGGAGATCTCGATCCTCTCGCTCGGCGGCATTGTCCTTAGTCGTCTTATCAAGATCGGCGGACACGCTTTTGACACAGCGATCGTCGGCGCCGTCCGCAGGGAGTACAACCTGGTGATCGGCATGAAGACGGCAGAGCGCGTCCGGATCACGTTCAACGACATCAATAACGAAGAGGACCGCCTCAATATCTACGGCCGCGACATCGTGACGGGACTTCCCGTCGAGCGCACTCTCACGAGGGAATTTGTCGCGCTTTCGCTCGCCGAGCACTTCCGCACGATCGCCGACAGCATCAAGCTCATTCTTGAGAAGACGCCGCCGGAGCTGTCTGCGGATATCTACCGGCACGGGCTGTTTCTCACGGGAGGGGCATCACAGGAGGAGGGCCTTGCCCGCGAGATAAGCGGAGAGCTCAGGCTGACCGTCAACATGTCCGAGAACCCGATCGGGAGTGCCGCGCTCGGCCTTGCGCAGGTCATCCGCAAGAGCGCCTACCGATCTTTGGCATATACGATCGAAGGACTGGGCAAGTAATGCAGGGGCCCGATCTTCTGAAAAACACACTGCGCGACAGGATAAAGCTTCCTGCGCGTTATCTGCTTCTCATTCTCTCTGCGTTGTGCATACTGCTCATCGTTATAACATTCAACGTCCGGAGCTTTACCGGTCCGTTCAGCACGTTCGGAAACTATTTCATCGTTCCGCTGCAGCGGGGCGTGACGAGGATCGGGGACGGCCTGATTCTTCGCACGCAGAATCGTAAGGATCTCGAGGCGCTGCGGGAGGAAAATGCCGAGCTGAAGGAGGAGGTGGAACGACTTACCGGTGAGCTCACCGGTCTCAGGGAGCAGGAATACGAGCTGCTCCGTCTCCGGGAGCTCTATGAGACGGATGTTCGGTATGATGCCTACGAGACGCTCGGCGCACAGGTGATCGCAAAGGATACGGGGAACTGGTATCATTCTTTCATTGTGGACAAGGGTGAAGCGGACGGCGTGCGTGCGGACATGAACGTCCTTGCGGCAGGCGGGCTTGTCGGCCGCATCACGCGCACGGGACAGCACTGGGCGCGCGTGGAGACGATCATCGATGACAATTCCAATGTGTCCGGCTCTGTTCTTGCCACAGCGGATAACCTCATGGTGGAGGGAAGCCTGCAGAGCTTTTCGCGCGGCGTCATTTCCTTTGGACATCTTCTGGACGAGGAGGGTGCGGTCATGGAGGGAGACAAGGTTGTGACCAGCAATATCAGCAATCGTTACCTCCCCGGGATTCTGATCGGCTATATCACCAGCATCGAGCTGGATCCCAACAATATCACGCGGTCCGGTGAAATCACGCCCGCAGTTGATTTCTCCCATATCAACAACGTCCTGATCATCCTGCAGACGAAGCAGATCCCGGAAGAGGCGGATGTGCAGTCATGAAAAAGAAGGTTCTGACAATTCTTTTTCCGCTGCTTGTCACGGTCTTTTCCTTTATTCTGCAGAGCGTCGTCGTGCCGCATCTTTCAGTCGCGGGAATTGCGCCGAATCTTATCATCGTCTCCGTTGTGTCGGTCGGCATCCTGTGCGGCGACTATGCGGGAATCCTCTCCGGGTTTGCGGCGGGACTTCTCTGCGATGTTTTTTTCGGTCAGTATCTGGGCTTTTATGCCCTGATTTATATGCTGACCGGATACATAGCGGGCCTGACCGGCATCGCCATGTTTCTCGAGGATATCACTTATCCCGTACTGATGTGCGGGGCGATGGATTTTCTGTACGGCGTCTACTGCTTTGTCTTCCAGTTCCTGTTCCGAAACCGTTTGATCGGCGCCTTTTTCCTGAGGCGTTTTCTCCTTCCGGAGATGCTTTATACAGTGTTGTGCGCCGTTTTGCTGTATCCGATACTGCGCTTCGTGCACCGGAGGTATCTGACGGAAAAGCCGGCCGGAAAAGCCGCGGAGGCCTATCGTGTCTGACCTGCAGCGTATCAGGAGGGAGATCGCGGAGCTCCTCCGGAAACTCAATCCAAGGATCTTTCTGATCATCGTCTTTTTCGCTTTTGCGGCGATGGTCATGGTCTATCGTCTCTTTGAACTCCAGGTCATCCGGGGAGAGGAGTACCTGAATTCCTTTCAGCTGCGCATCCGCAGAGAAGTCTCCGTGAATCCGACGAGAGGCAATATTTATGACCGGAACGGAGAGCTTCTCGCCTACAATGAGCTTGCGTATTCCGTGGTCATCCGGGATGTCATGCCGGAGGAGAGCGGTAAGAACGCGGCGCTCAACGAGATCGTCAAAAAGACCATATCGATCATCGAGGAAAACGGCGACAGTGTCTCCTCGGACTTCGGAATTCGCTTAAACGATGAGGGCAATTATGTGTTCCGCTATCAGGGAACTTCGCACCTGCGCTTCCTTGCGGATGTTTACGGGTATCTTACCATCGACCAGCTCTCGGAGGAGGAGCGCGCAAAGACGCCGGATAACGTGATCGAGGATCTCTCAAGGCGATTCGGCGTGGGAGAGTACATGGAGCCCGGAAACCGCGCAAGCTTCGCGCCGGGCCTGGGATACAGCGCAAGACTCCAGCTCCAGACGGTCCTGATCCGGTATCTCATGAATCTCAACAGCTACCAGAAATACATTCCTGCGACGATCGCGCCGGACGTAAGCCCGCAGACCGTCGCGACAGTCATGGAGAACAGTGATATCCTGCAGGGCGTGTCCATCGAGGAAAACACGGTACGCCGCTATGCGGACAGCAAGTATTTTTCCCAGATTCTTGGATACACCGGAAAGGTCTCCTCGGAGGAGCTCGAGAACCTCCGTAAGGAGGATCCCACCTACGACGCGAATGACACGGTCGGAAAGGCAGGGATCGAAGCCTCCATGGAGCTGGAGCTCCAGGGAAAAAAGGGGCGGAGCGTCGTATATGTCGACAATCTGGGGCGCGTCCTGGACAGCTCGCTGACTTCCCAGGCGACGCCGGGAAATGACATCTATCTGACGCTCGACAAGAAACTGCAGATCGCAGCCTATGACATCCTGGAGAAATACCTCTCCCGGATCCTGCTGGAAAAAATCCAGCCGATCAAGGAGTACATAAATTATCAGAACAACAGCTCCGACATCGTAATTCCAATCTACGACGTATATTACGCCTGCATCAGGAACAACATCATCGATCTTTCGCATTTCTCGGCCCCGGATGCGCAGGAGACGGAGAAGGCGGTCCAGACGGCTTTTGAGGCTTATCGGGAGAGTGCGCTTGCAAAGCTTTCCGAAGAGATGCACACGACGAAAACGCCGTACAACGCGCTTACAAAGGAGTATATGAACTACGAGAGTCTTCTCGTCAGCGCGATGTACGACGACGGGATCCTGATGCGCGACGCCATCGACCGCGATGACGGGGTCTATGTGAACTGGACGGTCAACGAGACGATCTGTCTCGCGGATTTCCTGCGGCACGCATTGGAGAGCGGATGGATAGATGTCGGGAGACTTACGCTAACGGGGCGGTATGCGGACGCTGAGGAGGTGTACGCATCCCTCGTGCGATACAGCCTGGAACACCTTTCGGAAAGCGCGGGCTTTATCAAGCAGATCTATCGCTATATGCTGCTCACGGACGCCCTGAGCGGCAGCCAGATCTGCAGGCTGCTCCTCGAACAGGACCTGGTGGAGGTCGACGAGGAGGAAAAAAACCTGTTCTATGCGGGAACGGAGACGCCCTACACGTTTATGCTGAACCGGATCTCCGACCTTGATCTTACGCCGGCGCAGCTGAATCTGGACCCGTTCTCGGGCTCAATGGTCATCACGGACCCGAATTCGGGAGATGTGCTGGCCATGGTCTCGTATCCGAGCTATGACAACAACAAAATGAGCAACGGCGTCGACCCGGTCTATTATGAACAGCTGCGGAACGATGCTTCGACGCCGCTCATCAATTTCGCAACTTACCAGCAGACCGCGCCGGGGTCGACGTTCAAGATGGTTAGCGCCACGGCGGGTCTCATGGAGGGCGTGATCAATCTGGGAGATACGATCTACTGCGGCGGAGTTTTCGAGAAGATCGGAGAGCCTGAACCGAAGTGCTGGATCTATCCGGCCGCGTCCCACGGCTATCTGGATGTAATGCATGCCATTCAGCATTCCTGCAACCTGTATTTTTACGAAGTGGGCTACCGCCTCGGGATCAGCAACGGAAGATATGTGTCGGACATCGGCGTTGCAAAGCTGCGGCAGTATGCTTCGCTCTACGGACTCGATGTGCGCTCCGGTGTAGAGATCGAAGAGGCCGCACCTCGAATGGCAACGCAGGACTCCGTGCGCGCCGCGATCGGCCAGTCGGACAGCGGATATACCACAGTATCGCTCGCCCGGTATGTGTCGACGGTCGCAAACGGCGGCACCTGTTATGACCTCACGCTGATCGACAGGATCACGGACAGTTCGGGACTGGTTCTCTCCAGCAAGGATCCCGTGATCCACAACATCATCAATATGAACGAGGCCTACTGGAACGCGCTGCACGGCGGAATGCGCTCTGTGATCCTCGGCAAGACATACTTCCAGGGGTTCCCGATCTCCGTTGCCGGAAAGACAGGAACCGCGCAGCAGTCGACCGACCGGCCCAACCATGCGCTGTTCATATGCTACGCGCCCTACGCGAAGCCGAAGATCGCCGTCGCGACCCGCATTGCTAACGGTTACACATCCGACTACGCTGCCCAGATCACCAAAGCCGTGCTGCAGTACTACTTTGAACTGGAGGATCTGGATTATCTCCTCGCCGGCCAGAACATCAAGCTGGAGAGCGGTGTGATCGGAGGAGACTGACGGCATGTTTAAGACTTTTTCCTTCCGAAAATTCGATTATCTGCTCCTTTTACTGGTGCTGCTCCAGAACATGGTGGGGATCATGGCGATCGGAAGCGCACAGCCGGAGCTCCAGCTGCGCCAGATCGGAGGCCTTCTGCTCGGCATAGCGGTTATGATCCTGTGTGCCATTCCTGATTACTCCAAGGTTTTGCGCGGCTATGTGCTGTACTATATCGTCACCATCGTTCTGCTCGTTCTGGTTCTTGTCCGGGGCTATTCCGTAGGTGAGGCAAGAAGATGGTTTATTGTCGCAGGCATCAGGTTCCAGCCCTCCGAGGCGGCCAAAATATTATTGATTTTATTCTATGCCGCGTTTATCATGAAATACAAAGACCGCATGAGAACGCTGCTGCAGATACTGATCTGTACAGTACTGATTCTGCCGCCGTTGTATCTTGTTTTCAAGGAACCGGATCTGTCGACGACGATCATGATTTTCCTGATTTTCTGCGCGATGATCTTTGCGGGAGGCATACAGTACAAGTATGTCGCCGCTGTCTTCGCAGCCGCAGTCCCTGTTGTGATCGCCTTTTTCTTCCTCGTACTGCAGGAGGGACAATCCATCCTCGAGACATGGCAGCAACAGCGCATTCTGGCGTGGCTTCATCCCGAGGAATACATGGATACCACGGCGTATCAGACCATGTATTCGATCATGGCGATCGGCTCCGGGCAGGTGTTCGGCAAGGGATATAACACCAATGAGATCACTTCAGTTCTCAACAGCGGCTATATTTCCGAGTCCCAGACAGACTTCATTTTTACTGTCATCAGTGAGGAATTCGGCTTTGTCGGGAGCTGCAGCGTTGTTGCGCTTGCTTTCCTGATCACTTTAAAATGCCTCCTGATCGCCAGAAAAGCGCGCGATACGGGAGGAATGATCCTTGCGGCCGGTGTAGGCTGCTGGATCGGATTCCAGAGTTTTATCAACATCGGTGTCGTCAGCGGCGTGCTTCCGAACACCGGATTGCCGCTCCCCTTTGTGAGCTACGGACTGACCAGCCTGATCTGCCTTTACGGCGGTATCGGATTCGTCCAGAACGTTGCAATGCAGAGCGGACAGGCAAAGGCAGCGCAGAACGCGGGAAGGATACGCACGAAGATCTGACGGATCTTATTTAGTGACACCAAAGTCAGGCAGTCGGAATCGGACAGAGAGGTTTTGGGGATGAATATCGCACTCATCGCGCATGACGCAAAGAAAAAACTGATGCAGAATTTCTGCATTGCCTACCGCGGCATCCTGAGCAAAAACGAACTGTATGCCACAGGGACGACTGGGCGTCTCATCGAAGAGGTAACGAACCTGACGGTGCACAAGCTCCTTGCCGGACATCT
>CACZQP010000111.1 GCA_902783385.1 uncultured Lachnospiraceae bacterium | reverse complement strand
CGATGGATATCGCGAAGGCGATCGAAGAGATCAAAGCCGGTAAGATCGAGTACAGACTGGACAAGGCAAACATCATCCACTGCCCGATCGGCAAGGCATCCTTCACGGAAGAGCAGCTGATGCAGAACTACAATGCGCTGCTTGACGCGATCGAGAAGGCAAAGCCGTCCACCGTCAAGGGTCAGTATTTAAAGAGCATCTCCCTGGCGACCACTATGGGTCCCGGCGTGAAGATCGCAGCAAACAGATATTGATTTCTGAAACTTTTAAAGCTCCGGCCGCATCGGCCGGAGCTTTTTTTGTTATACTATGCGGTAGGAAGGAACCATGTCGTGTTTTCGCTAGAACGGGAGATCATGATTATTATGAAAAAAACAGGAATCATAAAGCATATCCTGACAATGACGCTCTGCCTGCTGATGATTTTTGTCGCACTGCCGCTCAACGCTGCGGCTGCGTCTGCAAAGCCTGCGCAGAAGACGGAGACGAAGAAGACAGAGCAGGAGGCAGAGGCGAAGGAGCCGGAAACAGAGCCGGAAAAGCCGGCGCCGGAGACAGAGCCCGAAAAGTCGGAGCCAGAGACGGAGTCCGGGGAGCCGGCGGCGCTTGAGAAGGACCTGGTGATCCTATTCACCGGCGACGTGCACTGCGGCATCGACCAGAATTTCGGCCTTGCCGGCCTTTCACAGCTGCAGGCATATTATGAGGCGCAGGGGAAACATACGCTCCTTATCGACGTCGGAGACTTTATTCAGGGAGAGGTGATCGGGACCATGACGAGAGGCGGAGCCCTGATCGATCTGATGAACCGGACGGGCTACGATATCGCGATTCCCGGCAATCATGAATTTGACTATGGGATGGAGCGGTTTCTCGACCTTGCGCAAAATGCAGAATTTCCGTATATCAGCTGCAATTTCAACAAGGACGGCGAGCTTTTGTTTGACCCGTATATCATCAAGGAGTTCGACGGTGTGAAGTTTGCTTTTGTCGGGGTGACGACGCCGAAGACATTGACAACTTCCACGCCGAGGTATTTCCAGGACAGCGAAGGGAATTTTATCTACGGGTTCTTCCAGGACGACACCGGAGAGCTGCTTTATTCGAAGGTGCAGGAGGCAGTCGATGCGGCCCGCGAAGAGGGTGCAGACTATGTGATCGCGCTGACGCATCTGGGAGATAATGAGTCCTGCGCGCCCTTCCGGTACGACCAGGTGATCGCGGCAACGACCGGGATCGATGTCGTGCTGGACGGACACAAGCATGATACGGAGCAGGTCGTGATGAAGAATAAGGATGGAAAGGACGTCATCCGCAGCGCGACCGGGACAAAGATGGAGCACATCGGCATCGTCACCTTCGGGACGGACGGCACGATCACAAACAGGCTCATGAGCTGGAAGTTCCCCGGCAATGCGCAGGATCTGTTCGGGATCCGGAACGAGGCGGGGGATGCAGTCACCGAATGGAAGAGCCAGCTCGGCGAGATCCTGGAGGAGGTCGTTGCGAAGTCCGGCGTGGAGCTTGTGATCAGTGACCCGAAGATCAGGGGTGCGAACGGACAGCCGATCAGGCTGGTGCGGCGGACGGAGACCAACCTCGGGGATCTGTGTGCGGACGCGATCCGCTTTGCCGGGGCAGCCGACATCGGCCTCATCAACGGCGGCGGCGTGCGCAAGGGGATTTCCGCCGGCGACATCACGCGGAACGATATTCTGTCTGTACTCCCGTTCGGCAATGCGGTCTGCGTCGCAGAGATGACGGGAAAACAGCTCCTTGATGCGCTCGAGTGGGGCGCGCATGTAACGCCGGATGAGCACGGAGGCTTCCTGCAGGTATCGGGACTTACATACGAGATCCACACATATATCGAGGACAGCTGCCGCTCGGACAAGGACGGCATGTGGACAGGGCACAGCGGGGAATACCGCGTGCAGAATGTTATGGTCGGCGGAGAGCCCCTGGATCTGAAAAAACGCTACCGCGTAGCTTCTCTTGACTATGTCCTGAAGAACCACGGAGACGGCTACAATATGTTCGGCGGAGCGACGATCGTGGAGGATGAGATCATTCTCGACAATATGGCGCTTATGAACTATATGGTAGATGAGCTGGGCGGCAGGATCGGCCGGGAATACGCGGAGCCGTACGGAGAGGACCGCATCGTGACGGTCGAAGAAAAGCCCGCTTTATAAAAAGTTAAGAATAATTGCATTGACACCTCCTTTCACGTTGTTATACTTGTAATAGAACAGATAAAGCGGAAAGGAGGCTTGACGGGGACGCCCGGCATAACCGCTGCGGCAGTTCCCGGAGACAGAGATGAATATACAGAAATTCACACAGAAATCCATAGAAGCAATCAACAGCTGCGAGAAGCTCGCGTACGAATACGGGAACCAGCAGATCGAACAGGAGCATCTGCTCTATGCGCTCCTTACGGTGGAGGATTCCCTGATCGCAAAGCTCGCAGAGAAGATGGGGATCGATCCCGCACAGTTCACGGAAGAGTCGCGGCAGCTGATCGCGTCGCTCCCCAAGGTGCAGGGCTCCTCCGCGCAGGTCTATGTCAGCGGCAACCTGAACAAGACACTCCTTGCGGGCGAGGACGAAGCAAAGCGCCTCGGAGATGAATATGTCTCCGTGGAGCATCTGTTTCTTGCACTCTTAAAGCATGCGGACCGGGCGCTTTCGGACCTCTTTCGAAAGCACGATATCACGCGCGACCGCTTCCTGCAGGCACTCTCGACCGTGAGAGGAAACCAGCGCGTGACGAGCGACAATCCCGAGGCGACCTATGACACACTGGAGAAATACGGCGAGGAGCTGGTCGAAAAGGCAAAGAACCAGAAGCTCGACCCGGTAATCGGGAGAGACGCGGAGATCCGCAATGTGATCCGCATCCTGTCGCGCAAGACCAAGAACAATCCCGTCCTGATCGGTGAGCCTGGCGTCGGCAAGACCGCCGTCATCGAGGGTCTCGCCCAGCGTATCGCGAGGGGGGATGTCCCGGACGGCTTAAAGGACAAGAAAATCTTCTCCCTGAATATGGGATCGCTCGTTGCGGGCGCCAAGTACAGAGGGGAATTTGAGGAGCGGTTAAAGGCGGTCCTGGAGGACGTGAAGAACTCCGACGGGGAGATCCTGCTCTTTATCGATGAGCTGCACACCATCGTCGGCGCGGGCAAGACGGACGGCGCTCTGGATGCAGGAAACATGTTAAAGCCCATGCTCGCGCGCGGTGAGCTGCACTGCATCGGCGCGACGACGCTGAATGAATACCGCAACTATATCGAGAAGGATGCCGCGCTGGAGCGCCGGTTCCAGCCGGTCATGGTGGACGAGCCGACCGTCGAGGACACGATCTCCATCCTGCGTGGATTGAAGGAGCGGTACGAGGTCTATCACGGCGTAAAGATCCTGGACAATGCGCTGGTCTCCGCCGCGGTCCTCTCAAACCGTTACATATCCGACAGGTTTCTTCCGGACAAGGCGATCGACCTCGTGGATGAGGCGTGCGCGCTGATCAAGACGGAGATGAACTCCATGCCGACGGAGCTCGACGAGAAACAGCGCAGGATCCTGCAGCTGGAGATCGAAGAGACCGCACTGAAGAAGGAGGACGATTCGCTGAGCAAGGAACGGCTCGCCGACCTGCAGAAGGAGCTGGCGGAGCTGAAGGCGGATTTTGCGAGCCAGAAGGCGCAGTGGGAGAACGAGAAGGCCAAAGTCGATCGCCTCTCCGCACTCAGGGAACAGATCGATACCGTCAACAGCCAGATCCAGATGGCGCAGCAGAAGGGCGACCTGCAGCAGGCGGCGGAACTCCAGTACGGAAAGCTCCCGGCCCTGAAAAAGGAGCTGGAGGAAGCGGAGGCCGCAAGCAGCAGGGAGGATCTTTCGCTCGTGCACGAGCAGGTCACGGAGGAGGAGATCGCAAGGATCATTTCACGCTGGACCGGGATCCCCGTGAGCAAGCTGACAGAGTCTGAGCGTGCAAAGACGCTTCACCTGGAGGAGGAACTGCACCGCCGTGTGATCGGACAGGACGAGGCTGTAACCAGGGTGGCCGAGGCCATCATGCGGAGCAAGGCCGGGATCAAGGACCCGACGAAGCCGATCGGCTCCTTCCTGTTCCTGGGACCTACGGGCGTCGGCAAGACGGAGCTTGCAAAGGCGCTGGCGGCCTACCTGTTTGACGACGAAAAGAATATGGTGCGTATCGACATGAGCGAGTACATGGAGAAGTTTTCCGTCTCGCGCCTGATCGGAGCGCCTCCGGGATACGTGGGATACGAAGAGGGCGGCCAGCTGACGGAAGCCGTCCGGAGAAAACCGTACTCGGTCGTGCTGTTCGACGAGATCGAAAAAGCGCACCCGGATGTCTTCAACGTGCTG
>CACZQP010000110.1 GCA_902783385.1 uncultured Lachnospiraceae bacterium | reverse complement strand
GTCCTCGACCATCTCGTCGACCTGCTTGATATATTTCTCCGTAAGCTTCTGAAGCTCGTCCTGCAGGTTCTTCTCGTCGTCCTCGGTCAGGTCGCTGCTCTTTTTGAGCTTTTTGAACTCTTCATTGCCGTCACGCCGCGCATTCCGGACCGTGACCTTGACGGACTCCGCCTTCTTCTGGATCTCCTTGACAAGCTCCTTACGGCGCTCCTCCGTGAGCTCCGGGAAAACCAGGCGGATCATCGTGCCGTCGTTCGTCGGGTTGATCCCGATATCGGACATGAGGATCGCCTTTTCGATATCCTTCAGCGACTTCTTATCCCAGGGAGCGATCTGGATGATGCGCGCCTCCGGAACGGATACATTGGAAAGCTGCTGGATGGGCGTAGGCGTGCCGTAATAATCGACCTTGATCTTGTCCAGAACATGCGGATTTGCGCGCCCCGCACGCACTGCCTGAAACTCCGTCTTCAGGTAGTCGATCGCCTTCGTCATCCGTTCGTCAAATACCTTGATCTCCTCACTTGCCATAATACTTCCTCCCTCCACAGATGCTGTAATCGTGAATCATTTCTGGAGCCGACCCTGTCGGCTCTTGCGCCAGAATGCTGATTCTGGCGCTGTGACCATTAAACCGTAATCACTGTCCCGTTGAACTGCCCCCTGGCGGCATGGATAATGCCGTTCTCCTCCTGAAGGGCAAATACGCGCATTGGCATTTTGTTGTCCCTCGCGAGGACGGAGGACGTCATGTCCACCGCCTGAAGGTTCTGCGCGATCACGTCGTCGATCGAAAGAATGTCATAACGTTTTGCGTCCGGATTCTTGGCCGGGTCGCTGTCGTAGATCCCGTCGATGTTCTTCGCCATGAGGATCGCATCCGCCTGCACCTCGATCGCGCGAAGCACGACGCCTGTATCCGTCGAAAAATAGGGATGGCCCGTCCCTCCCGCAAAGAATACGACCTCACCGCTCTCCAAAGCCGCTCTCGCCGCGGAAGCGGAAAACAGCTCCGTGAAAGCACCCACCGAGAACGGCGTAAAGATCCTTGTCTTCATACCCTCGCCGCGAAAGATCTCTGATACATAGATGCAGTTCATAACCGTCGCAAGCATGCCGATCTGGTCGGAACGCGTCCGGTCGATTTCGTTCCCGGTGCGGCCGCGCCAGAAATTCCCTCCGCCGATCACGACGCCGATCTCAAAACCGTCCTCCACCAGGGTCTTTACCTGCCGCGCGACGCCGCGGCAGACAGACTCATCAAATCCCCTGTGTGCCTCACCCGCCAGCGCCTCTCCGCTCAGTTTCAGTACCAGTCTGCTCATTCCGTCTCCTCACTGTGCATCTTCGCACGCAAAAGTTGTGCGTCCCGTTTTGTACGCACCATGAATCCGCGGCCCCAGGCCGCGGTCATCATCGGATTCTATTTTACCATATCCGGAGGAGTTTTTCTTTCCGGCCAAAAAGGATGGGGATGCTTTATGGAACGATCATTGCAGCCAGATCGTCCGCGGAGAGATTTTCGATCCGTGCGGCATCCGAAATATCCCGGATGGCTTTTCTTACCGCGTCCGCCTGCAGCGGTATGCCGCGCAGCTTTCCCTCCAGGAGCGATATTTCCCCATAGCAGAAAAAATCGCCTCGGATCCGGATATCGTCGATCCTGCCGTTTTCGACAGCCAGCGCCGTCTCGATCAGCCCGCAGCCGGCAATGTATTTCTTCGACCGCATGCTAAAGGCGGGGGAAAAACCGTAGTTCCACTCCCATGTCCGATAGCGGCGTTCGCTCAGCTCCTCAATCTTAACCCGGTCTGCATCCGTCAGCAAAAGCTCCGCAACCGGATTTCCCTCCGCAACGGCTTCTTTAAGCCTTTGTTCAAATTCGGGAAGCGTCACCTCGCTGCCGAGATAAGACCGAAGATTAGTCACACGGCTCCTGACGGACCGGATTCCCTTTGAGTGGATCTTCTCCCCGTCAACCTGAAGCGCAAGCGCCATTTTCTTAAGGTCGGAGTCAAACAGGAGCGTCCCGTGGTGCATGATTTTTCCTTGCATGACATAACGCGCACTGCCGGAAAACTTTCTCCCGTCGACGAGCATGTCATTGCGGCCGCTGAAAAGCGCTGTCACGCCGAAGGATGAAAGCGTCCTGAGCACCGGCTCGCAAAAGGCCTTAAATCCGACCTCTTCCGCCTCCTGCGCCGGAGCGATCAGCGTATAGTTCAGGTTGCCGAGATCGTGATAGACCGCGCCGCCGCCGGAGAGCCTGCGCACGACATCGATGCCGCTTTCTCTGACATAGGCGCTGTTGATCTCCTCCACCGTATTCTGGTGCTTCCCGACGATGACTGACGGGCGGTTCTGCCACAGAAGAAGCGCTTTTTCCCCCGCGCCAAGGCGCCCGAATATGTATTCCTCCGCCGCCAGATTGCGGCAGGGATCGTTACTCTCCATTCTCAGAAACCACATGGTGTCCCCTCAGCCTGTGAGTCCTCTTCTACAATACCGTGTCTGAGTATTATATCATAAGTGACAAAGGGCCGTGAAACTGCTATTATAGTAGAGTTTTTCAGGACAACCAGACACGCCGCGCACGGACGCGCGCAGAAAGATGAGGGATCCGTACCATATGAATCAGGAAAGAAACGACGTCCGCAATGTCGCCATCATTGCCCACGTAGATCACGGAAAAACAACACTTGTCGACGGGCTGCTCCGCCAGAGCGGTGTTTTCCGCGAGAACCAGGAGGTCGCGGAGCGCGTCATGGACTCCGGCGACATCGAGCGCGAGCGCGGCATCACCATACTGAGCAAAAACACCGCCGTCAATTACAACGGCGTCAAGATCAATATCGTCGATACCCCCGGCCACGCGGACTTCGGCGGAGAAGTGGAGCGCGTCCTTAAGATGGTGGACGGTGTCATTCTCGTGGTCGACGCCTTCGAGGGTCCCATGCCGCAGACACGGTTCGTCACGCGCAAGGCGATGGAGCTTGGCCTTCCTTTTATTGTCTGCATCAACAAGATCGACCGCCCCGGCGCGAGACCGACGCAGGTGATCGACGAAGTCCTCGAGCTCCTCATGGATCTGGGCGCAAATGACGAGCAGATCGACTGCCCGTTCGTCTTCGCATCCGCAAAATCAGGCATCGCCACACTTGATCTCTGAAGCCCGGGCGTGTCCATGAAGCCGCTCTTTGAGACGATTCTGAAATCGATCCCGGCGCCGAAGGGCGACCCGGATGCCGGCGCGCAGATGCTCGTCAGCACCATCGACTACAACGAATATGTCGGGCGGATCGGCGTAGGGAAGGTCGAAAACGGATGCCTTAAGACCGGCCAGGAGGTCGTGATCGTCAACCATCACGACCCGGACAAACAGCAGAAGGTAAAAGTCTCCAAGCTCTATGAATTCGAGGGGCTCCAGAAGGTCGAAGTCAGTGAGGCGCGCTTCGGTTCCATCGTCGCGGTTTCCGGCATCGCGGATCTCCACATCGGAGATACGCTCTGCGCGCCGGAGCATGTGGAAGCGATTCCGTTCCAGAAAATTTCCGAGCCCACGATTTCCATGACCTTCTGCGTCAACGACTCCCCGCTCGCCGGCAAGGACGGCAAGTGGGTAACGAGCCGTCATATCCGCGACAGACTTTACCGTGAGCTCAATACGGACGTCTCGCTCCGCGTGGAGGATACGGACACGACCGAGGCCTTCAAGGTCTCCGGCAGGGGCGAGCTTCACCTGTCGGTCCTGATCGAAACCATGCGCCGCGAAGGCTATGAGTTCGCCGTCAGCAAAGCGGAAGTCATCTATAAATCCGACGAAAAAGGAAAGCGCCTGGAGCCGATGGAAATCTGTTACATTGACGTGCCGGACGAATTCTCCGGCAATGTCATCCAGAAGCTCGGCGAACGCAAGGGCGAGCTCGTCAACATGCACGCCATCAACGGCGGCTATACACGACTGGAATTCAACATTCCCTCGCGCGGTCTCATCGGCTACCGGGGAGACTTCATGACCGACACCAAGGGCAACGGCATCATGAACACCATTTTCTCCGGCTATGAGCCTTATAAAGGAGACATTACCTACCGCAAGCAGGGATCTCTTATCGCCTTTGAACCCGGCACAGCTGTGGCCTACGGTATCTTCAACGCCCAGGAGCGCGGCGCGATGTTCATCTCGCCCGGCGACGAGGTATACGCCGGCATGATTGTCGGCATCAGCGGCAAGAGTGAGGATATCGAGGTCAACGTCTGCAAGACAAAGCATCTCACCAACACCCGCTCCTCTTCGGCCGACGAAGCGCTGCGCCTTGTCCCGCCGCGGATCTTTTCTCTGGAGCAGGCGATCGAGTTCATCGACAGCGACGAGCTGCTGGAGGTGACGCCGCACAGCCTGCGCATCCGCAAGAAGATCCTGGACCAGAGGCTCCGCAAGCGCGCGGAGATCAGCGCGAAGGCAAAGGCCGGGAACTGACAGCTGCTCCTCGGTCCGCATAAACGCAGTCTGCTTCCCCGGCAGCACACACACATGTCGAAGTCCCTCAAAAACGGCGGCACGCATGACATGTCTGCTCATGCGTCGTCCGCCCGTCGGCGCTGCGCCGCCTATCACGGACACGTCCGGCAAACGCGGGCGCAGGATCTGTCTGCTCCCGCGTCGTTCGTCCGTCGGCGCTGCGCCGCCAATTACGGCCACGCCCGGCAAACTCGGGCGCCGCTCTAGTCTACACTGCCGGCAGCATATGAGGCGCCCTCAGACAGTGCCTCCCGTGGCCGCGCTATGCTCGCGCCTTACCGGGCTCACGTCGCAAGTCGCATCCACGTCCCGCGACCCTTCAGCCTAGAAAACCCCCGGCAGCATACATATGTCGAAGCGCGCCTCAAAAAACGCCGGTACTTATGCCGCGTAAT
>CACZQP010000109.1 GCA_902783385.1 uncultured Lachnospiraceae bacterium | reverse complement strand
GGCAGATAAGCAGTCGCGAACGGCAGGACGACGGAGAGAGCGCTCTCGTCGATGCCTTCCGCTTCCTTCATGAGGACGACGTCGGATGCCGACGCGAGATTCTCAAAGAACAGCATGTCGTCGCGGAGTGCGTTCAGCACGGCGTCGCTCTGCGAGACCACATAGACTCTTGCTTTTCTGGAAGGCGCGATATTGCGCTGCGCTCTCACGGTACGGATGCCGCTGACCGTCTCTTTGATGATCTCGATCGCCTCTTCCTCCGCAGGGAAGTTGAAGTCCTCCCTCCGGACCGGCCAGTCGGAGATCATGATGGATTCCTTCTCGCCGTCGGGATCGTTCTTCAGCGTGCAGTAGATCTCTTCCGTGATGAACGGCATGTAGGGATGCAGCAGCTTCAGGCTTCCGATCAGAACTGTCTGCAGCGTCCACAGCGCCGCGTTCTGACTTGCTTTGTCCTCTGTCTTATACAGGCGCGGCTTCACCATCTCGATATACCAGTCGCAGAACTCTCCCCAGATGAAATCGTAGACCTTCTGCACCGCGATGCCGAGCTCGAACCGCTCCATGTTGTCGGTCGCTTCTCCGACGAGCGCGTTGTACTTCGACAGGATCCAGCGATCCTCCGGCTGCAGCGCCGCCTTCAGCTCTTCCGTCAGGACGCCGGGCTCCGGAAGGCTCTCATCCGGATCCTCCGGCAGGTTCATCATGATGAATCTCGACGCGTTCCAGATCTTGTTCGCGAAGTTGCGGTTCGCCTCGACGCGTTCCATATAGAAGCGCATGTCGTTGCCGGGCGCGTTGCCGGTGATCAGCGTCATGCGGAGCGCATCCGCGCCGAACTGGTCGATGATCTCCAGCGGGTCGATGCCGTTGCCGAGGGACTTGGACATCTTGCGTCCCTGGGAGTCACGGACGAGACCGTGGAAGAGCACCGTCTTGAACGGTTTTTCTCCCATCTGCTCAAAGCCCGAGAAGATCATGCGGATGACCCAGAAGAAAATGATGTCGTAACCGGTGACGAGGACATCCGTCGGATAGAAGTACTTCAGGTCCTCCGTCTCCTCCGGCCAGCCGAGCGTCGAGAACGGCCACAGCGCGGAAGAAAACCAGGTGTCCAGCGTATCGGGATCCTGCGTGAGGTTCGCGCTGCCGCACTTCGGGCAGACACCGGGGTTCTCCATCGCGACTTCCATGTGGCCGCAGTCCGCGCAGTAGTACGCGGGGATCCGGTGGCCCCACCACAGCTGGCGGCTGATGCACCAGTCGCGGATGTTGTCGGTCCAGTTGAAATACGTCTTCTCCATCCGCTTCGGGATGAGCTGGATGTCGCCCTCTTCGACCGCCTTCACGGCAGGTTTGATCAGCTCATCCATCTTGACGAACCACTGCTCCTTGATGAGCGGCTCGACGGTCGTGCCGCAGCGGTCGTGCGTGCCGACGTTGTGCACGTGATCCTCGATCCCGGTGAGATAGCCGAGCTCTTCCAGGTCCTTCACGATCGCGTCACGCGCCTCATAGCGGTCCATGCCCGCGTATCTGCCGCCGTTCTCATTGATCGTGGCGTCATCATTCATGATGTTGATCTCGGGCAGGCCGTGCCGTTTTCCGACTTCGAAGTCGTTGGGGTCGTGCGCGGGCGTGATCTTCACGACGCCGGTCCCGAACTCCCTGTCGACGTACTCGTCGGCGACGACCGGGATCTCCCGGTTCACGAGGGGAAGCAGGACCTTTTTCCCGACGAGATCCTGATATCTCTCATCCTCGGGATGGACCGCGAGGGCCGTATCGCCGAGCATCGTCTCGGGACGCGTGGTCGCGACTTCCATGAACTGTGTCGTGCTGACGGAGCCGTCCTCGCCGATCACGGGATAGCGGATGTGCCAGAAATGGCCGTGCTGCTCCTCATATTCCACTTCGGCGTCGGAGATCGACGTCTTGCAGACCGGGCACCAGTTGATGATGCGGTTGCCCTTGTAGATCCATCCCTTGTTGTACATGCGGACAAAGGAGGTGTTGACGGCCCTGCTGCACCCTTCATCCATCGTGAAGCGCTCCCTGTCCCAGTCACAGGAGGAGCCGAGCTTTTTGAGCTGCTTCGTGATGCGGCCGCCGTACTCCCTGCGCCACTCCCAGCAGCGCTCGAGGAACTTCTCACGCCCGAGGTCCGCCTTTGTGTGGCCCTCCGCCTTGATCGCGTCGATGACCTTTACCTCCGTCGCGATGGAGGCATGGTCGGTCCCCGGCTGCCAGAGCGCGTTGTAGCCCTGCATCCTCTTGAAGCGGATCAGGATATCCTGGAGCGTATTGTCCAGCGCGTGACCCATGTGGAGCTGCCCCGTGATGTTCGGCGGCGGAATGACGATCGTAAAGGGCTTCTTTGTGTGATCTACCTCCGCATGGAAATACTTTTTTTCTTCCCATTTCCGGTACAGGCGGTCTTCGATGCCGCTCGGGTCATATTTGCTGGCCAGTTCCTTTTTCATTGTCTGTCCTCTCATTTCTGTGTGAGTTTCCCCGCGCGGCCTGCTCTGCGCATCCCGCCGGGGTTTTGATATCCTATCTATTCTAATTGATTTGCGGTTTAACCTCAACAGCATCTTTGCGGAGGGTCTGCCGTCTCCTGCGTCATTTCCCGTAGTGAAAATTGCAAAAGCGTGCTAGAATAATACCCGCTATGTCAAAGAACGATAACGCCAAAGCGCTGCCCGCAACAAATGCCGGGTGGTTCACAAAGGGTCTTAAGGACGGCATTCCGATCTGCCTGGGTTATTTTGCCGTTGCCTTCGCGCTCGGTATCGCCGCGCGGGACGTCGGGTTGTCCGCCGTGCAGGCCTTTTTCATGTCCCTCGGCATGGTCGCTTCCGCGGGCGAATTTGCGGCGCTCCAGCTGATCGGCGCGGCGGCGGGCGTCATCGAGATGATCTCCACGACTGTGGTCGTCAACCTGCGCTACTTCCTGATGAGCTGCTCCCTTTCGCAAAAGCTCGATCCCGAAATGCCCACGACCCACCGCTTCTTTCTCGCGCAGTTCGTCACGGACGAAATCTACGCGCTTTCGGTCATGGTGCCCGGATACCTCTGCCCGTTCTACACCTACGGCATCGGGATCTGCTCCGTGTCCGGCTGGTGCTCCGGCACCGCGCTCGGCGTCATCGTCGGCAACATCCTGCCTGAGACGGTGGTCAACGCCCTCTCGGTCGCGCTCTACGGGATGTTCCTCGCCATCATCATCCCGCCTGCGAAAAAAGACCGCTTCCTCTTAAAGCTGGTCGGCATCTCCATGGCGGTCAGCGCGCTCTTTACCTGGCTTCCGTACCTTTCGCTGATTTCCTCCGGCTTCCGCGTGATCATCTTAACGCTCCTGATCGCCGGTGCGGCGGCATACATCCACCCGCTCTCAGAGGAGGAGCTGTCATGAACCGATTGAAGATCACGCTGTCCCTCATTATCATGATCCTGACCGTCTACAGCGTGCGCGTCCTGCCGCTTCTGTTTCTGCGCAAAAACATCACGAACCGCTTTGTGCGGTCCTTCTTTCACTACGTGCCGTACGTCACGCTCGCCGTCATGACCTTCCCCGCGATCATTCTCGCGACGCAAAGTGTCCTCTCCGGCGTCCTGGCGCTCCTTGTCGGCCTCGCCGCGGCATGGCTGATCGGCGACATGTTCCTCGTCGCCATTTTATGCTGCGCCACTGTCTTTATTTCCGGCCTTTTCCTGTAAGAAGCAGATTCATAAAAAATTCATATCCCGGCGTTATCCCGCGTTGTATAATAGCAGGGATTCGTTGTTCCGCATAAATAATTAAGAGGAAACAAAATGCTAAAGACGCTCGCCAGCCAGATCCGGCAGTACAAGGCCGCGACGGTTCTCTCCCCCCTGTGCATCAGCATGGAGGTCATCCTGGAGATCATGATCCCGTTCATCATCGCGCGGCTGATCGATCAGGGGATCGAGGCAGGAAACATGCAGGCCATCTGGAAGTACGGCATGCTGATGCTTCTTTCCGCCTTCGCCTCCCTCATTTTCGGGACGCTCTCCGCGCGCTTCGCCTCTGCCGCATCGACCGGCTTTGCCTGCAACCTGCGCGATACGATGTTTTCCAAAATCCAGGATTATTCCTTTTCCAACATCGATAAATTCAGTCCCTCCGGCCTCATCACACGCATGACGACCGATGTGACGAACATCCAGAACGCGTTCATGATGCTCATCCGCATCGCCGTGCGCGCTCCGCTGATGATGATCTCCTCCCTCGTGATGTGCCTGATCATCAACCGCAGGATGAGCCTGATCTTCCTGGTCGCGCTCGTCATCCTCTCCGCCGCGCTCTCCTACATCATCTCCCACGCGACGAAGACCTTCTCCGAGGTGTTCCGCAAATACGACGACCTCAATGAGAGCGTCCGGGAAAACGTCTCCGCGATCCGCGTCGTCAAGGCGTTTGTCCGGGAGGACTTCGAGAACGAAAAATTCCGCGCCGCCGCGGAGAACCTCTACCGCCTCTTTGTAAAGGCGGAGAAGCTGATCATCATGAACATGCCGGTCATGAATCTCGTCGTCTACGGATGCATCATCGCCATCGCCTGGTTCGGCGCGCACCACATCGTCGCGGGCGACATGACGACCGGCGACCTCACGAGCTTCCTCTCCTATGTCATGAGCGTCCTGATGTCCCTGATGATGCTCTCCATGATCTTCGTCATGCTCACGATGTCCGCGGCCAGCGCAAGGCGCGTCGCGGAAGTCATCAATGAGACGCCGGACATCGTGAACCCGGAGGCTCCGGTCTTTGCGGTCGCGGACGGACGGATCGATTTTGAGGACGTGGACTTTGCCTATGCCGCAAGGACGCAGGACAGGGAGGAGCCGGAAGACACCGGACTTCTCGACACGCTCCACGACATCACGCTCCACATCGCATCCGGCGAGACCATAGGGATCATCGGCGCCACGGGCAGCGGCAAATCCTCCCTTGTCAGCCTGGTCAGCCGTCTCTACGATCCGAACAAGGGGAGCGTAAAGGTGGGCGGCCGCGACGTGCGGGAATATGATCTTAAGACGCTCCGCGACGCCGTCTCCGTCGTGCTGCAGAAGAATGTCCTGTTCTCCGGCACCATCCTTGATAACCTCCGCTGGGGGAAGGAGGATGCGACCCTGGAGGAATGTGAAAGAGTCTGCCGGCTTGCCTGCGCGGACGAATTCATCGACCAGATGCCGGACCGGTACGAGACGCAGATCGAGGCCGGCGGCACAAATATCTCCGGCGGGCAGCGGCAGAGACTCTGCATTGCCCGCGCTCTCATGAAGGAACCGAAGATCCTGATCCTGGACGACTCGACCAGCGCCTGCGACACCGCGACGGACGCTTCGATCCGCAGGGCACTCGCGGATCACATCCCGGGGACGACAAAGCTCATCATTTCGCAGCGCGTCTCCAGCATCATGGGCTGTGACCGCATCCTGGTTCTGGACGAAGGGCGCGTGGCCGCCTTTGCTTCCCATGAAGAGCTCCTTCACCACAACGACATCTACACGGATATCTATGAGACGCAGATGCAGGCAGGAGGTGATTTCGATGAGCCGCAGTGACGCTTCCCCCCGTGTCCAGTCCGGGCCGCGCGGCCGCGTGTACACAAGGCCGAAGGTAAAGGATCCCGTCGGGATCCTCCGCCGCGTCTTCTCCATCGTCATGAAGGACTACGGCGTGCGCTTCATTCTGGTATTTTTGCTGCTTGGCGTCTCCTCTGTCGTGAGCATCCGCGGCACGCTCTTTCTGCGGGAGCTGATCGACGTCTACATCGCGCCGCTCCTCTCCTCCCCGGAAAAGGACTACGCGCCGCTCGCGGGAGCGCTCCTTCGCATGGCGGGACTCTACCTTGCGGGCGCGGCCTGCGCCTACGCCTACAACCGGCTGATGGTGAACATCAGCCAGGGCAGCATGCTCAAGATCCGCAGGGACCTGTTTGCGCACATGGAGTCCCTTCCCATCCGCTATTTTGACACCCACGCGCACGGCGACATCATGTCCGTCTACACCAACGACGTGGATACGCTCCGCCAGCTGATCAGCCAGAGCATCCCGCAGACCGTCAGCGCGCTCCTCACCGTCTCCATGACCTTCGTCAGCATGCTCATGATGAGCATCCCTCTGACAGCCGTCTCGGTCTCCATGGTGGTGCTGACGCTCTTTGTCTCCACAAAGCTTGCCGGAAAGGCCGCGGGGTACTTTTCGCAGCAGCAGAAAGACCTCGGCACCGTCAACGGCTTCATCGAGGAGATGCTCTCGGGCCAGAAGGTCGTCAAGGTCTTCAGCCACGAGGAAAAGAACATCGCCGCATTCCGCACGCTGAACGAACAGCTCCGGCACAGCGCCGACAACGCGAACAAATTCGCCAACATCATGATGCCCGTGAACGCGAACATCTCCTGGATCAGCTATGTCCTGTGCGCGATCGCCGGCGGGCATCTCGCACTGCACGGCGGACCGCTCTCCATCACGGTGGGAACGCTTGTCTCCTTCCTCACGCTCAACCGCAACTTCGGCATGCCGATCTCCCAGCTGTCGCAGCAGATGAACAGCATCATCACGGCCGCGGCGGGTGCGGAGCGCATCTTTGCCCTGCTGGACGAGAAGCCGGAGGAAGACGAAGGCTACGTCACCCTGGTCAACGCACAAAAGGCGGAGGACGGCACGCTCTCGGAGTGCGATGCGCGCACCGGGATCTGGGCGTGGCGCCACCCCCACAGGGCGGACGGCACCGTCACATACCGGGAGCTGAAGGGACGCGTCACCCTGGACGGCGTCGATTTCGGCTACACGGACGAAAAGCAGATCCTTCATGATATCCGTCTGTATGCGGAACCCGGCCAGAAGATCGCATTCGTCGGCTCCACCGGCGCCGGCAAGACGACAATCACCAACCTGATCAACCGCTTCTACGATATCCAGGACGGCAAGATCCGGTTCGACGACATCAACATCAACAAGATCCGCAAGTCCGACCTGCGCAGGTCCCTCGGCATGGTGCTGCAGGACACGCACCTGTTCACGGGAACCGTCATGGAGAACATCCGGTTCGGGCGCCTTGACGCGACGGACGAGGAATGCCGCGCCGCCGCAAGGCTCGCGAATGCGGACGGCTTCATCAGGCGTCTCCCTGAAGGGTACGATACGCTCCTTAAAAATGACGGCGCGGGCCTCTCCCAGGGACAGCGCCAGCTCCTTTCGATCGCGCGGGCAGCCGTGGCCGATCCGCCTGCGCTCATTCTGGACGAGGCGACCAGCTCCATCGACACCCGCACGGAAAAGCTCGTCCAGAGCGGCATGGACAAGCTGATGCACGGCCGCACGACCTTTGTCATCGCGCACCGCCTCTCGACGGTCCGCAACGCCGACTGCATCATGGTCCTGGAGAAGGGCCGCATCATCGAGCGCGGCACGCACGACGATCTCATCGCGCAAAAGGGCCGGTACTACCAGCTCTATACGGGCGCAGAGATCGCTTCATAAGAAATGTGGTATGATAATATCTGGCAAAAAAGGCGCATTCGAAATGTGAGGTGCAAGTGATGAGAGATTTTTTAGATAATATCCGCTACAGGTTCTCCTCTTTCATGCAGGGACGCTACGGCATGGACAACTTCGGGCGCTTCATGCTCGTCGTCTGGCTGATCCTGTATGTGCTCCGCATGTTTTTAAAGCACGGCGGCGGGATCCTCGGCTTTATCAGCACGCTTCTGCTCGCCTACGCCCTGGTGCGCGCGCTCTCCCGCAATATTCCCGGGAGATATGCGGAAAACCAGAAATACTTAAAGCAGCGGAACAAAGTGCTCGACTACTTTAAGAACTTCTCCTTCGACAAGGTAAAGCGCGATGCGCAGCAGATGAAGGACTACCATATTTACAAGTGTCCCAAGTGCGCGCAGAAGATCCGGATCCCCCGCGGCAAGGGCCATATCATGGTGAAGTGCCCGAAGTGCGGCTTCGAGTTCCATAAGAAATCCTGACGGCCATGTTCGGATACATCGTATTCAACCAGGACGAACTGAAATTCCGGGAATTCAAGCTGTACCGCTCCTATTACTGCGGTCTGTGCAGCGTGCTGCACAAAAACTACGGGCGCGCGGGGCAGCTCACCTTAAGCTACGACACCACATTCCTGGCGCTTCTTCTATCAAGCCTCTATGAGCCCGAGGATGCGCAGCAGCTGGTGCGCTGCATCGTCCATCCGCTCTCGAAGCACCCGACGCGCGTAAACCCCTGTGTGGAATACGCGGCGGATATCAATGTCCTGCTCTCCTACTATTCCTGCAGGGACGACTGGAGCGACGAACACAGTGCCTTAAAGCTTGCGCTCGCATCCCTCCTCTCAGGGAGCAGGAAAAAGATCTGCGCCTCCTACCCGGAAAAGGCGGAGGTGATCCGCACACAGCTTTCCCTCCTCTCCGATGCGGAAAAGGAAAACAGCGCGGACATCGACAGGGTCAGCGGCTATTTCGGCACGCTCATGTCCGAGGTCTTTGCCATGCGGCAGGACGAATGGGAAAACACCCTGCGCCGGATGGGCTTTTATCTCGGCAAATTTATCTACATCCTGGACGCCTACGACGACCTGGAAAAGGACCGGAAAAAGAATGCCTACAATCCGTTCCTTGCGGGCAGCGCACTGCGCAAGAAGACCGCGCAGGCAACGGAGTCCGGCCCCGGCGCCGGGTCAGCCGCAGCACTCCCGCCGGATCCCGCGTCGGAGACGTTTGAGGAGGAAGTCCGGATGATCCTGACTATGATGATGGCGGAGTGTGCAAAGTGTTTTGAGACGCTCCCCGTCATAAACAACGTCGAGATCCTGCGCAACATCCTCTACTCCGGCGTCTGGAGCAAATTTGAAGACATCGGCGCGCGGCGCCGCGGGGAAGAAAAGAAACAGACAAAGGCCGCGGAGGAAGTAAAGATCTTCTACTAAAAACGAAGCGGCGCCTGTCGGATAAAGATTCCAGTAAAGAAAGTTGAGATCAACCAGCATGTCAGATCCGTACAAAGTCCTCGGCATCGACCGGAGCGCGAGTGACGAAGATGTAAAAAAAGCATACCGGCAGCTCTCCCGGAAATACCATCCGGATGCAAACATCAACAATCCGAACAAGGACAAGGCGGAGGAGATGTTCAAGCTCGTGCAGGAGGCTTATGAGCAGATCATGTACGAGCGCCAGCATCCCTATGCCTCCTCCTACGGCAGCGGCTCCTCGTCCTCCTACGGAGGCTCTTCCGGCAGCTATGGCTACGGTCAGGGCGGCTACGGCTCCGGGGGCTACGGACAGGGCGGACAGTACTGGGGAAATTTCGGCGATTTCTGGGATATGTTCGGCGGTGCGTTCGGCGGAGCGCAGGGCGCGGGAGGCTTTGGCGGGGCACAGGGAAGAAATGACGAGACCTCGTCCCACCTGCGCGCGGCGGCAAGCTATATAAGTGGCGGCCGCTACCAGGAGGCGCTCAATGTCCTCGAGGGCATCAGCGAACGCGGCGCACAGTGGTATTACTATGCCGCGCTTGCGAACTCCGGCCTCGGCAACAATGTCCGCGCGCTGGAATACGCAAAAACTGCGGCTCAGATGGAGCCGCAGAATATGACGTATCAGTCTCTTGTGAGCCGCTTGAGTTCCGGCGGCAGCTGGTACAGGCAGCAGCAACAGCCCTACACCGTCTACTCGGGCAGCACTGCGAACTGGTGCTGCAGACTGTGCCTGCTAAACGCGATGCTCAACCTCTGCTGCGGAGGCGGCGGTATCTTCTGCTGTTAAACAGCGCCGGCCTTTCCGTGACATTTTTTGTATTTCTTTCCGGAGCCGCAAGGGCAGGGATCATTCGGATAGATCTTCTGGTCCTTCACCACGGTTCCGGATTTTTTCTGTTCCAGATACAGTTCCTTTCTCGTCTCCGCATCAAAGATAGGCTCCCACTCCGGAAGGTCATAGAGCCAGTCCGCTCCCGCCGCGACCATGTTCTTATAGAGCGAGGTCTTATCGAAGGCGAGGGAAACCTCGGTGTTTTCGTCCATCTCCTCGATCGGATTGGGCGTCTTTAAGGAATCGTTGATCCCGTCCAGGAACCCCGTCATGGTGAGGATGTCCATGTGGTATTTCTCCGCGAGCTCCTTCACAGTCCCCTTCACCTCCGTGTCGGGGTCCGAAAGCAGCTGCTTATAGACTTCCTTCTCCTCGTCAAAATAACGCTTCCAGAGACGCTGCAGATCTCCCTGGTTTGCCTTTTCGTCGTATGCCTTATCTCTCCACTGCTGCAATAATGACATTTTGTTCTCCCCTTTCCTGCGCATCTTTTCAGCGCATATCCGAGGCGTCAGCCTCGCAGCCGAAACGAAGTTCGGCTTGTCCCCTTTCCTGCGCATCTATTCAGCGCTTCAGCTGTGTATATCCGTCGTCCCGGAGAACACCTCCGTCGCCGGTCCGGTCATCCACACTGTATTCTCGTCCTGGTCCCAGTGAATAAGAAGCTCTCCTCCCAGGACCTCCACCTTTACATGTTCCTTTGTCCGGTTGTTCAGCACGCACGCCACCGTCGTCGCGCAGCATCCCGTGCCGCAGGCCATGGTCTCTCCCGTGCCGCGCTCCCACACGCGCATCCTTACGTTTTCTCGGTCGATGACCTGCACGAATTCCACGTTCACGCGATTCGGGAAGCGGGGGCTGTGCTCGATCACCGGGCCGACCTTCTCCACCGGAAAATGCGCGACATCGTCCACAAAGATCACGCAGTGCGGATTTCCCATGGAGACACAGGTCATTTCGTAGACCTCCCCAAGCGCTTCGATCTTGTTCCGGACGACCGGGGAATCCGGCGCGATCACCGGGATCTTTTCCGCCTGCAGGATGGGCGGTCCCATATTGACGCGCACCGCCGTCACGGCGCCGTCCTGCAGATACAGGTGCATGTCCTTTTTTTGTCCCATGCTCTCGATCACGAAGTCCTGACGGTCCGTCAGTCCGTGATCATACACGTAGCGCGCGACGCACCGCACGCCGTTCCCGCACATCTCGCTCCGCGATCCGTCCGCATTGTACATCTCCATCTCAAAGTCCGCATTCTTTGACGGATTGATGAAGATGACGCCGTCCGAACCGATCCCGAAGTGCCGGTCCGAGAGCCTTGTCACCAGTTCTTTCTTTTTTTCCTGCGGGATCTTTTCCGTAAAACCGTTGATGTAGACGTAATCGTTACCGCAGCCCTCCATTTTCGTAAATGCGATCTTCATGGCACAGCTTCCCTGTTCTATAAACCCTTATTTCTTCTTCGGGGAAAGCGATTTTACTTCCTCCGTCCACAGTGTGCAAGCCGCATCGGAAGGCATGCGCAGATCGCCGCGAGGCGAAAGTCCCACGCTTCCCACCTTCGGTCCGTCCGGCAGGCAGGAGCGCTTGAACTGCTGCGTAAAGAAGCGCCGGCAGAAGTTCCCGAGCCACTTCACGATCGTCTCGTCACTGTACTGCCCGCGAAATGCCATCTTCGCGATGCGGAAGATCTTCTCCGGTCCGAAGCCGAAGCGCAGCATATAATACAGGAAAAAGTCGTGCAGCTCATAGGGCCCGACAAGGTCCTCCGTCTTCTGCGAGATCTTTCCGTCCTTTGTCGGCGGCAACAGCTCCGGGGAGACCGGCGTATCCAGAACATCCCGCAGGGTCTTCGCCGTCTTTTTGTCATCCGTCGTATCCGCGATATAGGCGACCAGATGGGAAACCAGCGTCTTCGGAATTCCCGCGTTCGTCCCGTACATGGACATGTGGTCGCCGTTGTAGGTCGCCCAGCCCAGCGCGAGTTCGGACATATCGCCGGTGCCGATGACGAGCGCGCCGTTCTGGTTTGCGAGATCCATCAGGATCTGCGTGCGCTCTCTTGCCTGGGAATTTTCGTATGTGACATCATGTTTGTCCGGGTCCTGTCCGATATCCGCGAAGTGCTGCAGGACGCTCTTTTTGATATTGATCTCACGGAGCGTCGCGCCCAGCGCCCTTGTCAGGTCACAGGCGTTTCGGTAGGTCCGGTCGGTCGTGCCGAACGCCGGCATGGTGACCGCCGTGATGTTTTTGCGGGGAAGCCCCAGAAGGTCAAAGGTGCGCGCCGTCACGAGGAGCGTGAGCGTGGAGTCCAGTCCGCCGGAGATGCCGAGGACCGCCTTATCGGCGCCGATGTGGGACAGCCGCTTTGCAAGGCCTCTCGCCTGGATAGAGAGGATCTCCTCGCAGCGCTCTTTTCTTTCTCCCTCGTCAGACGGTATGAACGGATGCGCGTCGAAGGTGCGGGTAAGCTTTGTCAGAGCCTTTTTCATCTCCAGGGAGACATGCAGGTAGTCCGCCTCCGCATCCGGCACAAAGGTCGTATCTTTTCTGCGCTCGTGGAGAAGCTTTTCGATATCCAGCTCCGAGAGCACGATCTGCGTCTTATCGAAAACAGCGCTGTCCAGCTGGCGCGCCTCCTCCAGCAGCACGCCGTTTTCCGCGATCAGGCCGGCGCCGCCGAATACCATATCCTGCGAAGATTCCCCGTCGCCCGCCGCTGCGTAGATATATCCGCAGATGCATCTTGCGCTCTCCGAGAGCACGAGCTGCCTGCGGTAAGCCTGCTTCCCGACCGTCTCGTTGGAGGCGGACAGATTTACGATCACGGTCGCGCCCGAAAGCGCGTGGAAGATGTGCGGCGAATCCGGCACCCAGAGATCCTCGCAGATCTCCGCGGCGACGCTGAGGCCTTCGATGGCTTCGATGTCAAATAAGATCTCGCTCCCGAAGAGCACCTCGCCGAATTCCGGCAGGTCCAGGAAATCCGCAGTGACCGGTCCCGGCATAAAATGCCGCGCCTCATAGAACTCCGCGTAGTTCGGGATATTCCGCTTCGGCACGAAGGCAAGCACCTCGCCCCCCTGCAGGACCGCGGCCGTGTTGTAGAGTTTTCCCTCCACACACAGCGGCATGCCGACGAACAGGAGCGCATCGCTCGTCTTCGTGGCCTTCGCGATCTTAAGCAGCCCTTCCCGCGCTCCCGAAAGAAGCTTTTCCTGCAGGAAGAGGTCCTCACAGCTGTAGCCGGTCAGACACAGCTCCGGGAACACGATGATCTTTGCGCCCTCCTTGTCCGCCTGCTTAAACGCCGCGATGATCTCCTTCGCGTTGAATTCCACGTCCGCGACCCTGACGCGGGGCGTAACGGCAGCAACCTTGATAAATCCGTGCTTCATCTTATTCCTTTCTTCAACCGATCAGGAGATCGCGCTGACTGCTGTCGCAAGCGCGCCGCCCGCGACCGCCATGATCACGCCGGCAAGCATGACGCCCAGCATGACCGCAATGACACTCTTTTTAAAATCCATATCCAGGATGCTCGCAGCGAGCGTTCCCGTCCATGCACCCGTCCCGGGGAGCGGGATCCCGACAAAAAGAAGAAGTGCGACATATAAGCCGCCTCCCGCCTTCTGCATCAGCTTGTCGCCCCCCTGCTTACCCTTCTTCAGGCAGAAGGAGAAAAAGCCTCCGATCACCGGCTTGTCCGCGCCCCATTCCAGAACCCGCCGCGCGAAAAAGAAAATGACCGGCACCGGAAGCATGTTTCCGATCACGGCGATCACATAGGAGGGAAGAAGGGGAAGCCCCATCAGCTGGGCTGCGGGAACGGCGCCGCGCAGTTCAATGAGCGGCACCATCGAGATCAGAAAAATATATATGTATTCTTTCAGCATGTATTTGTTCCTTTGTCAGATGTTTTACTGTCTGACCGCTGTCATCTTGAGATAGGCGTTCATGAAGCGGTCGATGTCTCCGTCCAGGACGCGGCCCGTGTCGCTCGTCTCCTCGTCCGTCCGGGTGTCCTTTACCAGCGTGTAGGGCTGCAGGACATAGGATCGGATCTGGCTCCCCCACGCAATGTCCTTGACGTCGCCGCGGATCTGTGCCGCCTGCTCCTCCTGTTCCTTGATCTTAAGCATGTGGAGCTTGCTGATCAGCATCTCCATCGCCTTGTCCTTGTTCTGGAACTGGGAGCGCTCATTCTGACAGGTGACGACGATTCCCGTGGGGAAGTGGGTGATGCGGATCGCGGAGCTGGTCTTGTTGATATGCTGGCCGCCCGCGCCGCTGGACCGGAACGTGTCGATCCGGATGTCGTCCGGGTTCACCGTAATACTGTCGTCGTGCTCTATGACCGGCATGACGTCGCATGAGACAAAGGACG
>CACZQP010000108.1 GCA_902783385.1 uncultured Lachnospiraceae bacterium | reverse complement strand
TCGATCGTGGTCAAGGGCATCCATGACGTCGCGGTCCGTTTTTCCCACTGCTGCAATCCGGTGCCCGGGGACGAGATCGTCGGCTTTGTCACGCGCGGCCGCGGCGTATCCATCCACCGCACCGACTGCATCAATATCCTGAGCATCAACACCAAGATGAGCCGGCAGGGGATCGCGACGATCAACCTGGGCTTTCGCGTGAGCGGAAAGCGGGAGCTGACGGAGATCACCGACCGCATCCGCAGCATACCGGACATCATCGACATTACGCGCGTCTGATACCGGAAAGACTTCCGCGGCGAAACCAGATTGGAGAGGAACATGAACGAAATCAAGATCAGCCGATACGTGATCGGTGCAGTCGGCACGAACTGCTACTGCCTGCACAGAGAGGGTGAAAAGGCGGCGGTCGTCTTTGACCCGGCGGACCTCGGGGAGGCGCTCTATCAGAAGCTTTCGGAAGAAAACGGCCTCACCGTTGAGGCAATCATCATAACGCACGGGCACTTCGACCATATCCTGGGATGCGAAGCCTTAAAGAAAGCGAGCGGCGCAAAGGTCTATGCGCCCGCCGCGGAAAAAAGACTTCTTTCTGATTCCGACATGAATCACTCTGCGATGTACGGCAGAGCCTGCACGGTTGTGCCGGATGTCTATGTGGAGGACGGCGACGAGATCACGGCTGCGGGCATCACCTTCCGCGCGATCGCGACACCCGGCCACACCGAGGGCGGCTTCTGCTACTACGTGGAGGAGGGGCACCTTCTGATCAGCGGGGATACGCTGTTTTGCGAGTCGGTCGGACGCACGGACCTGCCGACCGGCAATATGGATACGCTCACTGAGAGCATCCGGGAAAAGCTCTTTGCGCTTCCCGACGATACGCGCGTCTTTCCGGGGCACATGGGAGAGACCTCGATCGGTCACGAGAAACGCTTCAATCCGTTCGTATGCATCTGAATCCGGATACGACAATATATGCCGCAGTGCGCAAGGACCTGTACCGCTATGAGATCCATGCACTTCTGAAGGCCTTCTTTCCTTCCCGCGAGGTGAAGGTGCTGCTCCTTGACGAAAACGGAGCGAGCGCCGGAATCCGGAAGGACAGGATGCCTTTGTTTTATCTTACCGTGGACTATACGGATGACGCGGTTGCGGTCACTTTGCGGCAGCGCGGCGGGAGTCTTCGCACGGTGCGGCAGGAGAGGAAAGACGGCGATCCGCCCTGCGATATGAAGGCGCCTTCGACGAAGGATGCCTTAAAGGATCTCCTGTACCATCTCCTGTGCGAGGAGACGGGGCGCACACTTCCCTGGGGCGAACTGATCGGGATCCGCCCGACAAAGCTCGCCGTGCGGGAACTCGCAGCAGGAGGCACAGTGCCGGAAGCGGCGCGGTACCTGGAGGAGAGGCACTTCGTGAGCACGGAAAAAGCGCTGCTTGCCGCACAGATCGCGCAGCGGGAGAGAGCGCTTCTGAAAAGGCTCGACAAGCCGGGGGCCTTCAGTCTTTACGTCGGGATTCCGTTCTGCCCGACCACCTGCTTTTACTGCACCTTTCCCTCCAACGCGCTCCACATCTGGCAGGACCGCGTGGAGGAATACCTCGGCGTCCTGTTCCGCGAGATCGATGCCGCGGCGGAATACATGCGCGGCGGCATACCGGATACAGTCTATATCGGCGGCGGGACGCCGACGACGCTCACAGCTTCCCAGCTGGACAGGCTCCTTACAAAAATTGAGCGCACGTTTCCTTCCGCATACGGGGAATATACGGTGGAGGCCGGCAGGCCCGATACGATCACGTCCGAAAAACTGGACTGCATCAGGGCGCACGGCGTGACCAGGATCAGCATCAATCCGCAGACCATGAAGGAGGAGACCCTCCGCAGCATGGGGCGCGGCCACACGCCTGCGCAGATCATCGACGCCTTTTGCCTCGCGCGGGAGAGAGGGTTTGACAATATCAACATGGACATGATCCTGGGACTTCCCGGCGAGACCGCGGAGGATGTCGGGCGCACGGTGGCACAGATCGAAAGGCTGGGCCCCGAATCGCTCACGGTCCATGCACTCGCGGTAAAGAAGGGATCAAAGCTCCTGGAGATGCTGCAGAGGGAGCAGGCAGCGCAGGAGACGGGAACGGATATTTCCCCGGCGCTTATGCGGGGAGATTTCGCTGCGGCCATGGCGGAGGAGATGACGAAGAAAGCCGCGGAGGGCGCCCGCAGGATGGGAATGCTGCCGTACTATCTTTACCGCCAGAAAAACATCACCGGAAACTTCGAGAACATCGGCTATGCGGTCCCCGGAAAAGAGGGACTCTACAACATGCTGATCATCGAAGAGGTACAGGACATCGTCGCGCTGGGAGCCGGCGCGATCTCCAAGCATCTGTACGGAGGCGGAAAGCTCAGCCGGTGCGAAAACGCACGCGACGTCGCCTACTATATTGCCAACATCGAAGAGATGATTGATCGCAAGAGAGCATTGTTTGCGCTTTGAAAATCATCGTTGTAGAATACAGGCAAAGGCAGTGGAAACTGTGCTCAAAGGACGGCCTTAGAAGATGAACATCAACCTGGAATACGCAATCCTCAAAGAAATCGAATCCGGAAATATCCCCATGGGCGCAAGCCTCCTCGCCTCCAGGGTGGACGCCTCTCAGGCGACGATCGGGCGGACGCTCCTCGATCTCGAGAACAACGGCTATATCGAAAAGGTCGGGAACAAGGGCAGGGTTCTCACACAGGAGGGCAGGCGTCATCTGGAGATACTGCGCAAGAGAATCCGCTCGGAGAAGGAATTCCGCGAGTTTCTCGAGCTTTTCTTTGAGAATCCCGACGCGGGCACATACCGGGAATTCCTGGAGACCCGCATCCTTCTTGAGGGAGAGACGGCCTACCGGGCGGCGAAGCGCATTACAAAGGAGGAACTGAAAAAGCTTCAGGAGATCATGAAGCGCCACCAGGCGAAGCTCGACCAGGGAGACCTGGCGGAGGAGGAGAACCTCGAGTTCCATTACTACCTCTCCGAGATCGCGGGAAACAAGATCCTGGAGCAGATGGTCAAGATGCTTCTTGCGCACAAGGGAGAGTACTGGATCTCTTCCCATATCCACTACCGCGTGATCCAGCTGACGAACGCGGATCACAAGATGATATTCGAGGCGGTTTCAAAACACGACGCGGATGCCGCGCGCAGTGCCATGCACACACATCTTTCGGTTCAGCTTGAATACATGGAGAGCATACCGGATAAAACGCCGATCAGGTTTTAAGGAATGACGCAGGCAATTATTCTGAGTGTAATCGTCAGTCTGTTCGCATCGATCGTGCAGACTGTCACCGGCTTTGGGTACGGAATCATCGTCATGGCGATCCTTCCCCACCTGGCGCTGACCACCATGACGTGGGCGTGCCTGTCGGGGCTCGTGAGCGTCGTGACGAGCGTCATGATCACATGGAGATACCGGCACAAGGTCGACCTGAAAAAGGCCTGTGCGCCGCTCATCACCTATTTCCCGCTCGCCTTCTTCGTCATCCGCGCGGCGGGCTCGATCGAGGAGGGAAACCTGAGAAAGATCCTCGGCGTCTCGCTGATCCTTTTAAGCCTGTATTTCATTTTCTTCAGCAAGAACTTCCGGATCCGTCCCACTTTGAAAAACGGCATGATCGCGGGCTCCGTCGCCGCTGTCTTAAGCGGCCTTTTCTCGACGGGAGGACCGCCGATCGCAGCCTATCTGCTCGCGGCCAGCGATGACAAGGAGGAATATATCGGCAACATGCAGACGTATTTTTTTGCAACGGCTGTCTATAACTCCGCACTTCGCATCTATCGCGGCTATGTCACGCCGCAGGTCTGGGCAGTCAGCTTCGCGGCGCTCTTGTCCTCCTTTATCGGCGTCGCGATCGGTCACAGGGTGGTCGATCGGATCGACGGCGAGAAGCAGAAAAAATATGTCTATCTCCTCATGCTGGTAAGCGGCGTAACGCTGCTGTTCTGAAAAGAGAGCCTCACCCGCAGCCGGCAAAAAAGAATCAAAGATACTCCTGTTTTTAGAAACAGGAGTATTTTTTTGACATATTGTGCAGAAATTCAGGCAAATTCCATAAATCGTTTGACGTTTCTGAAAAGGAAGCATAGAATATAATTAAAATACATTAATCATATCTGATCAATGCAAGATGCCATATGATTTATGTATTGCGATATTTGATCAATTTCTATCACTCAGAGCGCAGTCTCACATCTGAAAGGAGAAAAGCAGTTATGAAGATCGTAGTCACAGACCACACCATTGTCAGTGCCGGCGGCGTATCCTGGGCGGAAATGGAAAAGCTCGGGGATCTGGTCCTTTACGACAACACCATGCCGGAGGAACTGATCGACCGAATCAAGGATGCAACGGCGGTGTTCAGCAACCGCGTCAAGATCCCGGCGGAGGCGATCGAAGCGGCGCCCCAGCTGAAGATGATCGGCGTGTTCGGGACTGGAATCGACAACGTCGACGCAAAGTGCGCGAGAGAGCACGGCGTGGCGGTCTGCAATGTCCCCGGCTACGGACGCGGCGCGGTGGCGCAGATGGCGATCGCGCTCATGATGGAGATCGCGCGCAACACGGCGTTCTTTAACAGCTACATCAAGAATGTCGGCTGGACGGATCCCATCGACTTAACGCTCTGCAATACGCGCACGATCGAGATGACCGGCAAGACCTTCGGCATCATCGGTATGGGCGACATCGGATATGCCGCGGCCCGTATCGCGATGGCAATGGATATGAACGTCCTTGCTTACCGGAGAAATCCCAAGCCGGAGCTCGAGTGTGACCAGCTGCATTTTGCGGACCTCGACACGGTGCTTCGCGAGTCCGACGTGATCAGCATCCACTGCCCGCTGACACCGGAGACGGAAGGCCTCATCAACAAGGACACCATCGCGAAGATGAAGGACGGCGTGATCTTCATCAACGTATCACGCGGCAAGATCATGGTGCAGGACGACGTTGCGGACGCGCTCGACTCCGGCAAGATCTATGCGGCCGGCATCGACACCTTCTTTCCCGAGCCATGCGGAAAGGATCACAGGCTTGCGCTGCACCCGCGCTGCATTGCGACGCCGCACGTCGGCTGGAGCCCGCTTGAGACGAAGCAGAGAGTCGTCAACACCTGCGCGGCGAACCTAAAGAGCGTGCTGGACGGCAATCCGCAGAACGTCGCCAACAAGTAAAAAACCGGGAACCCGGCCGGGATGCCGGCCGGGGCTGTCCCGGTGAAAGGAGGATAAGGATGTCACGTTACGATAAGCTGAAAGAAGAAGGTCTGGAGCTCTTAAAGCCAAACAAGCCAAACGGGAATTTCATTCCGGTCGCCTGCAACGGCAAAATGCTGTTCTCCGCGGGCAACACGCCGAAGATCGACGGCGTGCTCCAGTACACGGGCCACGTCCATGCAGGCGAGGAGAAAAAGGGCTATGACGCAGCGAGACTGTGCGCACTGAATTTCCTCTCCGTCCTGGAGGCGTTTGCCGGCGGACTCGACAACGTGGAGCGGTTTGTCCGCATCACGGGATATGTAAACTCCGATCCGGAGTTCACGAACCAGTCGGCCGTCGTGGACGGCGCATCCGACCTGATCGTGAGCATCTTCGGAGATGCCGGCAAGCATGCGCGCTCCTCCATCGGTGTTGCGACGCTCGGCGGAAGCGCAGTCTGCGAGATCCTCTTCGATGTGATCCTGAAGGATGAGAGCAAGGTTTCGTTTTAGTTTTCCGGGGGAATAAGCCATGAAAGATCGAGCGGAAGTTGTGATTATAGGCGGCGGCATCATCGGTTGTTCCATCGCCTATCAGCTGGCAAAAAAAGGAAAAAAGGCGCTGCTTCTGGAACGCGACGGCATCGGAGAAGGTACCTCGAGCGGGTGCGACGGCTTTGTCTTCATGCAGACAAAAAAGCCCGGCAAGCCGCTGGAGCTCGCGCTTAAGAGCGCGGATCTGCTTGCGCAGTTCGAAAAGGAGCTGGGAGCGGACCTCCACTATGTAAGGCCCGGCGGACTGATCCTCATCGAGAACGAAGAGCTTTTGAAGATCATGGAGCACGTCGTCGAGGAGCAGCAGAAGCAGGGCATGGAAGTGCGCATCATCAGCGGAGATGAAGCGCGCGCCATGGAGCCGTGCCTTTCGGACAACATCATCGCGGCGGCATACAGCGACCTCGACGGACACATCAATCCCATCGACACGACGCAGGCGTTTGCAAGGGGTGCCGCGGCGCTCGGCGTGGAGATCGAGACGCACTGTCCCGTCACCGGGATCCTGATGGAAAACGGGAGAGTCATCGGCGTCGACACCGCAAAGGGGAAAGTATACAGCGATACCGTCATCAACGCGTGCGGCGTCTGGGCGCCGGAGATCGGCAGGATGGTCGGCATGGATATCCCCATTCGGCCAAGGCGCGGCATGACGCTCGTCACGGAGCCCCTGGGACCGATGTTCCACAAGGTCATGCTCGACTCCCGCTACATCGCGATCAAGCACCATCCGGAGATGGCGGAGGGCGGAGATGAGTTCTTAAAGCTCGGCGTCGGCCTCTCCATCGAGCAGACGGCGCACGGCAATATCCTGATCGGAAACAGCAGAGACTTCCCGGAGGGGTACGATCGCTCCGTCACCTATGAAGTGACGCGCGCGATCGCGCGCTACGCGAGCAAGTTTGTCCCGTTCCTGCAGGATGTGAGTATCATCCGCACCTTCGCGGGCCTTCGGCCTTACTGTACGGACGGCTACCCGATCGTGGGACCGGTAAAGAGCGTGCCGGGCATGATCATGGCGTCCGGTCTGGAGGGAGACGGCATCGCGCTCTCGGCGGTGATCGGAGATATCGTTTCCGATTATGCGATGGACGGCACCACGAAGTACGAAGTGGATTCGTTCCTGTTCGATCGCTTCGAGAAGTAAGCGGGAGGAGTGAGGATATGAGACTGGAAAATCATCCGATCCTGGAGTTTAAGAGAGGAAAAGAGATTCATTACAGATTTCGCGGACAGGATCTGGTCGGATACGAGGGTGATACCGTCGCATCCGCCCTGCATGACGCCGGCGTCCGCGTGCTGTCGGAGAGCGCGGCAAAGCACCGCCCCCGCGGCCTGTACTGCGCGATCGGCAATTGCTCGTCATGTCTTATGACGGTAGACGGCAAGCCGAACGTGCGCGTGTGCGTCGAGCCGCTGAAGGAAGGCATGGAGATCGAGCCGCAGATCGGCTATCAGCCCTATGACATCACAAAGGTAGGAAAGTACAAAAAGAGCGATAAGGCCGGCATCGTCGAGACGGACATCGTCGTCGTAGGAGGCGGCCCGGCGGGCATGTGCGCCGCCCTTGAAGCCGCATCCCACGGCCTGAAAGTCATCCTCGCGGAGAGGAACGTAAAGACCGGCGGCCAGCTCGTCAAACAGACCCATAAGTTTTTCGGCTCCGAGAAGCAGAAGGCGGGGACCCGCGGCATCGACATCGCGGTCGAACTGCAGCAGAAGCTGGCGGAGGACCCGAATATCACGGTGTGGACGGACACGACGGTCCTCGGCTATTATCCGGGGAATCTCATCATGGCGGAGCACGAAAAGGTCGTCATGGGCATCCAGGCGAAGTCCGTCATCATTTCGACCGGCGCGTTCGAGAAGAGCCTTGTGTTCCCGAACAACGATCTGCCCGGCATCTACGGCGCGGGCGCGGTGCAGACCTTGATGAACCAGGAGGGCATCAAGCCCGGTTCGCATGTTCTGATGGTCGGCGCGGGCAATATCGGCCTGATCGTCAGCTACCAGCTGCTGCAGGCGGGCGTCGATGTGGTCGCAGTCGTCGAGGCGGCACCGCACTTCGGCGGATATGAAGTCCATGCGCAGAAGCTCCGCCGCGCGGGCGTTCCGATCCTGACGAGCCACACCGTGAAGTACGCATTCGGCAAGGAACAGCTCGAGGGCGCCGTGATCTGTGAGCTGGACGAGAAATTCCGCCAGATCCCGGGGACAGAGCAGGAGGTAAAGGTCGACGTGATGTGCATCGCGGTGGGACTCAGCCCGCTGATCGAGATGTTCTCACAGGCCGGCTGCCGCCTGAAATTCGTTCCGGAGCTTGGCGGCCATGTCCCGGTCATCGACGAGTTCCAGAGGACGACGGTCGAAGGCGTGTATGCGGCGGGTGATTCCGGCGGCATCGAAGAGGCGTCCAGCGCCATGCTGACGGGGAGACTTGCGGGCCTCCAGGCGGCGCAGGATATGGGTGCGTGCGACAACTACGACGCGCTCCATGCGGACTATGCGGAACAGCTCGGACTCCTTCGCGCGGGCCCGGGTGCGGCAAAGATCCGGAACGGCCTTCAGAAGATGCGGGAGGAGGTGTAAGACAATGGCTGATCGCATGGAAGAAATCCGTCAGATGGTAGTGGATAAGCTCCCTGACGAGGCACGCAGGAAAAAGGGACCGTACGCGCTGTTCGAATGCTTTGTCTCGATCCCGTGCAATCCCTGCTATACGCACTGCGCATTCGGCGCGGTCCGTCCGATGCAGAACATCAATGACCTGCCGGTCGTGGACTACGAAAAATGCACGGGCTGCGGCGCATGTATGTTCCACTGTCCGGGGCTCGCGATCTTTGTGATCGACGAGACGTATTCGGAGACGGAGTGCCTCATTAAAATCCCGTACGAGTATACGCCGCTCCCGGAGAAGGGCGATACGGTGACGGGCGTGGACCGTTCCGGCAAGGCCGTCTGTGAGGTGAAGGTGGCGCAGGTCGTGACGAACCCGAACAAGACCTCCGTCGTCACAATTATCGTGCCGAAGGAGCAGATGCTCGAGGTGCGCGGCATCACGCTCGCGGGCATCGCGGAACGCAATGGCTTCCTCGCGGAGCAGGATCCGTCCTACTGCGCGGACAGCATCATCTGCCGGTGCGAGGACATCACGCCGCAGGAGCTTCAGGCGATTCTTGACGAGAACAAGCTGACGCTCAAGGAGATCAAGCTGAACACGCGCGCGAGCATGGGTCCCTGCCAGGGCAAGACCTGCATCCCGCTGATCCTGCGTGAGATCGCGGCAAAGAGCGGCAAGAGCATGGACGAGATCCAGACGGCAAAATACAGACAGCCTGTCAAGCCGGTCAAGGTCAGCTCCTTTGCGGGGCTGGAGGAGGAGTAAGCGCAGAAAACAACAGGCCGGTAATGCATCGAAAAGGACATCTGAGTCAGACGTCCTTGGGATTCTTGAAGTTTTGTAATTGTAGGATTCAGTTTCAAACAGGGGAGGAGCAGAGAAATGAAGATCGGAGCAATACTTATCGTCTTTATCGCAACCGGTATCGTGCTGGGCGGCTGTGCATTGCTGTCCTGGTATCTGAACAAACGGAATGCCGGAAAGGAGGAGAGCTGGGCAATCCAGAAGACGCCGCTCCTCGTCACCATCGGCACGACGTTCGCCACGGCGTTCGGCGGCGGCATGCTGACCTATCATATCGGCCTTTCTTATCAGTATGGGTGGAGCGTCCTCTGGTACGGTGTCTGTCAGGGCGGCGGTATCTTCATGCTGATCCTGATTGCGAAGTGGCTGCGCAGAAATGAGTTCAAGACCATTCCGGAAATCCTGACCAAGCTGTACGGCGAGAGCAACGTCCTCGTCGGCGTCGCTTCCCTGATCGCCATGGTCACGCCGTTCGGTTGGATCTCCGGCCAGTGTGTCGCATTCGGCAAGATGTTCGCGGCATTCACGGGTATTCCGCAGCCGGTCCTCACCGTCCTGTTTGCGATTGTCGTTCTTGCATTCGTGTGGCCGAACGGCTACGGCACGGTCGCATGGTCCGATGCGATCTTCGGCTTCTGTATCGCAACGGTGTGTATCCTCTGCGTGTTCTTCTCGCTGAACATGGCAGGCGGCTGGGCAAATGTCGCCGCTGCGGATCCGAAGCTCGCCGCGTTCCCCGGTTCCCTCACGGCAGCAGGCCTCTCGCTCGTGGCCTACTGGTTCATGTCCGTCTTCCCGGGGCAGGTGACCAACCAGATGTACATCCAGCGTGTCTCGGCATCCGACACGATTGGCAACGTCTACAAGGCTCTCGGCATCGCGTGCTTCATGGTCTTTGCTGGAGATATCTTTGCGGGCTTCATGGGCAGGACGATCTTCGCGCTGAATCCCGGACTGGAAGCGGAGAGCGCTTTCGGCTGGTTCCTGACGCAGGTCCCGGTTCTTTTCATGATCTTCATCGTCGGCCTTGTCGGCGCATCCATGATGAGTACCTGTGACAGTGCGGTGCAGACCGCGACCGTCAGTGTCGTCTATGATATTTACCAGAAGCTGATCAACCCGAACGCGACCCAGGCGCAGCTGACGGGCCTTTCCCGTATCGTCAGCACGATCCTTCTGGCATCTTCCGTCGCGATCGGCATGAAGTTCCCGAGCGTCATGGGACTGATCACGACCGCTTATTCCTACGGCGTCGCGATGCTCCTGTTCCCGATCTTCGGCGGCTACTATCTGCGTAACAAGCAGTTCACGACGCGGTTCGGCTGCTACTGCTCCATGTTCTTCGGCGCGCTCGGCAACATCCTCGCGCAGAAGTACTACCACGGCGGAATCCCGTTCGTCATGTTCGGCCTGATCGCTTCGATCGCCGGACTCCTCATCGGTTCCGCACTGACCAGAAACAGCTTCTATGCAAAGAAGGAAGCATAAAGAGAACAGTCAGGATTTGATAAGGCAATAAAAAACTATCAGAAGGAGGTGGAGAAATTGCTGGCAAAAGGCGGTAAAAACTTTTATGGCGTAACGATCGGCATCCTGATGAACGAATCCAGTTTTCCGAGAGTTCCAGGTGAGATGGGGAATGCCTGGACCTGGGACTTCCCGGTGCTCTTTAAGGTTGTAAAGGGCGCCAGGTTCGAAAAGGTCGTCATGGGCGGACTCCCGGAGGCGGAGCTCCTCCAGCCCTACATCGACGCGGCAAAGGAGCTGGAAGAAGCTGGCGTAAAAGCCATCACGACGAACTGCGGCTTCGTCGCGCTCTATCAGGACAAGATCGCGGAGCATATCAGCATCCCGATCTTCGCCTCCTCGCTCCTTCAGATCCCGCTGGTCTACAAGATGCTTCCGAAGGGCCAGATCGTTGGCGTCATGACGGTCAACAGCGACACGCTGACGGAAAAGCACCTGGAGTGCGCGGGAGCGCTGGATACGCCGAAGGTCATCTACGGACTGCAGAACGAGGAAGAGTTCACGCAGTTTATGCGGGAGGACAGGCAGGTCGTCGACACGGAGAAGTGCAGGGCGGACCTCGTCCGCGTGGCGGAGCGCATGTGCACGGAGCACCCGGAGGTCGGCGCGATCGTTCTCGAGTGCACGAACATGCCGCCGTGGGCAAAGGATATTCAGGAGGCGACGGGGAGACCTGTCTTTGACATCTGCACGCTGACGAATTATGTCGCGAGCGCTTTCCTGAAGGAAGATCCGTTCGGCTATATGTAAGGAGGAAAATATGATTACAGTTATCATACCTGTTGCGATACTAATCTTCATCGTTCTGGCAAAATTCATCCCGGCGATCGGCGGCAAGGTCTGGGCGGCCATCCTCGTAGCCGGCGCGCTTGCACTGATCCTGGGCGGCGTCTTTAACCCCGCAAAATGGGTGAGCGCGTTTATCCAGGGCGGCGACAGGATCGCCTGGGTCATCATGCTGACCATCGTCGGCAGCATCTACGCGGAAGCGCAGAAGCGGATGGGCACCATGGAGACGGTCCTGAACGCGTGCCGTGCAAAATTCGGCCACTCGCCGAAGGGCCTCGTCTGTGCGATCCTGTTCGTCCTTACGCTCTCCGGATCGCTCCTTGGCGAATCGATCGCGTCCGCGGTCGTCATCGGCGCACTTGTTGTCATGAACCTGCGCGAAGTCGGTATGACGAAGGAGCAGGTCTGCGCCACCATCGTCATGGGCTGTGCAATGGGTTCCATCATGCCGCCGATCTCGCAGGCATCCACGATGGCAGCAGGCCTCGTGGGACTTGAGGGAGCTGCGGCGGACGCGGTCCTGAACTGGACCTATCTTACGATCGGCATCACGTTCGTGCTGGTCTGCCTGTTCACCACCACGTTCTTTGTCAAGATCAAACAGCTTCCGGAAGACCTGATCCCTGACAAGAAGGCCGGCCAGATCATTAAGGAAAACTGGATGAGCCTCGTGCCGCTCTGCTTCCTGGCGCTGGTCGTCATTTTCCGTTCCGGCTTCCATCTGGATCTCCTCGTGCTGTTTAAGCCAATCTTTGACCCGATCAGCAAGATTCCGATCGTCAAGGGCCTTGGATACAACATCACGCAGATCCTGTACCTGACCATTATTCTCTCCCTGTTCTACAAACCGGTGCGCTCCGACTTCGGCGGCATCGTCAAGGAGGCGCTCGGACACGTGTGGCCGACCGTCAAGATCCAGCTGTGCGCCGCGTTCATGATCGGTGCGTTCTATGTCGGCGGCCAGATCGACAAGACGAGTGCGTACCTCGCGACCCTGAGCCCCGGTACACTGATTGTCGGCGGCCTGCTCGCGATGTGCCTGATCGGCATGCTGACGGGCTCCCAGACGACCGTGCAGTCGACGATCTTCATTATGTTGGGCCCCGCGCTCATCCAGACCGGGATCTCGCCGGTTTCCGCAGCAATTGCCGGCGGCCACTGGGCAATGGCAGGACAGGGCATGCCGCCTGCAGATACCGTTACGTTCGCCACGGCGGGCCTGATCGACGGCATCGACGAGAGCGGAGAGAAGGTCAACCTGCTGCAGTCCATGCTGTACTCCTGCTTCATGTGTGCATGCATGATCATCGCAGGCCTGATCTTCGTACTGGTTATCAAGTAATACCGTGTACAGACAAAGCCATTTTTACCCTGCTTGACGTTTCCCCGTCCGGACCCGTATCCGGGCGGGGAAACCTGCACCTGGAACACAGGAGGTGAACGATGCATTCCGAACATGATCCGATCGAAAAATTCAACCGCGTGATCGAGACATACCGGCTCGGCCTCATGGCATCCATGGGACTGCGCACATCCGATATGGCAAAGCCGCTCGTCGGCATCATCCACGGCTACAACCAGATGAGTCCGGGCAACGTCGGGAACGCGAGGCTCGTCGAGGCGGCCAAGGTCGCCATCGCAGCGGAGGGCGGCACCCCGGCGGAGATCCCGATCCCGGGTGTTTGCGGCTCGATGAGCGGCGGCGCGGATTCCTTCCGCTTCAATTTTCCGTACCGCGACCTCGCAGCTTCCATGGCGGAGCTCATGATGTCCATCAACCGCCTGGATGCCTGTCTCTTTATTCCAAGCTGCGACAATGTCGTTCCCGCCTATCTTATGGCGGCGGCGCGGGTGAACATCCCCTCCGTATTCGTGACAGCCGGCTACATGATGCCGGGACATTACAACGGGAAGGTCATCACAGCATTCGATATCCCGAAGATCATCTCCGCGGACGAGGAGGACCATCACCTCACCGAGGCGCAGACCGACCGCGTGATCTGTTCCGCATGCCCGACTTCCGGCGCATGCCCGGAGATCGGCACGGCAAATACGATGGCATCCATCACGGAGGCGCTCGGTTTCTCACTCCCCGGCAACACGACGACCGGCGCGACGGAGGCGGCGCTCATCCGCATGGTCCGCGACGCAGCCCGCGTCCTGATGCAGGCGTATGAAAAGAAGATCCTGCCGCGGGACATCCTGATCCGTGAGGCGCTCGAGGACGCTGCGCGCATCGTGCTCGCGATGGGCGGCTCCACGAACGTGCTGCTCCACATCCTGGCGCTCTCGCACGAGGCAGGCGCGGGACTCTCGCTCGAGGACTGGGACGCGCTCAGCCGTAAAACGCCGCTCCTTTGCAGGATCAAGCCGAACCATCCGTCCAATACGATGATGGAATTCGGCGAGGCAGGCGGCGTCTACAGGCTCCTGTCCGTCATGATGCCGATCCTTCACAGGGAGCGCCTGACCGTGTTCGGCTGCTCCCTCGGCGATGCGGTCGCGGCATGGGAGAAGGATGCGGTTTATGATAAGGACTCCGACTGCATCGCGCCGCTCGATGCACCGGTAACGCCGGACGGCGGGATCCGGGTGCTGCACGGGAACCTTGCACCGGAGGGCGCGGTGATCAAGGTCAGCGCGGTATCCGGCGATATCTCGGGATTCACCGGAAGTGCGAGAGTCTTTGATTCGGAGGTCGATGCCGCACGGGCGCTCTTCGGGGGCGAGATCGCAGAGGGCACAGTTCTTGTCGTGCGCTATGAGGGGCCCAAGGGATCTCCCGGTGCGCGCGAGGTCATGATGCTCATGCACGCGGTCGTAGGAATGGGTCTTACGAAAAAGATAGCGGTGGTGACGGACGGCCGTTTCTCCGGAACGAACCTCGGCATTGCCGTCGGCCATGTCGCGCCGGAGGCCCCGGACGGCGGCCCCATCGCGCTCGTCAGGGACGGCGATGAGATCGCGATTGACCTCGAGCAGAGGACGCTCACGCTCGGGATCTCAGACGAAGAGCTGCAGGAGAGAAGAGCGTCCTGGACACCGCCGGCGCCGAAGGCGGACAGGGGGCTTTTACTCGAGTGGGCAAAGCGCGGAGGCTCTCTCTCCCGCGGAGGCGTACTGGGCGGCTGAAAACAATCAGAAAAATCACTTGAGCGCTGTAAGATGTAAGATAAGTCCTTTACAATAGGATATTGAAGATCTTATAATTTTATATATCACGCGTAATTGATCATGCGTGATCATTCAATAATCGAAAGTAATTATTGAATGAAACAATCATAATAAGGAGGGTTAAAATGAAAAAGAAAGTGATTTCTGTTATCTGCGCACTTGCGATGCTGACAGTCGGTCTTGTCGGCTGCGCGGCAGCACCTGCGGCAGCTCCCGCGGCTGCACCGGCAGCATCCGCTGAAGCGGCTGCGCCCGCTGAGTCCGCGGCACCTGCAGAGTCCGCCGAGGCAGCGGCTCCGGCTACGGATTATCCCACGAAGCCGATCGAACTCATCATTCCGTGGACTGCAGGCGGCGGCACCGATGTCGCGGGACGTCTGTTTGCAAGCTTCATGGAGAAGGAACTGGGCACGACGATCAACGTCACGAACATCGCAGGCGGAAACAGCTCCGTCGGCACGACCCAGGCTGCAAACTCCGCGGCGGACGGCTACACGTTGCTGCTGACCGTCTTTGACTATGTCACGGGCGATGTGCTGCAGAACGGCGCATACACGCTGGATGATTTCGAGGGGATCGGTTCCTTCACGGTCCAGCCTACCGTCTATGTCGTCATGACCAAGAACTGGGCTTCCACGGAAGATTTCATCGCCTATGCGAAGGAAAACCCGGGCAAGGTCACCGTATCCAACGTCGGTGAGGGCGGCGCATGGCACCAGGCGGCGGTTATCGCAAACAATGCGATGGGCATCGAGACCACGCACATTCCGTATGACGGCAGCGGCGAGCAGCTCGCAGCGCTTCTTGGCGGCCACACGGATGCGGCGGTCATTTCCTACAATACGGTTATCGATTACTTAAAGAGCGGCGAGATGACCTGCATCGGCGTCATGACCGACGAGAGAGTCGAGAACATCCCGGATTGCCCGACTTTCAAGGAGCAGGGCTATGATGTCAACTACAGTTCCTTCCGCGGCATCGTCGCACCGAAGGGCCTGCCGGCGGATGTCAAGGCGAAGCTTGAGGAAGCCATGACGAAGACCTGCGAGAGCCAGGAGTGGATCGACGCAGCGAAGCAGGGTTCCCTGGATCTCTGGCACGTGGACGGCGCAGGGTTCGACGAATTCCTGCAGCAGACCAAAGAACAGTGCACACAGGTCCTGACGGATCTCGGCATGCTTTGATGATCTGACGCATCGGCGGCGGCAGCGCGGCAAAACGTACTGCCGCCGCATTTTTTTGAGTCCGGAGAGAGGCAGTTCTTTTAGACAAAGAGGTAATTATGGAGAAGAAGAACGTAGGGCTGGGACTTGCCAGCACATTGTTCGGGGTCATGTTTTTCGTACTGGCCTTCCAGATACCGGAGAAGAAGGTGCAGTCTTCCTCGCCTTCCATGTTCCCGAAGTTCATTTCCTGTCTGATGATCATCGCGGGCCTTCTGCTGGTCCTGCGGGAATATGTGCAGTCAAAGCACCGCGACAGTGAATCTTCAGCTGTTAAAATCGAAAACAAGGGCCTGGTATTCGGAGCGATCGCGGCGATGGTACTCTACGCGCTCCTCATGGATTCCGTCGGCTTTGTCATATGCTCGGTTCTGTATCTGTTCGGCTCCATGTTCATGCTGGACAGATCAAGGAGCGCAAAGGAGATCCTGAAGAAGCTTCTGATCAGTATCGTCCTTACTGGTGTGATCTACTATGTATTCGCCGGCATGTTCCACGCGAACCTGCCGACGGGAATTCTGGGAGGCTGAGTATGGGAGCATTTATCACACAGGGCATCATGGTCGTCCTGAGTCCCGCAAACCTGCTGCTTGTTATCGGCGGCGTATTCCTGGGCATCGTATTCGGCGCAATTCCCGGTCTCACGGCGACACTTGCGATCTCGCTCCTGATCCCGATGACCTTCACCATGAAAGCGACTCCCGCGCTGGTAATGCTCCTTGGCATCTACTGCGGCGGAATCTACGGCGGATCCATTACGGCGATCCTTGTCAATGCACCCGGCACACCCGGCGCCGCGGCGACGCTCCTCGACGGGCACCCGATGGCGCAGCAGGGCAGGGCCGGCGAAGCGCTAGGCATCGCGACGCTCGGCTCCGCACTCGGCGGCCTGATCAGCGCGCTGCTTCTCATTTTCCTCGCGGAGAAGATCGCCTTCGTCGCGCTGGAGTTTTCCGCACAGGAATACTTCGCGGTCGCGGCATTCGGATTGTCGATCATCGTCTCGCTCTCGCATGATTTCCTGAAGGGGATCATCGCGGGACTCTTCGGCATCATGGTGGGCTTCATCGGACTGGACGGCGTGACGGGCGTGCAGCGCTACACCTTCGGGAGTGTGCGCATGATGAGCGGCATCAACCTGATCCCCGTCATCATCGGCCTGTTTGCGGTCGCAGAGCTTTTGCGGCTCGTGGAGAGCGGCGCAAAGGAGAGCAAGGTCGATGTGAAGAAGATCAATCGTGTCCTGCCTCCTGTTCCTGTGCTGGTCAGACTGATTCCGACCTTTATTCGCTCGGCGATCATCGGAACGCTCGTCGGTATCCTTCCGGGCGCGGGCGCAAATATGGCGGCGTTTGTCTCCTATGATACGGCGAAGCGTGTCTCCAAGACCCCGGAGAAATTCGGCACGGGCCTGGAGGAGGGCGTCGCGGCCTGCGAGACGGCAAACAATGCCGTCACGGGCGGCGCCATGATTCCCATGCTGACGCTCGGCATTCCGGGCGATGCCGTCACGGCGGTGCTTCTTTCCGCACTGATGGTGCAGGGCTTCGCGCCGGGACCGCTCCTGTTCAGCCAGCATATGGATATCGTCTACCCGATCTTTGCGGCGATGATCCTCGCGAATGTGTTCGTCATGCTGCAGGGACTCATCCTTGCGCGGCCCGTCGCGAAGATCGCGATGATCCCGCAGAAGTACCTGATCCCCGGCATCGCAATCTTTGCCATGATCGGATCCTTTGCCTCCTCGGGCTACCTGTGGGATCTGTATGTCGCATTGATCTTCGGCGTGCTCGGCTATTTCCTCAGTAAGATGGACTTCGAGATCATGCCGATCGTTTTGGGACTCCTCCTGGGCGGAATGATCGAGCGGTACTACCGGCAGGCAATGGTGCTCGCAAAGGGCGACTGGACGCAGTTCTTCACGCGGCCGATCAGCTGCGTGCTGCTCGTGATCGCAATCGGAACGCTCCTCATCAACGGATACAAGGAAGTAAAGCACAACTGGCTCGGCGCGCCGAAGAAGGCGGAGGAAGCAAAGGCGGAATAAAACGCTTCGGAACGGCGGCGGAAAGGAGAAACTCCAATGAGAGTTACGGTATTGATGGAAGATACGGCTGTCAACGAATCCTGTATCGCGGAGCACGGCCTGAGTCTGTTTATAGAAGGACAAAAGCACACCTATCTGCTGGATACCGGCGCGACGGAGAAGACGTGGGAAAACGCGCACCGGCTCGGCATCGACCCCGGAAAAGCGGAGGCGATCTTCTTAAGCCACGGGCATCTTGATCACTCCGGCGGCATCGTGTCCTTCCTGGAGAAGCATCCGGGCACGAAGGTCTATCTTCAGAAGACGGCGGGGCTTGACTACGTTACGCCGGCGCAGGAGCCGGGCAAGATGCGGTATATCGGAATCGATCCCTCACTCCCGGCGCGCGAGGAGATGGTCTGGCTGGACGGCAGCACAAAGATCGACGACGGCGTGTACATTCTTTCCGGCGTCACCGGCAGGCGCTGCTGGCCGAAGGGGAACCTCACGCTCAAGATTCGCAGGAACGGAGAGATCCTGCAGGATACCTTCGACCATGAGCAGTCGCTCGTGATGGAGGAAGACGGAAAGCGCTTTCTGTTCTCGGGCTGTGCGCACAATGGGATCCTGAATATTCTCGACGCGTTCCGCGAGCAGTTCGGCGGCGAGCCGGACTACGTGTTCACCGGTTTCCACATGATGAAGAAGACTCCTCTGAACGAAGAGGAGAAGAAGGATGTCCTCGACACGGCAGAGGAGCTGATGAAGACGAAGACGATCTTCTACAGCGGCCACTGCACCGGCGAGGAGGCCTACGATCTCCTCAAGGAAGCGATGGGAGAGAGGCTTTTCCACATGCGCAGCGGGCTTCAGCTCGATCTGTAAATCTGTTCCGCTGATCTTTGCGTGAATTCTCATATTTCGCAAATTGTCAGTTTTATCTTGCAAATTCCAAAAATAACGTGTATAAAGAAGATGCGTGCTTTTCTGCCGTAAGACAGAAAAGCACGACTATTTCGCAATGGAGTTTCGGGAATGGCAAAGACAAACAAACTGATCATCGTGGAGTCGCCCACGAAAGTGAAGGCGATCAAGAAATTCCTCGGCGCGGGATATGAAGTCGCGGCGAGCAACGGGCATGTGCGCGATCTCCCCAAGAGTCAGCTGGGAATCGATGTCGAGCACGACTATGAACCGAAGTATATCACGATCCGTGGAAAGGGAGAGCTTTTGTCGGCCCTGCGCAAGCAGGTCGCGAAGGCGGATGTCATCTATCTGGCAACTGACCCGGACCGAGAGGGCGAGGCGATCTCCTGGCACCTGATCGCCGCTTTGAAATTAAATGAAATGCCTGGCAAGAAGGTCTACCGCATCACCTTCAACGAGATTACGAAGAAGGCAGTCAGAGAGTCCCTCGAGCACGCGCGCGGCATCGACATGAACCTCGTGGACGCGCAGCAGGCAAGACGTGCGCTGGACCGCGTCGTCGGCTATCGCATCTCGCCACTTCTTTGGGCGAAGGTAAAGCGCGGTCTCTCCGCGGGCAGAGTCCAGTCCGTGGCGCTGCGCATGATCGCGGACCGCGAGGCGGAGATCGACGCGTTTATTCCGGAGGAGTACTGGACGATCGATGCGGATTTCACTGTGGCAGGCTTAAAGAAGCCTGTGACTGCGCATTACTACGGAACGCAGCTTCCGGACGGCACGCAGGAGAAGGCGGCGATCGCTTCCAAAGAAGAGGCGGACAGGCTTCTTGCGGAATTAAAGAACGCCGACTACCGCGTCGCGGAGGTGAAGGTCTCGGACCGGGTGCGCAAGGCGCCCGCGCCGTTTACGACCTCCACGCTGCAGCAGGAGGCCAGCAAAGTGCTCGGCTTCTCCACACTCAAGACCATGCGCATCGCGCAGCAGCTCTATGAGGGAATCGACATCAAAGGCATCGGGACGGTCGGTCTTATCACTTATCTGAGAACAGACTCCATCCGCATCTCGGACGAAGCGCAGCAGGCGGCGGAGCAGTTTATTACAGGCACATACGGAGACACTTATCCCGCGGCGCCGGCAGAGAAAAAGCAGACCGCCCGGATCCAGGACGCACACGAAGCGATCCGTCCCTCCGACATCACGCGCACGCCGGAGCAGATCGCGGGTTCCTTATCCAGGGACCAGGTGCGGCTTTACCAGCTGATCTGGCGCAGATTTACCGCGAGCCGCATGGCGGACGCCCGCTACGAGCAGACGCGCGTGCGGATCGAAGCGCCCGTAAAGGACGTGCGGACGCATATCTTCACGATGTCCTTCTCGCGTCTTATCTTCGACGGCTTCCTCAAGGTCTATGATCCCGGCGAGGAAAGCGAGGAGACGGACAAAAAAGCGGACAAGAATCTCGGCAATGTCCTGCAGAAGGACGAAAAGCTTGAGACGCCGACCTTTGATCCGGAGCAGCATTTCACGCAGCCGCAGCCGCATTACACGGAGGCGTCGCTCGTGAAGGCGCTGGAGGAAAAGGGCATCGGAAGACCCAGCACCTATGCGCCGACGATCTCCACGATCCTCGCGCGCCGCTACATCACCAAGGAGGGAAAGAACCTCTACATGACAGAGGTCGGCGAGGTCGTCAACGACATCATGCTCGGCTCGTTCCCGACGATCGTCGATCCGGGCTTCACGGCAAATATGGAGAACTCTCTGGACAGCGTTGCGGAGGGGAACACCAACTGGAAATCCATCCTGGAAAGCTTTTACCCGGACCTGGAAAAATCCGTGGAGCAGGCGGAGAAGGACCTCGAGAAAGTAAAGATCGCGGACGAGGAGACCGAGGAGGTCTGCGAGAAGTGCGGCCGCCACATGGTCATCAAGTACGGTCCGCACGGAAAGTTCCTTGCGTGCCCGGGATTCCCCGAGTGCCGGAACACCAAGCCCTACTATGAAAAGATCGGCGTCGCCTGCCCGAAGTGCGGACAGGACATCGTCATCATGAAGTCCAAGAAGGGACGCAAGTTCTACGGCTGCATCAACAGCGAGTGCGATTTCATGTCCTGGCAGAGGCCGACGGGCGAGAAGTGCCCGCGCTGCGGGTCCGCACTCGTGGAAAAAGGAAACAAGGTCACCTGCATGAATTCGGAATGCGGGTATGTTGCTGAAGAAAAGATTGCGACGCGGGAGGATTAATCAAAGTGATGAACAGTAATGTAAAGCTCCTCGACAACACGCGCAAGATCGAAAAGCTTCTTCACGATCCGAGCGGCAGCGGCAAGGTGGTGTTCAACGACATCTGCGAGGTCATGGGCAACATCCTGAACGCGGGGATCTATGTAATCAGCCGCAAGGGCAAGGTCCTTGGCTTTGCGCGCAGCAGGACGGCCCCGGCGCTGCCCGAGCTTCTCTCGGAGAAGGTCGGCAGCTACATCGATGAGAACCTGAACGAGCGCTTCCTTTCGGTCCTGTCCACCAATGAGAACGTGATCCTGAGCACGCTCGGATTTGAAGACAAATCAGACGCGGGTCTCTATGCGATCATCACGCCGATCCAGATCGCCGGCGAGCGGCTCGGCACGATCTTCATCTACAAGGAGAACGGCCAGTTCGGCGTGGACGACCTGATCATCTGCGAGTACGGCACGACAGTCGTCGGCATGGAAATGCTGCGCGCCGTCACGCAGGAAAATGCGGAGGAGCGCCACAAGCGCGCGGTCGTAAAGAGCGCGATGAACACCCTGAGCTACACGGAGACGCAGGCGATCCACTACATCTTTGACGAGCTCTCCGGCAAGGAGGGGATCCTGGTCGCGTCAAAAATCGCCGACAAGGCGGGCATTACGCGGTCTGTCGTCGTCAATGCGCTTCGCAAGTTCGAATCGGCGGGCGTCATTTTATCCCGCTCATCCGGCATGAAGGGAACCTACATCAAGGTCCTGAACGATGCGGTCTACGAGGAACTGGCCGAGAGCAGGGAGCAGGGAGCGGACTGACGGCCGCAGATAAGGGACCCGGATCCCATTTCATACGGAATTGACACTGCAAAAGATCCCGCGCACAGGCGGGATCTTTTTAATAATGCATAATTGAGGCTGGTTATTATTATAAAAATTATGTATTGTGCACAGATACCCGAACGCTTAAAATGAATTCGTAGTATTAATTCTTACAGGGGGATGTCTATGGAAAACGAAGTCCGGGAAGAAATCAAAGAGGAAATCAAAGAAGAGCTGAAGGCGGAGACCGCAGCGGCAGAAGAAACTGCCGCGGAGATTGATCTGGAATCTCTGGATGCGGAGCTTGCCGCTGCAAAGAAGATGGAGCAGAACAAGAATACCGTCTTCGGAAAAGCAGCCGCGGTATTTGCGCTGCTCATGTGTATTTTCCAGATCGCGACGGTGTTCCGTCAGCTGGACGTCATTCCGCAGCGCGGAATCCACACGGCGTTCGCGTTCACGATCCTGTTCCTGAGCATGCCGCTCTACGAGCATGTCTTCAAGGACAAGTATGCGGGCAATGAAAGCTTCCGCAAAATCTGCCGCATCATCGACATCGGACTGATCGTCCTTTTGTGGGTCGCGGTCTACATGTGCAAGTACGAATACGACCATCTGTCGGACAACTTCGGCCGCGCGGGCACGTGGGCGGCGGTCGCAGGCTGCATCCTGCTGCTTCTGGTGCTCGAGGGCACGCGCAGGTGCCTGGGCTACATCATGCCGGTCCTTGCGACGCTGTTCGTCATCTATGCGCTGGTCGGCAAGTATATCCCGGGGAGACTGGGCCACAGGGGCTACACGCTCTCCGCGATCTTCAAGTACCTGGCGATCGACCTGGACGGCATCTTCGGAACCACCATTTCCGTCTCGGCCTCGGTCATCTTCATGTTCATCATGTTCGGCGCTTTCCTGGAGGCTTCCGGGTGCTCGAACTTCATCAATGACCTTGCAATCTCGCTCACCGGCAAGCTCCGCTGCGGCCCGGCGCTCTCCGCGGTCGTCGCATCCGCGCTGATGGGCTGCATCAACGGTTCGGCTGTCGCGAACGTCGTCGGCACCGGCACGTTTACCATCCCGCTGATGAAATCCCGCGGCTATAAGCCGGAATTCGCATCCGGCGTCGAAGCCGTGGCGTCGACAGGCGGCCAGATCCTGCCGCCGGTCATGGGATCGGGCGCATTCCTGATGGTCGTCTTCACGATGCAGCCGTACACGGCGATCGTCAAGGCGGCGGTCATCCCGGCGGTCCTTTACTTCCTGGGCGCCGGCATCGCGGTCTTCGCACAGGGCGAGGTCGGCGACGTCGAGCTTCTTCCGGAGGACCAGATCCCGAAGACCAGAGACGTCTTAAAGGACGGCTGGCTCTATCTTGTCATCATCGGCACGCTGATCTGGGCGCTGCTGATTGTCCAGTACTCCCCGGCGCTGTCGGGTCTCATCGGCTGCGCGTCCGTTCCGGTCGTCATGCTCCTTGACCGGAAGAAGCGCTTCCGTCTGCGCGATATCCCGAAGACCTTCATCAAGACCGGCTACAGCGCACTCTCGATCGTTTCGGGCTGCGCGTGCGCGGGCATCGTCGTCGCGATGGTTTCCCGCACGGGCCTGGGCGTTGTCTTCGGCGACGCGATGATCAACGCGGCGGGCGGCAACATGTTCCTGTCGCTCCTGTTCACGGCATTTGCCTGCATCATCCTGGGCATGGGCCTTCCGACGACATCCGCGTACGTCATCGGCGCATCCATCCTGGCGCCGGCTCTTGCAAAGCTCGGCCTGACAGCCCTGACGGCGCACCTGTTCGTGTTCTACTTCGCATGCCTGTCGGCGATCACGCCGCCGGTTGCGCTGGCTGCCTATGCGGGCGCCGGCATCGCGAAGTGCGACCCGATGAAGACCGCGATCAACGCCTGCAAGATCGGCTTCGCCGGCTTCATCGTCCCGTTCGTGTTCTGCTACAACAGCGCGATGATGCTGGACGGCTCGCTCCCTGCGATCATTCTGGTCTGCGGCACGGCGCTCGTCGGCTGCATCGCGATGAGCTGCGGCATGCAGGGCTGGTACTTCAGCGGGAATGACAAGGTCTCCATGTTCCTGCGCCTGATCATCATCGCGGCGGGCCTTTGCATGATGATCCCGAGCAACCTCCTGAGCGTGGTCGGCCTCGCGATCCTCGCGGCGGTCTTCATGCTCGCGAAGGGCAAATACGGCAAGAAGGCTTCAGCGGCATAAGAGATATGGTATTGCAGTATTACCCACATGTGCAGTACGAAACTGGTTTTCGTTCTGAATAAAGAAAGGAGAGGAATCTATGAAAAAGTTTGCAGCATTGTTAATGGCAGGAGTCATGGCGATGAGCCTTGCGGCATGCGGAGGCTCCGCACCGGCGGCAGCACCTGCTGCGGCACCGGCTGAGTCTGCAGCGCCTGCAGAGGCAGCTCCGGCAGAGGCAGCGGCGCCCGCAGAGGCGGCTCCGGCAGGGGATTACACCTACAGCGGCCCTCGTCTGACGATCGGCGGCGCGGACTCCACAGGAACCATGTATGCGGCGGCAGCTGCGGTCGCATCGACCTTCAGCAACAGCATTAACGGCCTTTCCGTCGACGCGACGACGTCCTCCGGCTCCAATGAGAACGCGCTGAACGTCCACGACGGCGAAATCGAGCTGGGCATGTGCTCCGGCGACGCGGCACTGAACGCGTGGAACGGCGCAGGCAAGTTCGAGGGCCAGGGCGGCTTCCAGAACCTTCGCGCGATCGGCGCGGTCTATCCGTCCCTTTCCAACTGGGTAGCACTTAAGTCCACCGGCTACAAGTACCTGCATGATGCAAAGGATGCAAAGGGCGTCTTCGGCATCGGCCCTGCAGCTTCCACATCCGAGACCTCCGCGCTCCTTGGCCTTAAGGTCGCGGGCATCACGGAAGAGAACGCAACGCTCCAGAACGTCACCCTGGGCGACGGCGCGGACAACGTTGCAAACGGCGTCATGACGGCTTCCACCGCATTCGCAGGCGTCCCGGTCGGCGTGCACCTCAATGCATCCGTCACGAAGGACTGCGTATGGCTCGGCTTCTCGGAAGAAGAGCTTGACCAGATCTGCGCTGAGAACCCTGCATACTACAAGGCAGTGATCCCGGCAGGCACGTACAACGGCCAGGACGAGGATGTCCCGACCTTCGGCGTCAAGTGCATGGTCATCTGCAACGACGAGCTGGACTATGACCTTGCGTACAACATGGCAAAGGCTTTCTATGAGCAGGCCGACGAGATGATCAAGGGCAACGCTTTCTTCTACAACATGGCGGAGAGAGAGTTCATCTGCAACGACCTTCCGATCCCGCTTCACCCGGGCGCAGAGGCGTTCTACAAGGAAGTCGGCATCCTGAAATAAGCTGATTTTCGAAACACATTCAGACTGACCTGAATGACAGGAATGCAGAGACCGGCTGCCGCAAGGCGGCCGGTCTTTTTGCGGGCAGCCAATCCGTCGTTTTCTCTTGTAATCCGCGCGATTCTGTGATATTATTTCGAAGTTACTGGGCAAAGTGTGCCCGCACATAAGCACATGCCTTAAGCGGATGCCGGTGCTTCTTATATAAGGAGTGGCAGCCACCTTCGGGACAGAGCCCGCTGCAGCGCAGACGGAGACGGATGTCCGAAACCGCGAATAGGGCATGGAAGAGAAACCAAACGGAGGAAGAAAAATGAGCGTAGTAACCATGAAACAGCTGCTGGAAGCAGGCGTTCACTTCGGCCACCAGACCAGACGCTGGAACCCGAAGATGGCGCCGTACATCTTCACGGAGCGCAACGGCATCCACATCATCGACCTGCAGAAGTCTGTGATCAAGGTCGACGAGGCTTACAAGGCAGTTTTTGAGATCGCCAGCCAGGGAGGCACGATCCTCTTCGTCGGCACGAAGAAGCAGGCGCAGGATGCGGTCAGGACCGAGGCGGAGCGCTGCG
>CACZQP010000107.1 GCA_902783385.1 uncultured Lachnospiraceae bacterium | reverse complement strand
TGATCTTGTCCGGCGCAATCGCGTAGCGTCTGTCATGACCCTTGCGGTCCTCCACGTACGTGATCAGATCCTCCGTTACGTGCGCCTTGCGCGGATCGTCATCGGGCAGCTCGTCGCGTAAGACGGCAATGATCGTCTTTACGATCTCGATGTTCTGCTTCTCATTGTGTCCGCCGATGTTGTAGGTCTCGAACAGACGCCCCTTTTCCTGCACCATGTCGATCGCCTTCGCGTGGTCCTCGACATAGAGCCAGTCGCGGACGTTTTTGCCGTCGCCGTAGACGGGGAGCTTCTTTCCCTGCAGCGCGTTGTTGATCATCAGCGGAATGAGCTTTTCCGGGAACTGGTAAGGGCCGTAATTGTTGGAGCAGTTCGTGATGTTCGCCGGGAAGTGAAAGGTGTCCATGAACGCGCGCACCAGCATGTCGGACCCCGCCTTGCTTGCGGAATACGGGCTGTGCGGCGCATAGGGCGTCGTCTCGTAAAAATAGCCGCCCTCCTCCGGAAGTGAGCCGTAGACCTCGTCCGTCGAGACGTGGAGGAACTTCTTGCCCTCCGGGTAGGTGCCATCCTCCCTCTCCCATGCTTTTCTCGCACAGTTAAGCATATTGGCCGTGCCGAGGACATTGGCGCGCACAAAGGCGAGCGGATCCCGAATGCTCCGGTCCACATGGCTCTCCGCCGCGAAGTGCACGACCCTGTCGATATCGTTTTCGGCAAAAATGGCGCCGATCGCCTCCGGATCGCAGATGTCCGCCTTCACAAAGACATAATTCGGATTGCTCTCCAGATCCTTTAAATTCTCCGGATTTCCCGCATACGTCAGCGCGTCCGCATTGATGATCCTGATGCCGTCCCCGTATTTCCGGAACATGTAGTGGATGTAGTTGGAACCGATAAAGCCGGCTCCTCCGGTCACCAGATAGGTTCTCATGTAGTTCCCCTTTCTTTTCCGTTCTTCTCTGCTGTCAAAAATTTGCACGTCAAAAAGGACGGTTCTGAAAAACCGCGCAGAGAGTTCTCCGAATCAAATCGGATATTCTTATTGATTATACCATATGTAGCTTCAGAAATGGGGAATCAGTAGTTTCTGTAGCTGATGTTCATATCCACGTTTCCGCTGATCCCGCTGACGCGGCCGGTCGATGAATACTGCCACAGATCGTAGCGCGTGCGCGTATAGGTCGGCACCGCCGCGTACTGCGCAAGCCAGATATGATAGTTCGTGAGAGACCCCGCATTGATCTTCTCGTTCAGCCAGTTCACGTTGGCATAAATGCCGGCGCTGTATCCGTATGCGGAAATGGTCTTGCAGAAGGCGACGATATTCTTCGTGCGCTGTTCCACGCTGATGGCATCGCCCCGTCCCCCGGAGCTCTCCACGTCCAGGAACACCGGGAAGCTCAGGCTGTACCCGGCGATCGTGTCGAGCACGTAGGTCGCCTCTTCCACGGCCTCGACCTCATTCACTGCCTGTGAGAAGAAATAGACGCCCACCTTCAGGCCCGCGTTTGCGGCGCCGGCCATATTTGCCCGGAACTTGGAGTCCTCGATGATCGCGCCGACACTGGAGCCGCGGTAGCCGCAGCGGATGATGGCATAGCTGATCCCTGAGTTGCGCACGGCCGCCCAGTCGATGTTTCCGTTCCATGTGGACACATCGATGCCGGTCAGCGTGTTCCCCGTCGCAAGGACACCGTCGGAATTGAAGGTGTACTTCGCGCCCTGGATCGTCTGTTCGCCGGTGACATAAGTCCCGTCGGAATTGAAATAATAGGTATTTCCCTCAATGGTCTGCCAGCCGGTGTATTTGTACTGCTTCGTCGTGCTGGCCCGGCGATAGAATACATCGTAGTGGTTGTAGTCCGCAACGATCGCTTCCGCATAGGTGCCGTCGCTCCTGCGGATATAGAGAGGATTGCCCTCTGCGTCCTTTAGGCGCGCGGTCTCGTCGACCGCCGTCTGCACGGTGACGCGGATCGTTTTATGAACGTTCTCATCGGCATTTGCCGTGACATAGATCTCCGTCTCTCCCTTTGCGATGCCGGTGACCGTCCCATCCGACGACACCTCCGCAATGTCCTCGTCGTCCGATTCGTAATCGACGGAAGTATCCTCGTCCCCCGTGACGCTCGGATTGATCTTTGCCGTTTTGCCGACCTGAATCGTCAGGGAATCCGGCACGCTCTCCAGCCGGACCTCGCGTTTTTTCTCATTGACCGTTACTTTGAGCTCCGCCTTTTTGGTGCTGTCCGCATCGCTCGTCACCGTCAGCACGGCAGTTCCGACCTTACGGATCTTGATGAGTCCTTCTTCGACGACCACGACGCCTGCGCCATCCGTCACCTCCCAGGTACAGTCCGTATCATCTGTCCCGGTGACCGTGACCTTCGGAAGCGGCACATCGTCCTGATCCTCCGACAGTGTGACTTCTCCGTAGGGGATGGAGATGCTTACCTCTTCCTTCTTTTCCTCCGCCGGCTGCTCTTCTTTTTGTTGTTCTGCTTTCTGTTCTTCTTTCTGCTCTTCTTTTTGTTGTTCTTCCTGCTGCTCCTCTTTCTTCTCTTCCTTCTGCTCTTCCTTTTTCTCTTCCTGCTGTTCTTCTTTCGGCTCTTCCTGGGTCTCCCCGGCGCTTTCCTCTTTCTTTTCTTCCTGCCCGGAGGAGCTCTCCTGCGTTCCTTCGTCTTCCGCTTTATTCTCCGTCTTCTCCCCGCTCTCTTCGGATGCTTCCTCAGAAGCGCCTTCTTCGCCGTCGCCCCCGCTCTCCACGTCCTGCTCTGTTCTCAGGATGGTCCGGCCGATGCGCGTGCGCCCCGCAAGGCGCCGGAATGCCCCGTCCACTCCTGCGGATGCCGTATTATAGGGATTCGGGATCTCATCCTTCGTGACCTTTTCATAGGCGGTCTCCTGTGTCTCGACGCCGCCCTGGCCTTCGGAAACTTCCGTCTTTGTCGATTCCACCCAGGTCACGGTGTCCGTATTGACGCTCTCGACCACGGTGTCCTTCTTTGCCGTATCTTCCTGCGCGACATTGACCTCCGACTCCTTCTTGACTTCGCCGGCGATGTCGATCTTCTTATAGGCGAGCTCATCCGTGACAGTGACAGTCTTTTCGTCCTGCGGGAGAGCATATTCCCTGAGTTTTTTATCCTGCGTGATCTCGGAGTCCTCGAACGGCAGTACCCGGACTTTGTATGTTCCCGCAGACAATTTGTCCTTGTAAATCACCCCGTCCCTGTCATGGTCATCGTAAACAGTGCTCTTCCCGTCGGGAGATGTGATCTCGATCCGGAACGGTTTGCCGGCCAGGATCGTCTGTTGTTCCTTCAGCAGGAATTTTACCTTGATGTCGCTCAACACGGATGAGAGAGTCATCTCGATGCCGATGCTGCCCTCGCGGGCCTTTTCTTCCGCTTCCTCCCTTGCTTTCTGTTCCTCCAGGGCCTTTTCCGCGCGGGCCTTGTCCTGTGCCGTGCGCTCATCCGCAAGTGCGCGGATCGCGTCGCCGCCGATCATGGCGACCCCGTTCAGCTGTACCCCCACTTCCGTAAAGGTCCGTTTCTCCGCCTCGATATTCCGTGTCCGCACAAAGCGCATGCCGAACAGGACACCGACACATACCACGGCGATCGCGGACAGCAGAATCGCCGCATCAAGCAGTGAAAACATTCGCTGCGCATCAAAAACGCCCGAGGTGTCGCGATGGAACAGGCCGGGCCTTACCTCGCGCTCCGGGGCGGATTCCTCTTCGTCTATGTGGAAAACCTCGATTTCTTCACCGGAACGGCTTCCGCCGCCGGATTCCGCGGCATCATCAAAAACGCTCTCATCCACGTCGAGCGAAAGTGTCTCCAGAGGCACCGTATCCTCCGGCGCCTTCGTATCCTCTATATCTTCCAGTCCTCCCATGGGGAGCGTATCCTCCAGCGTGCCGAGGGGAAGCGTATCCTCCGGCAGCTCGCTGATGGGCAATGTGTCCTCCGGCAGCTCGCCGATGGGCAATGTGTCCTCCGGCAGCTCGCTGATGGGCATAGTATCTTCCGGCAGCTCGCCGATGGGCAGTGTATCAGAAATGGTCTCAAGAGGCAGGGTATCCTCGAGCGCCGCAGCTTTCGGAAGCGGCGCCGTGTCGGACAGAACGGACATCGGCAGGGTGTCTTCCAGTGTCCTTCCCTCTGTTATGACGTCTGTGTCGGAAAAAAGATCTTCGATCTCGGATTCCGTATCCCGCGTATTTCTCCTGTTTCTTTCAGACAAAGATTTCTCCATATAACACTCGTGTCATATTCTACAAATCTCAATTATACCTGTCTTTTGCAGGAATGTACAGAAGAATGCCGTCAAATGTAAAACACGACGATACCGAGAAAGATGCAGCACATGCCGAGGACCTTCTTGCGTGTGATGGCCTCGTTAAAGAAGATGCGTCCGAATACCATGACAAAAATGTAGCCCATCGTCTCCAGCACCGGCACGTTCATATAGGCATCCGACACGCGGTATGCCAGGATCGTCAGCATCATGGAGACGAAGAGCATGCCGTAGCCGCTGATCACATAGCGGTTGAAGTACTCCCGGATCCGATCCGGATAAGTGATCCCGGCGCTCTTCTTCAGCAGGATCTGGGAGGAAGAGGCAAGGAGCTCCGAACAGACCATGATCAGGATACAGAGAAGCATTCCGTTCATCTCTCCTCCTTCCCGTCCGTCTCCTTTTCGGGGAGATTCAGGATCACGACGCCCGCTATGACTATGAGGACGCCCAAAAGCTTTTTGGCGGTGACCTTCTCCGAGAATATCAGAACACTCCAGAGCAGGCCCCATAGGAGCACCATCGCCTTGTTGGCGTAGGCGATCGAAATGTCAAAGCGCTTGATGACCTGCTGCCAGAGGATCGCGTAGATCCCGAGCACCAGGATTTCCAGTCCGTAAAACAGAATGAAGCCCGGCGACAGAAAATCCTGCGCGGATGCAAATTTCGCCACAACGCTCGTAATGCTGAAAACCATTACGACAGCCTGCAGCACAATGATATCCCTGATAGTGATTCTTTTTTTCATGCAAACAATATAACAATTTCCCGGCATTTTGTCACTTTGTTCTATGCTATAATGGTTCCTGACCACTGACAGCGAATGATTACAATACGTACCGGGAGACGACCCTATCCATGAAAAACCGCTACCAAAACGGCCGCTCGCACAGGCACCGCGGATCCGGCAATATCGGTCCCCATCTGCTGCTGGGCGCTTTCATCCTCTGCCTTGCCCTCTTCGCCGCAGCCCGGCTTCTGATCTGGAACCGCGGCACGCAGAGCGGCTATGACGCGTCAGCTGTAGACACCTCGAGCGTGGCCGTAGAAGTACAGGACTTTATCGTTCCGCTCTCGGAGGAACAGATGGCAGGGCACACCTACGACAGTGTGACCCGGATCCTGTGTCTCGGCGGAAATCCCTGGCTGAACGACACCTCGGATACCGGGATCGCCTCCGTCATCGCACAGACGCATGAGCACACAGAGACAGTTGTTGCCGCCTTTCCCGACTCGCGCGTGACGAGCCTTTCCCCCACGTACGACCCATCCACGCAGGAGGGAATGGACGATATCTTCAATCTCTTTTATGTCGCTTACGCAATATATACGGATGATTACGCCGGACTCACCAATGTCTCCGCCGTAAAAGAAGACCCGCGCTATGCGCAGGCCGTTCAGACTCTGAAGGAAACGGATTTTGACATAATCGACGTGATCGCGATCGCCTATGACGGCATCGACTACAGGACCAAGGCGCCTGTCATGAACAGCGACCCGGACGACATCTCGTCCTACGCCGGCGCCCTCAAGCGCGCAGCAGAGCTTCTCACGAAGCGGTATCCCTTTATCCGCGTCGTTTTTCTCTCACCGACCTACGAGCGGTATGTCGATGAGGCCGGGCGAGAACTCGATCCGGTGGAAACAGACCTGGGCAACGGGGAAATGCCCGGCTATATCTCCAGCGCCTTTCTCTCTTCGAGCGCAGCCGGGATCTCCTTTGTGGACAATTACAGCGGCTCCGTCAACGCGCTGAACTACCGCCGCTTCCTCGACGGCCCCTACCGCCTCAATGCGGACGGCAACCGGGAGGTCGCAAGACACTTCGTCAAAAAGATTCTGGAGAACGATCCGGCTGAATACCAGCCGCCTGCGGCGCAGTAATCTCTTATACCATCCGGAACATATTATCGAGCGCCTCCACATAGGCGCTGTCCGAAAACGCCGCGGCGCGCCGCGGCGCATTTTCATGCATCCGCTCCCAGCGCACAGGATCCGACAGGATCTCCTCCATCCGCAGCGCGAGCTCCTTTTCTTCTTCTGAAATATGTGCGGGATTCAGATCCTCTCTTTCCGCGAGCAGCGGAATCAGCACCCCGCAGTCCGCGTCGTCCGTCAGGATCTCGGCCGGACCTGTCCTGCAATCGGCAGCGATCGCCGGAACGCCGAGCGCCAGGGCCTCCACCAGCGCATTCGGAAAACCTTCATGGTAGGATGTCAGCGCATAGAGCCTTGCCTTTTTAAGGAGCGGAAAGGGATCGGTCAAGAGACCCGTGAAGAGCACATCCCCGCCGATGCCGAGCGCATCGGCCAGCGCGGCGTAAGCGCGAAAGTCGCCCGCCCCGATGATGATAAGCCCGCTCTTTGCGGCAATGGATGAAAAGCCCTTTGCGGACTCTCTTCCCCGCAGCACCGCAAAGGCCTTGATCAGATGCCAGAAGCCCTTGATCCTGTCACACCTGCCCATGCTCATGATCAGCTGCGGGTGCGTATTGAGAAAGGCCGTGATCTTCCCCTCCGGAACAGCGTCCGACTCCCCGCTGATCGAGGTGTTGATCGGATTGTATACCGTGCAGCTCCTTTCCGGGTGAAAGCGTTCGGCAAAATCCCGCTCCATCTGGCGACTGCAGCAGGCTATGAGATCCGCCTTCCTCGCGAAGCGGCGGAGCTTTTCGGGGTTGTCAAAATCCTGGTAGCTCCGGATGCCGCAGATGATCCTGTCGCCTGCGCGGGCGCCGATGCCCGCAAGATTCGCCGTCTGGCCAAGACTGTAGGAAATATCGATCCTGAGTCGCTTTTTCAGCTTCCGCAGCGACGCGCGACGCCTTTCAAGATTCAGGACCTTCCCGATGGCCCCTTTCCTGCTCGGCAGCTTTAAGTCCGTCACGTCAAGACCTGTCGTATCGTAGGCGGCATCCCGTCCGTCGAAGAGCGTAATGTGTACCTGATACATATCCGCCCGCTCTGCGGCAAGCAGCCGCGCCGTCCGGACGCAGACGCGCTCCAGTCCACCCTGCCTCAAGGAGGGCGCAATCAGGAGAATCTGCTTTTTTGCAAAGGACAGGTACTTCTCCTGCATGTGCGCGGCGAGAGCGCCCGCGTCATACCCGGCTTTCGTCAGCATCTCCTGTGCCGAACGGGAGACGTCCGTGCGCAGGGAGATCTCCGCCTGCCCCGCTGCGCTCACTGCGGCCTTTGCCCACTCTCCGGCATCTTCGATCGAAAGGAAATCAACCTGCGGCGTGACCGCGCTCTCCTTCGTCACGCGATCGGAGATGAGGCAGGGAAGACCCGCCGCCTGCGCCTCGATCGCAGTGCCGGGCAGTCCCTCATAATAGGAAGGGAGCGCGAAGACATCGAAGACCTGGTACATGGCCGCGGTCCTGTCTGCACTGCATCTGCCCGCAAACAGGACGCGGTCCGACAGGCCCTCTGTTTTTGCCTTTTCCCGAACGCTCTCCCGTAGCTTCCCGTCGCCGACAAACAGAAGATACGGCGGCCGTCCCGTGACTTTATCCCCGCATGCGGCGAGCACATCCACGAGGAATGCCTGATTCTTCATCTCGTCAAAACGGCCGACATGACCGATCACAAAAGCGTCCTCCGGAATACCAAGCTCCTTCCGGACCGCCCGCCGGGTTGTTTCGTCAAATGCGTAAATGCCGGTGTCTACGGCATTCGGTATGATCTCCACCAGGCCTTCCCGGACTGCGCGGGCACCAAACACGGCTTCCGACGCCTGCTTCGCACAGGAATACAAAAGATCCGCTTTCCGGGCGAGATTTCTGCGCAGGAGCCGGGTCGCCGCTCCCTTTAGTCCCGGGGCTACGCCTCCGCTCCGGGCGTGTGCGATCGTGACCGGCACCCCCGCGGCCTTTGCGACAGGCAGGTAGATGGCGGCGGTACTGGTCATGTGCCCCTCGATCGCCGTCCAGTCATGATTCTGCGAAAAAAAGACCTGCAGTGCTCTTTTGTACTGCCGGTAATTCGTTCCCGTAAAGCGCGGGACGGCATAGATTCTGCCGCCGAGCGATCTTATTTCATCGTCAAAATATTCCGGCGTGCGCTCTTTCATCAGCGCATCGCTCGAAAGATCCCCGCCGCCCGCATCAGAGTGGACCAGAAAGTCAAACTGGACCTTGTCCCGGTCCATGTGCCGGTACAGGTCCATGATTCGGCTCTCCGCGCCTCCCTGATTCAGTTTTCCGAGTACGTGTAAAATGCGGATCATTGCAGGATCATTCCGGCCTTTAAGGTAATGCCGGCTTCATACCGGTCGATCAGAAGAGACCCGTCAACCGTGCGGATCACCGGTTTGTCGTCAAACACATCGATCACTTCGCCGGGCGCAAATGCGGAAAAATCCAGGATCTCGTCAAACGGATGCGCCTCCCAGATAACCACCTGCTCCTTTTGCGCACCGTCTCCCGAAGCCCCTGTGTCAGCGTGCGTATCCGAAACGTAACAGAATGCACCCGGGAAGGGCTCCGTCACACCGCGGATCAGGTCATAGATCTCTCTCGTCCGCCTGTGAAAATCGATCTTCCCGTCGGCCGGCGTGCGCTTTTCGTACCAGGAATCAAAATCCCTGGACTCAGTCCGGATCACGATCTCCTCCCCCGCCAGATATGTCTTTAAGAGCCTCTCGATCAGGCGTTTGGACACGATCAGGTTCTTATACTGCGCCGTCCGGATCGTATCGTGCGGATTGATCGAAAACATCTGCGTTGCAAAGACGTTCGGCGAATCCGCCGCCTCGTCATAGCGGAACAGGTTTAAGTTGAATCTGGTATCACCGAGGATCATCGACCAGTTGAGCGGCGACCGGCCCCGGCCGAAGGGCAGATAGCCGCAGTTGCCGTGAAAGCCGAAGATGCCTTTTTCAAAGCGGTCCAGCACCGCCTTGGGAATCAGCCTCTGCCAGCCCGTCACGATGCCGATGTCAAAAGTATTCTCCGCAAAAAACGCCTCCGTCTCCGCATCCTTGAGCGCATAGCTCTTCGCCTCAAACACCGGGATCCCAAACTCCTTCGTGAATCCGGAAAGCCCCGCATAGCCGGAGACATCGTTTTTCTTTGTGACGGAAGGCGCGATCGTGACGATCAGATCGACCGGACACAGCTCATTTTGGATATAGCGGATGATCACATCGGTCGTGTCCTTGACGCCGAATACTACTACCCTGTAATGCATCACAGATTCTCCCTGTACCAGTCGATCGCGAGCATAAGTCCCGCCTTGAAATCATACGACGGATCATAGCCGAGCTTTTCCCGTGCCTTGGAGATGTCCGCATTGGAATCCCGGATATCGCCCTTGCGCGGCGGACCGAAGATCGGCTCGATATCCTTTCCGAGCGCCTCGCACAGGTCGCGGTACACGTCGATCAGGTATTCCCGGCCCGCGGCGCCGATGTTGTACGCCTCACCCGCGGCGTCGGACGGCGCAAGACATGCGCGGAGATTTCCTTCGATCACGTTGTCGATATAGGTGAAGTCCCTGCTCTGCCTTCCGTCCCCGTTGATGGTCGGCCTCTCGTCATTTAACAGGAGCTTTAAGAACTTCGGGATCACCGCGGCATAGGCGCCGTTCGGATCCTGTCTTCTTCCGAAGACATTGAAATAGCGGAGACCGTAGGTGTCCAGTCCATAAAGCTTTTTATAGAGCGCGCCGTACTCCTCGTCCGTGCGCTTTGTCAGAGCGTAAGGAGACAGGAGTTTTCCCTCGGTTCCCTCCTTTTTCGGGAGCTCCGTGGAGTCCCCGTAGACGGAGGAGCTGGATGCGTAGACAAATTTCTTCACGCCGCACTGCCTCGCCGCCTCCATCATGTTGAGCGTGCCGCGGATATTGATCTCCTCGTATAAAAGGGGCATCTCAATGCTGCGCGGGACGCTCCCCCAGGCCGCCTCGTTCAGGACATAATCCGCGCCGTTTGCCGCCTCCATGCACTGGTCGAGATTCCGGATGTCATATTTCAGGAAGGTAAAGCGCGGATTATCAAGAAATGGCTCGATATTCTCGAAATGTCCCGTCGACAGATCGTCGAGACACCGCACCGTATACCCCATCTCCAGAAGCGCTTCGCAAAGGTTGGAGCCGATAAAACCGGCGCCGCCCGTCACCAGAAAGACACTGTCCCCGTCAAACTTAAGTTCTCGAAATCCCATAACTGCTCCCTTCATTCACCCTGCTGCTCAATCGGTCTGCGCGGCACATGCGGCGCCGCTCCGGATCAGACAGCAAGCGTATATCTGTAATTTCCCTCTTCGTCCGGGCCTTCCTCCGCAAATCCCGCCTTAAGGAATGCCCTGCGAGAAGCCGTATTGCCTTTTTTTACGTTTCCTAAAAGCCGAAGGACTTCCGGCTCGGTGCGCAGCGCGTCCCTGAGTGCTGCAAGAAGCGCAGTTCCCAGGCCTCTCCCGCGAAAGGCTCCCTCGATGCTGTAGCTGATGACCGCATCGCCGTCCTCGAGGGCATACCGAATCTGCCCCACGGGTACGCCGCCCACCTCCGCAATGAACTGCCTGCGCGACGGGTCCGCAAGGAGAGCCGCAAACCAGGCGCGGTGCACATCATACGGGATCTCCTCCGTATGGAAGGAATTTGCCCGGACGACCGGGTCGCTCCGCCAGCGGTAGATCAGCCGGCAGTCCTCCTCCCGCGCCGGGCGCAGGGAAATTGCATCTGCCGTCATCTGTCCCCCGCCTTTTCGGCACCGATCACATGGATCAGGTTCCGCTGCATCTCGAAATCGCGCCGGTTCTTCTCCTCCATGTGCGAGAGGATCATCCCTGCAAAGAACGACTGGATCGCCGCCATCGCCACGAAGCCGCAGACAATAAGCGTCGGGAACTTCGCGACGAGGCCCGTCCGCGCATAGTCCACAAACACGGGAATAAAGAACAGGAACGCCGTCAGCATCAGCAGGAAGGACAGGGCGCCGAAAAAGCCGAGCGGCTTGTACAGACGATAGAGTCTTGCGATCGTCCGCAGGACCTTCATGCCGTCCGCATAGGTGTTCAGCTTCGATTCGCTCCCCTCCGGCCTGTCGCGGTAGTCGATGACGACGTTTTCGATCTGCATGCGGTTGTTTACCGCGTGGATCGTCATCTCCGTCTCGATCTCGAATCCCGCCGAGAGAACCGGAAATGTCTTCACAAAGTCATAGCTCATCGCGCGATACCCGGTCATGATGTCCCGGATGTCGCAGTGAAAGAGCCTGTTGATGCTCCCGCGCACAAGGGAGTTCCCCGTGTTGTGGAACGGCCGCTTGTTCTCGGTAAAATAGGTGGAGGAGAGCCTGTCTCCCACGACCATGTCCGCGTGCCGCGAAAGGACCTTCTCCACCATCTCCGGTGCTGCCTCCATCGGGTAGGTGTCATCGCCGTCCACCATCACATAGCATGCCGCGTCGATCTCACGGAACATCCTGCGGATAACGTTCCCCTTCCCCTGCATATATTCGTTCCTGACAACGGCGCCCGCTTCCGCGGCGAGCTCGGCCGTCCGGTCGGTCGAATTGTTGTTGTAGACGTAAATTACCGCATCCGGGAGCGCCGCCTTTGCGTCCCGCACAACCTTTCCGATCGTCTTTTCCTCGTTGTAGCAGGGGATCAGTACCGCAATCCTGTCCATTTTTACTCCGTTCCCTGTCCTGTCAAAAGCCCTGGTAAATGAATGCCGAAGCACTGTATCCGGGGCCGTAGTTGCCGAAAAGAATCACATAAAACAAAAGTGCAAACCAGAGTGCCCACCGCGGGATGAGGGGAAGTCGCTCTGCCATATCCCGCACGGAGCCTCTCTGCGTAAGGACCGACACTGCAAGGAGCGCCAAAAGAGATACGCCCAGGATCAGCCACTCCACAATATCGAGCCGCAGGAACTCTCCGCCGCCGGAAAGCGTACCGGCAAGGGCCGCATCTGCGCTTGTCTTCCCGAGCGCGGACACCAGCATGGCTGCGCCGGCCGCCGCGCTCTGCGCGCGGAAAAATACATTGCCGATGTTCACAAGAACAAATGTCCGCACGATCCTTACGCCGTCGGCAAACCGTCCCTCCATCGGAATATGCATCAGCGGAAGCACCTTCTTCCAGAACGGGAGCGTCACCAGGCCGGTCACAATATAGAACCAGTGGAGAAGTCCCGCCCCGATCACATATTTCAGTGCGCCTCCGTGCCACAGGCCTACCGTCAGCCAGAGGATGAACATGGCCGCATAGGTGGAAAGATCCTTGCCCGCCTTCTTCCCGAAGCGTGCGCGGAGCTTTTTCTGCAGATTTCCGATCATCCGCGTGCGCAGGAGCGGATAAAACACATAGCCGCGCATCCAGACGCCAAGCGTGATGTGCCACCTGCGCCAGTACTCGGAGATAGACTTCGAAAAAAACGGCGTCTTAAAGTTCTCCGGAAGCACCAGTCCCAGCATCTCCGAAAGTCCCAGCACGATATCCATGCACCCGGAGAAATCCGTATAGAGCTGGAAGGTGAACAAAAGCGCTCCCAGCGCGATATAGGCGCCGGAAAAAGCGGCATAATGGTCAAAGATCACGCCGGCTGCCACGGCGCACCGCTCCGCGATCACGAGCTTTTTGAAAAAGCCCCACAGAGTGCGCTGCGCGCCGCGCGTCAGGTTCCGGTAATCCGGCAGGTGCGTCCCGTAAAACTGCTCCGCATGCTCCCTGTGCGTCAGGATCGGACCCGACACCATCAGCGGGAAATACATGCCGTACAGAAGAACCTTTGCGGGGTTTTTCTGCACGGTATCAATTCCCAGATACACATCGATCACATAGCCCGCCAGCGTGAATGTGTAGAACGAGAGTCCCAGCGGCATCGCGATCCCGCCGCCGAAATTCAGGTACTTCAAAAGGACGAGCGCGCCGATGAGGAGCACCAGGTTCAGGACGAGGAGCTTCTTTTTCTCCCCATCGCTGTCCGCCCGTCCGATCCGGCCGGCGATAAAAGCCGTTATAAGTCCCGCGCCCAGCGGAAACAGGACAAGGACAGGTGTTCCGGACAGCAGGTAAAAAGCAAGGCTTGCCGCAAGGAGCACACACCACTGGATGCTTCCTCCCGCGCCGCTTTTCCGGTACGGCAAAGCGGCTGCATAGTACAGCAGCAGCACAACCGTATAAAAACACAGAAACGTGAACGCGGTAATTTCCATGGTATAATCATTACGAAACGGAGCGTTTCCGTTTCAACTCCGTATCACAGCCGCACAAAAACGACGCGCATCCAAAAACGCCGGATCCGCGCTGTACCGGGCGGACAAAGAGCCCGCCGGAAAGGCCGTTATGCTACATTTAAAGGTACACCATCTGGGATATTTAGTCAAAAAAAGGGACGCCGCCAAAAAGGCATTCGAAGCGCTCGGATACGCCGTGGAAAGCGACTGGGTGCGCGATGAAGCACGCGGCATCGACATCTGTTTTATGACAATGGACAGTCTCCGGGTGGAGCTCGTTTGTCCGTTCACAAAGGACTCCGATGTGTCGTCCCTCCTTTCGCGGATCAAAAACAGCCCCTACCACATCTGCTACGAGACGCCCTCCATCGCGGACGAGATGCCTCTCCTTCGGGCGGAAGGGTATCTCCCGATAAAGGAGAGCGCGCCCGCGCCCGCCTGCGGCGGCAGGAATGTGGCATTTTTCCTGCACCCGGCCCTCGGGATGATCGAGCTGCTCGAACTCAGTTGCCCTTAAGCGCGGCCTCGATCAGGTCAGCCATGTCGCCGACGTTCTTCATCGTGACGACCTGCCCCATCGTGAATTTGATATCAAACTCCTGCTCCACCGAGGCGATCAGGTTGATGTGCTCGAGAGAATCCCAGTCCTCAATGTCATCCGCCGTCGTCTCATCTTTGACGACAATGGTCTCATCATCAAAGACATCACGGAATACTTCGTTCAGTTTTTCAAAGATTTCTGCTCTTGTCATGTCTGTTCTCCTTTAATCTATCGTCGCCTCCGCCGCGCCGCGGCCGGCTCCGATGTGGCTCGTGAGATCAAAATCCAGCATGTTGCCGATATAGCGTTCCACCGTCTCGTAGATCAGGACATCCGGATCCTCCGTCGCCAGCATCCAGCTTTCATAGTAGAGATAGGAATTCAGGTACGTCTCCAGCACATGGCAGGCGATGTAGGGGCCCATCATCGTCGAGAAGGAATCCCCGACAAGAAAGATCTTCTGGTCGTCCCACTCATCGTCCTGGTTCCAGAAGCGGAACTCTGTGAGGCCCTCGTTCTTGTGGACCTCCACCTCCTTGTCCGTATAGCCGTTCACGATCCAGACAGGATCCTTTCGCAGGATCTCCTGCAGCCCCAAAAGCTCCGCCAGGTCATATTTCCCATCCGGGTTCTGCGAGAGGTTTAAGTCCTCCAGCCGGGGCATCTCGTAGTCCAGCTCGTCCGCGAGCTCCCGCGCGGCGATATAGGCGCCCGCGTTGTTCCAGTGCGTATCATACTTATAATACAGGCTGATCTCCGGGTGCTTTTCTTTGAACTCCATCAGCTCCTCATAGGGGCATACGACGTGCAGGTCCGTCGTCTCCTGCAGGTAATTCACGACCTGCATCATGCGGCTCTCCTGCGCCGGCGCGCCGTACGCGGCGGGCATGTATTCGCTGTAGACGCGGGCTTTGTTCGGCGCGATGAAAATGATGAACTTCGTACCCCGCTCCCTCAGAAGATCCCGCGCGGCGAGCATGTTGTCCCGCACTTTCTCCAGCTCCTGCTGCGTAAAGAGATTCTCTCCCCGGTAATCCGCCTCCGGGTCCTCGTTGTTCGCCTGCTTTCCCTTGTAGAAAAGCCAGCCTCCCTTTCCGACGATCACATCGTCGGAAGAAGAGGTCCGAAAGACGAAGTAATCCAGCATCCCGTTCCATCCCGCAAGAATCTGCTTAAACGGCATATTGTCGTTCAGGAAGTGCTCATACGCGGAGGGGAAGGTCTGGATCGTCTCCGCAGTCAGCACGGGGCGCTGCGCCAGCTCGCGCTTTTCATGGTTGACCTCGTCCAGCATACCGCCGAAGAGACGGTAGGCAGGAATGGGAAGCACCAGAAAAACGACCAGTATGAAAATGTAGAAGAACTGCGTAATCTTTTTCATCTTATTGTAGGGACCACCCGCGCATCAAGGTCAGAACCTGTAGTAAATAAACGGATTGTACACATCGTTTGCAAGGAGCATCACGCAGTAGAGCATGACGATCGCAAGATACAGCATCTCCGCAAAGGAGCCCTTCCAGCGGCCGCCGACGACCTTGAGCGGCGTCTTCGTAAAGACAAGCTGCAGGATGCCGCTCCCCAGCATGCCGGCACACATGGCAAAGATCACGTGGTTGTCGATGAGCCGGAAGATATTCATGCCCTGCGCGGCTCCCGCCTGCGGCAGGAACATGCAGGCCACCATGTGCAGACCGTACCGCACGCTCTCCACGCGGAAAAAGATCCAGCCGATCAGCACCACGAGAAACGTATAGATCCAGTTTATGCCCTTCAGCTTCTTTAAAAGCTTTCCAAGACCGAGACGCTCGATGATCGTAAAGAAGCCGTGGTAAAGCCCCCAGCCGACAAAGTTCCAGCTTGCGCCGTGCCAGAGCCCGGTGAGCGCAAATACCACAAACAGGTTGATGTAGGTCCTGAGCTTCCCCTTCCGGTTCCCGCCGAGCGGGATGTAGAGATACTCCCTGAACCAGGAGCCCAGGGAAATATGCCAGCGCCGCCAGAATTCCGTGATGGACAGCGACAGGTAGGGATGGTCGAAATTCTCAAGGAACCGGAAGCCGAACATCCTGCCCATGCCGATCGCCATGTCGGAGTAGCCGGAAAAGTCATAGTAGATCTGGAGCGTGTACAGGAAGGCCCCCGCCCAAGCGAGAAGCATCGTCATATTCTCCGCCGGCAGCGCAAAGATCGCGTCGGCGCCGACCGCGAGGGAATTTGCCAGAACGACCTTCTTGCCGAGCCCGTAGATAAAGCGGCGCGTCCCCGAAGCCGTCAGCTCCGGCGTCATCGCGCGGTCCGTCATCTGCTCGTTGACCTCGCGGTATTTCACGATCGGGCCCGCGATCAGCTGCGGAAAGAACGAGATGTACAGCGCCAGATGCAGAAGGTTTTTCTGCGCCTTATACTGCCCTCGGTACAGGTCGATCACGTATGTCATCGCCTGGAACGTAAAGAACGAGATGCCGATCGGCATCACGACATTCACCCTGGGAAGCGCGATCTGCGGCACCAGGTGATCCATCGTATTCAGGACAAAATTCGCGTATTTGAAATATCCGAGAAAGCCCAGATTCCCGACGATGTCGAGCAGGAGAAAGGTGCTCCTTCCCGCCGGGTACTTCTCCATTAAGAGGCCGAACGCCCAGTTCATGCAAATGGAAAACAGAAGGAGCAGGATGAATTTCGGCTCCCCCCACGCATAAAAGACAAGGCTTGCAAAAAGAAGCAGGATATTCTGGTATTTCGGCGCCCGGATGATGCGCGATAAGACGAATACGAGCGGGAAAAACACCCAGAGAAAGACGAGTGAACTAAATACCATTACGCGTCATCCTCCACCGCGATGTATCGGTTCCGCTTCGTTCCCTGTCCGTCAATGGTGTATTTCCAGACAGTATTGCCCTCCTCGTCCTCCGAGATCTTTGTGAAGCCCATGGTGTCGTAGAAATTCATGACCATCTTATTTTTGGCGGTCGGATAGTAATAGCCGAAAATCTCCGGGATCCCGCGTCTTATGCATTCCTTCTCCAGCGCGTCCATCATGGCGAATTCCATATCGCGCTTTAAGACCCTGCAGCTCATGAGCCACAGATCAATGAGCAGGGCAAGACGCCCCGTCGGCTCCCCTTTCCGGATGATCCTTCCGTCCTTGTCCCTCTCCTCCTCCGTCAGCTGCATGGCAACGGAGCCGATGACGACCGAGACGATGCCGTTGTCACCGAACTTGTCGAAGAGTTGTCCGTAGAGCGTCACCGTATCGCCGTCCGAAGCCGCCTGTGCAATCTCCTCCTGCGTGTAGCGGCGCGTCGTGAGATTGAACTGGTTGCTCTTGTTCGTCAGCTGCGTGATCCGCGGGTAGTAGATCTCCTCGAAGGGGCGGATCACGGCGTGCATCTCCAGGGACTTCAGGTATTCCCCGTAATCCGCGAAGGAATGCTCCGCGCGCGTGCGCTGCGCATTCTCGAGATACATCTGGCTGCGCCGTCTGTCATCCTCGGACAGGCTCGTCACTTCAAAATAGCCGGCGCGGTCCAGCGTGCGGATGTAGGTCTCCGGTGCAGACATCTCCGGGACGGCGGCTCCCTTCACCTGCTGCCGCACGATCTCGCGCTCCGCCGGGTTGTCATCCACGAAGACCATGGACTCCGGCAGAATGTTCAGCTCGGCTGCGATCTCCGTAAAGTTCATGCTCTTCGGCTCCCAGTTGGCACGGATCGCGACGAAATCTCCGGGTCGCAGGACCCCCTGCGGGTGATTTAAGCCCGCCAGGGCGTTTTCTTCTTCATTCTTGGAATCCACTGCGAGGAGGATCCCGATGTCCTTCTGCTTTTTCAGGTAGGACTGGAACGCGCGGAAGGTCTCCCCCTGCGCGGTCTCCTCGCCGAGCTCGATCCCGGAGACGCCGTCGTCACCGATGACGCCGCCCCAGAGCGTGTTATCAAGGTCCAGAACCAGCGCCTTTTTGTTCTTCCCGAAGACGGATTTCACAATACGGGTGACGCTGTAGGCCAGCGTCGGCACAGCCTCCATGGACTGCGCATATTTATAGAGATTCCAGAGTCCCTCGTCGTGCCACCTGTCGAGGCCGAAGGATGCAGACAGATACTGCAGGTCATGCAGATAGACGCTGTAGCCCTGCGCCGAAAGCTGCCGTATATTCCGGACCAACGCGGCGTTGACCGCATTTACGAAATGCACGCTTCCGCGGGGATCCGACGCATCGGCATTTCCCATCAGCCGAAACGGCGGGAATTCGAAATTGTTCTGGATCACCGGGCAGTGGTATCGCTCCCGGCACTTTTCCCAGATCGTCTTAAAGCGCTCCGCCGTCTCCGCGACAAGCGCCTCTGCGTCTTCTTCCTTCATATTGAGGTCCGGAAGCTCCTTGAGGTTCCGGAACGATGTGCAGATATAGATGAGGTCGGGCGCAAACGCATCCAGTTCCGGATTGCCGAACACCGCATCCTCGTAGTACTGCGCGTACTCCGACTCATAAAACACAGGTTCGATCCCCTCGTCCAGAAGGAACAGCTCCATCATCCGCACGATCTCATGCGTGGTGGCGCCTCCGAGCACGGCGATCTTCTTACGGATCCGCCCGCTCCCGTCTTCGAGGAGCTCTCTCTTGATTTTTTTTGCTTTCTTTAGCAGCAATTCGCTGTCAAAGGGATATCCGATCATCTTCTGCCTCCATACCAATGATGTATTTTACCACATTTGGGCGCATCACCATATATCCGCACAATATGTTATAGTTACTGTTATGAAAAAGACGACCTTCCGCACCGCATTCATGGTCCTCATCCTCCTGCAGCTCCTGCTGATCTTTTACTACGGGACGCAGAAGGCGGGCTTCCACGAGGACGAATACTTCTCCTATTTTTCGCCGAACCGGAGCGTCGGCTTTTACTACGTCGACCGCGAATGGGTGCGTACAGACACGCTTATGCGGGAATTTGCCGTTGTGCCCGGCGAGGGATTCCGCTTTGACCAGGTGCGGATCTTCACCTCCTGGGACACCCATCCTCCCCTCTTCTATGACCTGATACACCTCGCCTGTTCCCTGACGCCGTGGCTGTTTACCAAGTGGCAGGGGATCGCGGTCAATATGGTCGGCTTTGTGCTGGTACAGCTTCTTCTGGCCGCGCTATGCAAGCAACTGTCTTGTGACAGTTGCTCGCAGCTGTCCGTCGGCAAAACCGGGGAGCAGCGCGCGCTCTCGCTCGCGCTCCTGTGCTGCGCCTCGTACGGCTTTCTCCCGGGCGCGGTCACGGGCGTCATCCTGATCCGGATGTACGAATACCTGACAGCGGCGTTCCTCTTATCTCTCCTGTTCCACGTGCGCATCATCCGCTCGCAGGACAGGCGCAGCTTTTATGCGGCGCTCACCGGCGCCGCCCTTGCGACATTCCTGGGATTTCTGACGCAGTATTTCTATATCCTCCTGCTGGCGCCTGCAGGCGTCTTTACCGCGCTGTTCCTTCTACTGCGGCATCGGAGAGAAGGCATCCGCAAGGGGCTTCGGGAAGCCTTCGCCTACGGATTCTCCCAGGCCCTTGCCCTGGGGCTCACAGTCCTGTACTACCCCTGGTCCATGGCCCATATCTTCGGCGGATACCGGGGCGATGACGTGGCGTCGGACTTCTTTGACATCTCCAACACCCTGGACCGCCTTGCCCTGTTCGGCAGGCTCCTTGCGCGCTTCGGCTTTGCGGGGCTCCTGCCGCTCATGCTGCTGCCCGTTGTCCTCTTTTTACTCTGTCTTATGCTGAAGGCTGCGAAGAATAAGACCGCTGTCGGGAGCGTCTCAGCGGATCACGCTGCAGAAGACTGTGCCGGGACGGACGTGGACATCGCCGGATATCTCTTGTGCCTTTTTTCATCACTCGGCTATTTCTTTCTTGTCTCAAAGGTGGGACTGATCCTGGGCTTTCCCTCTTTCCGCTATGTACTGCCTCTCGTTCCGCTCTGCGTGCTGTTTTCGCTCCTTGCGGTCCGGGGACTCCTTGACCTGCTCCCTGCGGGCGGCTCTGCTTCGCGCTCTGCCCTGCTGCGGCGATGCGCCTTTCTTGCGGCGGCCGCCGTGTTTGCCTTATCCTGCGTCAAAGGGATCGCGGAAAAAGACGTGCTCTTCCTGTACCGCGAGGATGTGGAAAAGGTCGCTTTTGCCAGGGAGCACAAAGACCTCCCAGTCGTCATCATCTACAACAATGCAACGCCCTACAACATCTGGCGGCTGACCAATGAGCTGTTCGAACACGATGCGCTCTACTATATGAATCCCGACAATCTATCGCCCCTTGAGGACGAGACGATCCTTGCCTCCGACGACCTGCTTGTCTATGTTGCGGACAGTCATACGGCTGACGATATGCTGCGGCTGGTCGCGGAAAGCGGCACGAAGGGCCCGCGCCGTATCACGCACGTTTTTCAGGAAGATATGTGGAATCTGTATGAGCTGTCGCGGCCAGCGCCGTGAGGCTCCCGCAGAAAGACGCGGCCGTTCCGATCGCAAGCGCGGCGCGGATTCCCATATGATCGATCAGGAAACCGCCCGCCACGGAAGAGAGGATCGTTCCGAGCGTCATGGCAGCCGTAAAGCCGGTCTGCGCTTTTGCCATGTCCTTCTCGGGAAGGCTTGATGCCGCGTATGCCACGGAGGCCGGTGTGTAAACCGCATAGGAGAAACATTGCAGAAGGCTTGAGAGCATCAGTGTCTCCACACTGAAGGCCAGCCATGTCGCCGCCCCCTTCACTGTGAACATCACGAGAGAAAAGCGCAGCATCCCTCTGCACGAAAAGCGCCTGGAGAGATGTGAAAACAACAGCATGGCCGGCAGCTCCACCACTGCGAGGATCCCGCCGACGATCCCCATCTGCGCATTTCCTCCGCCTACGTTTTCCACGACAAGAATGAGAAAATTGTTCTGGATGGAGTGGAAGAAGAAGATCAGCGCCACTCCCAGCATCAGAAGAAAGAACCGCGGATTGTCCCGCAGAAACATGGGGAAGGATACGGTATCTTCCCTCCTCTCCGGCGCGGTCCTGTTCCCGCCGTCTGCGGTCTTTCGTATGATGGGGATCAGGCCTATGCCCGCCGCGGCGATCAGAATGCCGACGACCGGCAGGAGCGACCTCCCGCTTCCCTCCAGGAGCCTTCCGAGGATGAGGGAAATTGCCGCGTAGGCCAGCGATCCCATTGCCCTGCATGGTCCGAAGGAGATCTCGCCGCGCGGCGCCGCTTCATACTGGAGCGATGTCACGAACGGCAGCGCCGTGTTGACGAAAGCCATCCCGCCCGTAAAGAGCAGTGCATGAGGAAGGCTCTTTTCCCCCAGAAGATACACACCCGCGGCACAGATGATGGTCAGTCCGTACAGCAACAGGATCACCCCGGCGGGCGTGACGTGTGCAAAGCGGTCTGTCGCAGCCGACAGATACGCCTGCAGAAGAAGCGCCGCCAGGTTCGCCGCTGCCAGCATCATGCCGATCTGTGAGGCACTGTAGCCCAGAGGCAGCAAAAAAGCGGAGGCGAAGGCAATCAGGCAGCACAGGAGCATCCAGTACGCTGCCTGCGCGCCCGCGTACTCCGCGTTCAGCGCAAGTCGTCTTTTACCCGTCATTTCTCCTGCCCCTGTCCGCGCAGGACGACGCTTTTCTTTCCGTAATAGCGCGCAACGGCACGGTTTTCCCAGCTCTCCGGATCCCCGGTGATGTCCGCAAAGAACAGCAGCTCCGGCTCTGCCGGGAGCGGTTCAAAGACAAGCTCCGTTTTCGTCCCGTCCAGAAGGAGCTTTGTTCTCTCCTGAAGGGCATTTCCGTATGCCGCAGCGGATCCGTCTGCAAGATCCGTCACCGCGCTCGATGCGGTATAGAAATGAGGGTCCGCAGCAATACTGAGGACGGATCCGAACAGGATGAATAGCTTGAGCGTAACAAGGATGCCCACGGCGCCGGCCGAAAGATGCGTATCATCCGCCTCTCTCATAAGTCCCCTGTCCTCGGCGCAGCGCCTCGCCCAGCCTGTGATGTAGAGGAGCGTCAATGTCAGAAGCAGCAGATACTGCAGGAAAATCAGCGCCTGAAGCCGTCCTGCGGCGATGTTGCCGCCGGCATAGAGCGGCGGCGTGATGTTGGCCGCGGCCAGGCAGTACGCAAAGGCCGCAAAGACACCGGGCAGCGGAAAGCGGAACGCGGTTTCTCCCGCAAGCTTCCAGAAAAACGGAACCATGACGGCAAGTCCCAGCAGCACCGGCCAGGTCGTCCAGTCGCTCACACAGAAGTCATAGACATAGTACAGAGAGACCAGAATCGACTTCACGGCGCCCATGCCGGCAAGTCCCTCCTCGCGGACAGCGTTCCCCGGCGCAAGGCAGCTGGCAAAAAATCCCGCAAGGAACAGTCCCATCGGAACCAGCAGGGGCGTGTACGCTTTTGCTTTTTCCCGGATCAGAATCAGCGCCCCCGCAAGCACAACGAGGATTGCGGCTGTGAGCGCGGTCATATAATTTCCGCCGGCAGTGAACACACCCAAAAGGCTTGCCGCCGCACTCTTTCCGTACGGCCGCCTCCCGTCTTTCAGATCCTTAAAAATCGACAGGAGAAGCCCCAAGTAAAACAGGCCCATTCCGTAGAAGAAGGTGTAATTGACCGCCCCGCAGTACCAGTAGAGCGCCTCGTTCCGGCCGATGAGGCACTGCGTGCTGATGAGCAGAAGAAGTGCCGTGATGCACCGCACGCTGTCGCCGCGCATGCCGAGCGTCGCAGCAAGAAGCTTTCTAAGAAAGTAGGCCGTCCCGAGTGATAACGCGCCGAGCATGATCCAGGGGGTCGCAGCGTAGACGCTCTCCCCGAAGACGCCCGGATGCACCGCCATCATGAAGATGGCGGAGTAATACCCCATCCAGTGGACGTAGTCGTGCACAGCCATCTTCGCGGCTTCCATAAGGACTGCAGGTATGCTCCTTGTCGCGATCCATGCCGCGTGGCAGGTCTCCCCGATCGAGTAGTCGTCCGCGCCGGCAAAATTGTACCGCGCGATCAGGAGAAGCGGCACAAGATTGGCAATATAAAGTACGGTAAGGAGGATCCCGATCCTCCTTACCGTCCAGAACTTCGCCTGTTGTTCCAGAAAGGCACTGAGCCGTTTATTCATGACTGTTTCCGCCTCTCGTCGGATGCGGCACTGCTTAGCCGCGGTAAGCGTTGCACCGGTCGATGATCCTCGACACCTCGTCGTCCGTCAGTTCCGGATAGAGCGGAAGGTCCGCGCAGCGCGCCGCAAGCTGCTCCGCGTTCGGGCAGTCGCCTTCTTTGTAGCCGAGTCCCGCATAGGCGTTCTGCAGATGGCAGGGCACCGGATAATGGCGCGTGCATTCGATATCGTGTTCCTTCATGTACGTGAGGAAGTGCTCCGGATCCGGGACCTGCACCTCGAAGAGGTGGTACACCGCCTTTGTGTTCTCCGGGTGGACCTGCAGCTTAAAGAGCGGGTTGTCGATCTCGCGCTCATAACGCCTGCCGATCTCGATCCTGCGGTCGGTCCAGCCGTCCAGATACTTCAGCGAAACGGAGAGCACCGCGCCCTGGATCCCTTCCAGGCGCATGTTGTAGCCGACGCAGTCATGATAGTAGCGCCTGCTGGAGCCGTGCTCCTTTAAGACATTGATCTTTTCGATCAGCTCCGGATTGTTTGAGGTGACGGCTCCGCCCTCTCCGAATGCGTAAAGGTTCTTGCCGGGGTAGAAGGAAAAGCATCCGATATCGCAGAGTCCGCCGGTTCTTTTCCCCTCGAATTCCGCCGCCACGGACTGCGCACAGTCCTCGATGGTGAACAGGCCGTGCCGATCCGCAATTGCCTTCACGGCCGCGAAATCAAACGGCTGTCCGTACAGATGAACGCCGGCGATGGCCTTCGTCCGCTCCGTGATCTTCTCCTCGATCTTTGCGGGGTCGATCTCCCAGGTGTCCGCCGTGCAGTCGACAAACACGGGCGTCGCGCCGCAGTACGTCGCACCCCATGCGGTCGCGATGAAGGTGTTTGCGGGAATGATCACTTCGTCACCGGGTCCGATTCCCAGCGCAAGCATGGCAAGATGCAGGGCGCTTGTCCCGTTGTTGACGCCCGTCGCCGCAGCAACGCCCAGATAGTCCGCAAATTCTTCCGCAAACCTGTCGGCATATTTTCCTCCGGAAAACGCCGTCTCCTCGCAGACTCTTGTGATCGCCTGCAGATATTCCTCACGGTGTGCCGCATAATCTCTTGACAGATCCGCTCTCTTTATCATGTTCCTACCTCTCCTTCAAATTAGCCCGTGCGCTGTTTTCCGCCGCAAACGTCTTCTTCAGTGCCGCGATCCGCTTTAAGTAGTTCCGGATCGTTTTGCCGATCTTTACCGTCGTATCGTAATTTTCCGTAAATGTCACCGGCAGGTCGCAGATCCGGTATCCCGCCCGCTCCGCACGCAGCAGGATCTCGATCATGTAAAACCAGCCGTTGTCGTCGGAGGCCTGCGCGACCAGCGCCTTCGCCACATCCTTCCGCATGAAGGTAAAGCCGCAGATCCCGTCGGTCGCCTTCATGCCAAGCTGGGTCTTCAGGAGGAACACAAGGCCCGCGGAAGTGATCTTGCGGTACCATTTGCGCCCGATCGCCTTCGACTCCGGCGAAAACCGCGTGCCGTTTACATAGTCCAGCTCGGGATACTTTTCGAACAAATGGATCGTCTTGCCCAGGTAGTTGATGTCCGTCGACAGATCAATATCCATGTAGCCGACGATCGGTGCCTCGTTGGACTCCACGCCCGTGCGGAACGCGATGCCGACGCCCCGCTGCTCGATCCGGACATAAAAGACATGCTCCGGGTACTCCTTACACAGCGCGCGCGCAATATCCGGCGTATCGTCATCCGACCCGTTGTCCAGGATCGTACACCGGTAGTCGATCTTTCCGTATTTCTCGCAATAGTGCGTCATGTAGCGGATCGTCTTCTCGATTCCCGGGCGAAGCCTTTTGTGCTCATTCAGCACGGGAAACAGGAGGTTGATTCCGGATATGCTTTTATCTTCCATGTGCTCCCTCTTCCTCAGTCCCTGACGATCTTCTCAACGCCCGCGATCATATATCGCTGCTTCTTGAAAACGAGGTTCAGAAGGACCGAGAGATATTTCAGAATAATCGTAAGCAGGATAAAGACGCCCATGAAGCCGAGCGACATAAAGCCCATCGTGGACAGCCACCCCTCTACCGTGCGCGTCCTGCTGAAAAACTCCACAAGGATGTCGATCGCAACAAGGAGCGTAATCACAATAAACGCGCAGCTGATGATCAAGGAGACCCGCTCCAGGATGTTTGTGAAATAGATAAAGGAATCGAGCGCAAGGGATGTTCTCTCGGTGCGGTTGTAGTGCTGCGTCACGGCTCCGGGCGCGTCTGTCGACCGGTACACGATCGTATCCGCATTCAGGCCGCAGTTCATGTAGACGGCCTTGCGGTACGGGATGTACTGCCCGATCGTCTTGACGCGGTTGATGGCGCGGCGCGTGAGCACGCGGAACGTCTCCGGGCCGATTTCACCCGACCCGCGGCTCGCGAAATTGTAGATCTTGTAGAACATGCGCGACGTGAACCGCATCCGCGCGTCGCTCCGGGCGGAGACAATGTCGTACCCCTTCAGCGCATGCCGGTAGATCTCGTAGAGCGTCTCCGGCTCATAGTCCACATAGAGGTCGTCAAATTCAAACACAAAGTCCCCGATCGCGACGTCGCGGCCCGCATTCATGGCCGCCTCCAGCCCCTGGAAGTGGCTCATCTGCACGATGCTTATCATGTCGCCCATGAGCGTTCCGCTCTCGATGCAGTCGTAGATTCTCGCGACTCCCGCGTCCGTGGAAGCGTCGTTCACGAAAATCAGCTCATATTTATTGAAGTCGCGGTCCAGCGTCTTTGTCAGCATCTCAAGAAATGCAGGCACGTTCTTCTCGTCGTTGTGAAGATAGACGACCGCCGATACGAACTTGCTCTCCCTGGCTCTCTCGCTCTTTGCGTTATTTCCCATGTTTTTTCCCATTCTCTCCGTCTGTGTTTTAAAGGCCGCGTCTTTACAGGTAATCGTCGAGATCGTACACCGTGTTGATCTTGCCCGACAGGACGCTGACGAGCCGCGGCGCATCGCTTCCCACCCGGATCGCCGTGGGCCTCGAGTCGTCGACCTCCGAGGCCTTGAGGATCGGCTTCATGGAATATAGAGACCCGATGTACTCGTAGGTAAAATCGTCCTTCATGTATTTGCGGGCGAGATGGTCCATATAGGGCCAGGCGCTCTCCGGCCTGTGCGGACAGGTATTGCAGTCACGCAGCGCACTCTCCGTGCAGGGCTCTTCTCCGTTCCATTCCTGTCTCTGGCAGGTGAAGTGCGGGAGCCGGTCCATGCTCGTCTTGTGCGGCGTAAAGGAAACTGCCGTCAGCGAGTGGTATCCCGTCTTTCCAAACGGCATGATGGAGAAAAAGGGCCCGTCCATCACCGTGATGCCGATCCGCTTCAGGCGCTCGTCCGCGCGCGTCAAGATAATCTCGCACAGCTCGTATTTCATCTCGAACAGGACGGGGTCCAGATTCTCGATCTGCGAAATGATCTGGTTCGTGGACGCATAGGTTGCGTTCAGAAGGAAGGGCGCCTCATACGTGCGGCCGTCGGCGAGGGTGACGGCAAAGGTCTGGTCCCCCCGGACGATGCGCTCTATCCGCACGTCGTATTCAATCTGCACGTTGTCCCTGCCGCTGAGCGCATCCACGAAATGATCGCGCAGGATCATCGCGTCATAGGTGTATTCCTGCGTGAGGAACGCGCCGTCGCACATGCCCTTTTTAAAATAGGCCGGCGCCGTCATCTCCTCACAGGGGATCCCCGCCGCCTCGCAGAAGGCGACGAACTGTTCCGCGTTCGTCCAGGAAAAGTTCCTGCTTGTCGCATAGATCTGGTCAAAGGCCTTCTCGATACAGAAATCGAAGTCCTCGCAGAACCGGCGGAAATATCCCGCAGACTTCATGGCCGTGGAGAGACTCCTGGGATAATGATACCCCATGTGCACTCTGGCCTGGTTGACATACGTCGCACGATGAAACGGTCCCGGCTCTCTCTCGAGCACCAGCACCCGCTCCCCTTTTTCCATACAGTATTTTGCGGCATACAGACCGTAAAGACCCGCCCCGATAATGATCTTATCCGGCTGCGTCCCGATTTTTTCCCTATTCATGCTATATAATGTAGCATTTTTCCCGTCGTTTCTCAACCGTCCGCGGCGGATGGCCCGCCGTTCCCGCCGGCGCATTTTTGCACAGCTCCCCGTGTTTGATATTGCATGTCACATATTCTTAACTTACACTTAGTTAGGATGCAATTCATGTTTCATCAACCATGGGAGGAGATAGTATGAAACTGGGAAAAGTACCGATTCTGGACACTATTAACAAAATTCCGGGCGGCATCATGGTCGTTCCGCTTCTGTGCGGCGTCATCGTCAACTCGCTGTTTCCGGACTTTCTTGAGATTGGCAGTTTTACGACAGCTCTGTTCAAAAACGGCGCAAACGCCCTGATCGCAACCCTGTTCTTCTGCTCCGGCGCGCAGATCCAGTTCAGGAGCGCGGGACAGTCCCTCTACAAGGGCGTCGTCCTCAATACCAGCAAGGTTCTTTTCGGTGTTTCGCTCGGCGTTCTTCTCGCGAAGATCGGCGGACCGGGCGCTGTAGTCCTGGGCATTACGCCCCTTGCCCTGATCGGCTGTATGTCGAACTCCAACGGCGGCCTGTACACGGCTCTCGCAACGAAGTACGGCACCAAGACCGACGTCGGCGCCGTCGCGGTTATCTCCTCTAACGACGGTCCGTTCTACGAGATGCTGTTCATGGGCCTGACCGGCGTTGCCACCATCCCGATCAAGACCCTGTTCGCATGCATCTTCCCGATCATCGTCGGCATGATCCTCGGCAACCTCGACGACAAGATCCGCGATTTCTTAAAGCCCGGCATGCTCGTTTCCATCTTCCTGTTCTCCTTCCCTCTGGGCGCGGGCATGAGCTTCAAGACCCTTGTCACCGCAGGAATCCCCGGTATTCTCCTGGGCCTGCTCACCGTCCTCTGGACCGGTATTCCTTCTTACTTCATCTATAAGCTCCTGGTCAAGAAAGAAAACAGAAGAAGCTGCGCGGTCGGCGCCGCGATCGGCACATCCGCCGGCAACTCCGTCGCCACCCCCGCTGCGATCGCAGCTGTTGATGCCACATGGGAGCCTTATGCGGCAACAGCGACCGCACAGTGCGCCGCTTCCGTCATCGTCACCGCGCTGCTGACGCCTTTCGTCGTCAACGCACTCTACAAGTACGAAGAGAAGAAGGGTCTCATCAACTACGATCTCCCGCTCGCTTCCGAAGAAGGTGTGGAAGAAGACACGGATCCGAAGCTTTGATCTGACCATTCCAGAATCACAGACAAGGCTGCTGTTATGCTATGAATAATGGCAGCCTTTTCCATAAGATAAACCGGAGGTAAGAAATGCAGTTATCGTTCCCTTACGGAAAAGAATTCCTGAATCTAGACATTGCCGACGAGCGCGTGCAGGGCGTTCTTGTTTCCAATCTCCATCACTATACGGCGGAAAAGGACCCTCTTTCGCTCGTAGAGGATGCCCTTGCAAATCCGATCGGAACGGAGAGGCTCTCCGAGCTTGCAAAGGGCAAAAAGAACATTGTCCTCATCGCCTCGGACCACACAAGACCGGTCCCCAGCAAGGTGATCGTTCCCCCCATGCTCCGTGAGATCCGGGAGGGCAATCCGGATGCGGATATCACCATCCTCATCAGCACGGGCTGCCACAGAGGAACGACCAGACAGGAACTGATCGACAAATTCGGAGAGGAGATCGTCGAGAGGGAAAAGATCGTCGTCCATGACTGCGACAATTCCCCGCTCGTCCATATCGGCACGCTTCCCAGCGGCGGCGACCTCATCATCAACCGGCTGGTCGTCGACGCGGATCTGGTCTGTGCGGAGGGCTTCATCGAGCCGCACTTCTTCGCCGGCTTCTCCGGTGCAAGGAAATCCATTCTTCCCGGCATCGCATCCAGGACGACCGTGCTCGCGAACCACTGCTCGGAGTTCATTGCGGACCCGCACGCAAGGACCGGGATCCTCGAAGGCAACCCCATCCACAAGGACATGGTGTGGGCGGCGAGGACCGCGAAGCTTGCCTTCATCTGCAACGTCGTCATCAACGCGGAAAAGCAGGCCATCTTTGCCGTGGCAGGCGACATGGAAGAAGCGCACCGGGCGGGCTGTGACTTCCTCTCTTCTCTCTGCAAGGTAGACGCCCGTCCTGCAGATATCGTCATCACCACCAACGGCGGCTATCCGCTCGACCAGAACATCTACCAGGCGGTCAAGGGCATGACAGCTGCCGAAGCGACCGTAAAGCACGGCGGCGTCATCATCATGATGGCAAAGAGCAACGACGGTCACGGCGGCGAGCACTTCTATCACCAGATGGCGGATGAGCCCGATATCGAAAAGACGCTTGCGACCTTCCTGTCGAGGGGAAGGAACGAGACGGTTCCGGACCAGTGGCAGACGCAGATCTTTATCCGGGTCCTCCAGAGAGCCTCCGTGATCTATATTTCCGAGGCGCCGGATGAAATGGTGAAGGGTCTCCACATGATCCCCGCCCATTCCCTGGAGGAAGCCATGCAGAAAGCCGAAGAGATCGTTGGGAAAAAGGACGCGACCGTCACGGCGATTCCCGACGGCGTCTCCGTCATGGTGATCGAGTAAGCTTATGATGCAGTCTTTTGTGCAGAAGGTCGTCGAGGGGTATATCGTCTTCCTGTTCTTTGACGGGCTGCTCCTCTTCAGCCTTCTGCGGGCCGGAAAAAGAAGCAGAAAAAAAGCGCGGGCCGTCTTTATCCTCACGCTCTTTTCCGCTGTCCTGTGGACGGCCTACTATCTGATCTATACATCCCGCCTCCCGGTCAGTATGGCGTTTGTCGTCCCGGCGGCGCTTCTTATAGTCGCGTTCCTCTTCCGGCGCACGGTATTCCCCTTTCAGCGGCACTGCATATCCTGCGGTAAAGCGCTCAGCATCACGGAATTCCTCTCAAGCGATGAGCATCTCTGCGCGTCCTGTTATGACAGGATCCATCCGGCACAGCCAAAGATCCCGGAGGAGGAGCTGATCCGGCGGGAAGTCGAGGAAAAGAAAAAGGCCTGGATCGGCTGGACGCCGGAAAACGAATATGTGATCGTCTTTGCCTTCGATGACAGCGGAAATGCGCTTCTCATCGACGACACCCGCATGAAAAACAGGCCCGGCAAGCTCTCCGGCGCCATCGGAGCAATCGGTTCGCGGGAGGAAAACACCGAAGCGGCGAAAAGAACGCTTCTGAAGGAGACGGGGCTCAAGTGCGAAGAGCCCGATTATACGGGGCGTCTCAACTTTGAAATGCCGGATAAGAATATCCGCTTCCACGTCTTCGTCGCGAGGAGCTTTTCCGGAGCGCTGAAGGAGGGCGGCGCGAAGACGCCGGTCTGGATGCCGCTCAAAAAGCTCAAATACGATCTCATGAGCATGGACTACCCTCTCTGGCTCCCCAGAATGCTGCGCGGGCAGCGCGTAGAATACTACGCAAAGTGCAACACGGAAGGAAAGATCACCGAAGACATCCTGGATGTGGATGCCGTGATCTGACAGACTCTTTCCGAGTGCCTCTCTGCACAGAAGATTCCGGCATTTCCCCGCTTTCTATTTTGCACCCGCCATCCGGATGGCATAATCGATTGCGTTCACCAGGCTGATCTCGTTGCAAGCTCCCGAGCCGGCGATATCGAATCCGGTCCCGTGGTCCACCGATGTTCTGATGATCGGGATGCCCAGCGTGATATTCACGCCCGCGACCGCGTCCCAGTGTCCCTCCTCTTTGTTGTAGACAAAACCCTTTACCTTGAGCGGGATATGGCCCTGGTCATGATACATGGCCACAACGACGTCATACCATCCGCCGATAGCCTTTGAAAACACGGAATCCGGCGGGACGGGCTTTTTATCGGGAATGCAGATCCCTTCCCTGAGCGCCTCGTCGATCGCGGGCTGGATCTCCTCGATCTCCTCTCTTCCGAACAGACCGTTCTCGCCGCAGTGCGGATTCAGTCCCGCCACCGCGATCCTGGGAGTGTCGATCCCGATCTGTCTGCAGCCGCGGTCCGCAATCCGGATCACGTCCAGGACCCGGTCCTTTTTGACCCTGTCGCACGCCTCCCTGAGAGAAACATGGGTGGATACATGCACGACGCGCAGCTCCTCGTGCGCGAGCATCATGGTGCACTTCTGTGTGTGGGTATACTCCGCGTAGATCTCCGTATGTCCGCTGTAATGGTGCCCCGCTATATTGACGGCCTCCTTGGAAAGGGCGTTCGTGACGGTGGCGTCCACCTCGCCGCGCATGGCGAGGTCAATGTCCTTTACCACGTACCGGAATGCGGCCTCTCCTCCCTTTGCCGTAGGGCCGACCCCGAGTGCCGCAGGCGGATCCTGTATCGCGGGAAAGTCGCCCGCATCGATCAGTCCCATACTCAGAACATCGATCGTACCGGGCTTAAATTCCGCTTCGGAGATCTCCTTCACCGCATGGATCCGCGGCGCCGGCTTTCCCAGCCGCCTTTGCACTTCGGCTGCATATTCCAGCGCGGCCGCGTCGCCGATGACGACCGGCCTGCATCTTGAATAGACCGCGGGATCAGACAGTGCCT